>JBKOUI010000057.1:0-6247 GCA_046723315.1 Pseudomonadota bacterium | reverse complement strand
CCTGCGGGCTCGTGTACGCAACATGAGCGCTCGGGCGGTGCCGGAGCTCCTCCCGGACCCAATAGGAGGTCCTGCTGGGAGCCAGCTGAAGGATCGGTCGGCGCGTTCGAGCGTGACGGACCGGACTAAAGCGAGGCCCGGCGCCGTATGGACGCCGTGATTGGCGCGCCGAGAGGCGCCAGCGTGTCTCCGCAAGGAGGCACGAACCATAGGTTTGCGCTTTTCGGCGCGCCATCCCCCCTCATGCCTTGCGGGCCCCGTCCGGCAAGAATTCTTGTCATGCCCGCGAAAGCGGGCATCCAGTAAACACCGGCCTCGCGCTAAGTGCGGCCACAGGGGTTACTGGATCGCCCGGGCCTTCGCCCGCCGAAGCGACAGCCGGATCGGTTCCATCGAAGGCTTCGGCCCACGTAGGCGGGTCAAGCCGGGCGATGACACGGAAAGGAGACCATCACGCCGGCGAGGAGCCGGGCGGCTGGGTCGGATAGGTCGGGCCGGGATGCAGGAAGGTGATGGTCAAATAGGCGCCGATGAACGAGCCCACCGCCGCAAAGATCACATAGCTCCAATGGTGCGTGTAGTTGATGACGGCGAACGACGACAGCAAATACCAGATGCTGCTCCAGCTCGCGGCGGGCAGGCGGCGGCGGCGCACCACGGCGTTGGTGAACAGCACATAGATCGCGTCGGTGCAGGCGGTGGCGACGACGACAGCCGCGGCGATCCAGGGATCGATCTCGATGGTGAGCATGTCGAAACTGGGCATGAATGCGGTCCTTGTGCTTGCTGGCGTTACGGAGGTGCGAGCGTGCCGGACATTAGCGAGTGCGCGCGTGCCTTGTCAGCCCGCGGAGTCGTGCTGCATTGCAACGGCGGTGGGCATGATCTATATGCGCGGGGAGCACAGCTCCCGCGACCCAAGGCGACGCGACCAATGCTTCTCACCATGTTGAAGTCGAAGCTGCATCGGGCGACCGTGACCGGCGCCGATCTCGATTACGAGGGCTCGATCGCCATCGACCGCGACCTGCTCGACCTGTCGGGGATCCTGCCGCACGAGCAGGTCGACGTGCTGAACATCTCGACCGGCGGCCGCTTCACCACCTACGCCATCGAGGCGCCGCGCGGCTCGCGCGATGTTGCGGTCAACGGCGCCGCGGCCAGGCTGGTGCAGAAAGGCGACACGGTGATCATCGTCGCCTATTGCCAGATCCCGGCCGAGGAGGCGCGCAACTACCACCCGACCGTGGTGGTGCTCGGCGAAGGCAACGAGGTGAAGCGCGCGGCCTAGAGCCTACTCGTAGCGAGCTACTCGTAGCGGAGCGCGTCGATCGGGTTCATCAGCGAGGCGCGGCGGGCCGGGTAATAGCCGAAAAACACGCCGACCAGTCCGGCCGAGACCAGCGCGATCACCACGAGGCTAGGGCTGAGCGCGATCGGCCACTCGCCCCAGATCGCCATGGCGAGCGCGGCGCTGCCGCCGATCAAGAGTCCGATCAGCCCGCCGGTCACGCACAGCGTCACCGCCTCGATCAGGAACTGACTGAGGATATCGCGCCGCCGGGCACCGACCGCCATGCGCAGCCCGATCTCCTTGGTGCGCTCGGTGACCGATACGAGCATGATATTCATGATGCCGATGCCGCCCACGACCAGCGAGATGGCGGCGGTGGCGCCAAGTAACAGGCTCAAGATGCTTTGCGTCTCGCTCCGCGCCCGGATGAACTCCGCCATGTTGCGCACCTGGAAGTCGTCGGGGCCGCCCGAGCGGACGTGGCGGCGCTCGCGCAGCAGTGTCTCGATCTCCTCTTGCGCCTCGTTCATCTCCCCGGCCGAGGAGACCTCGACCATGATCGAGCGGAGATTGTCCGGCACGGTCTGCTCGGCGCCGAACAGGCGGCGGCGGGCGGTTGAGAGCGGAACGAGCGCGGTGTCGTCCTGATCGCCACCCCATCCCGACTGGCCCTTCTTGGTCAGGATGCCAATCACGGTGAACGGCACATTCTTGATGCGGATCTGCTCGCCGATCACCGGCGCCGTGCCGAACAGCTCGCGCGCCGTGGTGGCGCCGAGGATGGCGACCTTGGCGCCAGCGCGAAGTTCCGTATCGGTGAAGCTGCGGCCTTCGGCCACCGGCCAGTCGCGCACTTCCAGGAAGTCCTCATTCACCCCGGTGATCGAGGTGGTCCAGTTGGCGTCGCCGACCACGAGCGGCGCCGAGCCGCTCACTGTGCCTGCCGCTGCAGCGACGTTCGGCACCTTGGTGCGGATCGCCGCAAGATCGGCCTCCGACAAGGCAAGCGCCGTGCCTTCGCCGGCGCGCCGCCCGCCAGACGTGAAAGAGCCCGGCATGACAACCAGCACGTTGGTGCCGAGCGCCTTGATGCGGTCCTCGATGGCCTGGCCGGCGCCCGTCGCCACCGACACCATGACGATCACCGAGGCGACCCCGATGATCACACCGAGCATGGCAAGGAAGCTCCTGAGCGCATTCACTTTCAGCGCGGCGATGGCGACCTTGCAGGAGGCGAGGGCGTTCATGTCACATCGCTCACAATCTCGCCGTCGCGGAAGGTGATGCGCCGATGCGCGCGCTTGGCGATGTCGGGCTCGTGGGTGACGATGATCACGGTGATGCCGGTGGCGTTAAGCTGCTCGAACAGGCCAATGATCTCATCGGTAGTGTGGCTGTCGAGCGCTCCGGTCGGCTCGTCGGCGAGGATGATGTGCGGATCGTTGATCAGCGCGCGGGCGATGGCGACGCGCTGCTGCTGTCCGCCGGAAAGCTCGGTGGGCTGATGCGCCTCACGATGCGCGAGCCCGACCTTGGCTAGGCACTCCTTCGCCTTTTCACGCGCGCCCTTGTGGCCATGCCGCGAATAGAGAATGGGCAGCGCCACGTTGTCGAGCGCGCTGGTACGTGCGAGCAGATTGAAGTTCTGGAAGACGAAGCCGATCTTCTCGTTGCGGTAGCTGGCAAGCTCGTCGGAACTGAGCCCGCCGAGCTCGCGGCCTTCGATCTTGAGCGATCCGCTCGTCGGCGTGTCGAGTGCCCCGACCAGATTCATGAAGGTCGACTTGCCTGATCCCGACGCGCCGGTCACCGCGAGATATTCGCCGCGGCTAACTTCGACACTGATCCCCTGAAGGGCTGCGATGGTGCTGCCGCCGAGTTGGTAGGTCTTGACCAGATCGCGCGCCACGATCTGCTGCGGCGGCAGTGCCGGCGCTGCATAGCGCCGTGTGCCTTGTTGAACTTCAATTCTCACGGAGCGAGCTCGCGCACTCGCGTTACGATTTGCGCGCCTTCAGGCAAGCCCTGCACCACTTCGGTGACGCTGGAGTCGGCAAGGCCAAGGCGGACATCGTGCGGCACGAGCGATCCGTTCTCAAAGGTCCAGAGCGTGGCCCGCCGTGGCCCAGTGGGCCTCTGCCGCTGCATTTCCTCGTATTTCTTATATTTCTCCGAAGGCAGCACGGCGCGCAGCACCTTGGCGACGCGCATGCGGGCCTGATCGCGCATGTCCTGCTGCGACGCGCCAGCGCCCGGAGGGCCCGCGCTCTTGATGGCGGCGAACTCGGCCTCGAGGGCGACCTTAATCTTGCTCACATCCTGCTCGCTCAGCTCGAGCTGATCCTTGAGCCGTGCCAGCATGCGCGCGCTGCGATCATCGGAAGCCACTTGCAGCGCGCCGGTTGACGAAGAGTCGCGCACCAGAGCTTCCTGCACGGCGCCGCGCGGCTGAAAGCGCAGGGCTTCGTTTGGCACCGTCACCACGCCTTTATGCTCGCCAGTGACGATCTCGACATTTGCGGTCATGCCCGGAAGCAGGCGCCCCATTGGATTGTCGGCGCCAATCACCACCGTGTAGGTGACAACGTTGGCGAGCGACACGGGCGCTAGCCTGATCTGCTGGACTTTGCCTTCGAACGTCACGTCAGGATAGGCGTCGACGGTGAAGGTCACGGTGTTGTCGCTTGCGATCTGGCCGATATCGGCCTCATCCACCTGCGCCTGGATCTGCACTTGGGAGAGATCTTGCGCCATGGTGAACAGCTTGGGCGCCGACAGGCTTGCCGCCACGGTCTGCCCGACCTGCACGGTGCGATCGATGATCACGCCATCGAGCGGCGCGCGGATATAGGTGCGCTCGAGGTCGATGCGGGCGCTGTCGAGCGTCGCTTCGTTGAGCGAGACATTGGCCTTGGCGTTTTCAAGATTCGCCTTGGCGCTGTCGAGATCGGCCTGTGCGCTTTGCTGCGCGGCTAGCGCCGTGTCTAGGGTGACCTGGGCGCCTGCGCCCCTGACAACCAACTCCTGGGCGCGATGCAGGTCGAGATCGGTCTTGTGCAGATTGGCTTCGGCGCGCTCGACCGCCGCTTGCTGCAACGACACGTTGGCCTTGGCAACCGCGACGGCAGCCTCACCTTGGCGCACCCGTGTCTCGAAGGTCGACGGCTCGATGCGGGCCAGCACCTGGTCCTTTTTCACCTCGGTGCTGTAGTCGACATTGACCTCGCTGATGTTGCCGGAAAGCTGCGAGCCGATATCGACGCTGATCAACGCGCTGACCGCGCCTGAAGTCGAGACCACCCGGCGCACGTCGCCCTTCTTGGCGGCGACGGTCTGGATGTCGAGCTTGGAGTCGGTATGATTGTGCCAATAATAGTAGGTGCCTCCGGCCGCCAGGCCGGCGACGACCAAGATCGTGAGCCAACGCGATCTCATTTTTTTGTTTTTGTCCGTATTCCCTCGGCCCCTCATTTTTAGCACGGGCGCAAGCGCACCACTCGTTACAAAACAGCAATGATATGAATGGAGTAAGGCGAGGCGGGGATTACAGACCGGAAGGATAGGTTTCGTCAGGTCCGCCGGCTTAGGCGGCGGCAGTCGTTTGCGCGGCAACAGCACTTGTCTCGGTGAACCAGATCCAGGCGTCGAACTGCCGGGACAACTCGGCCTGGAAATAGTGCGACAGGAGTTCGGTCTCTGGCCGGTAGATCACGCCGATGGCGCGCTCGAGCAAAGGCTCGGCGAGGTCGGTCCGCACACGCTCGCTTTTGCCGGTCTCGAGCAAGAAGGCCGGAATGTTCGCATCGCGCGAGCGGCCTTCGTAGGAATCGTCGCGGGCCGGCCGCACGCGCTTGATCTCCATCGGCCCGTCCCAATCAGATGCCGCGGCAACCGTGCCACGACCGGTGCCGAAGCCCATCAGCGCCGCGTCCTCGCCAAAGCGTTCGCGAGAGAGCTGACCGATATTGTGCTCGCCTCTCACCTGCCCCATCTCGGTGAACTCGGCATTGCCGATATGCGAGTTATGCGCCCAAACCACGGCTTTTGAGTTGGGCCCGCGATGGGCGAGCAGGCGGTCGAGCGTATCGAACATATGCTTGTCGCGCAGATTCCACGACACCGCGTCGCCGTAATACATCACCCGGTAATATTGCTCCGCTGCGGCGACGATGCGCGCATTCTGCTCGGCCTTGAAGAAGTCCTCACCGTCACGCTGCAAATAGTCGAGCCGCTTGTGAAGCAAATCGGTCAGCGCGTCGATCACCGGCTTCTCGCATACCGCGTAGCCGCGCGACAGAGCCATGCGCCCGTAGCGGACCGGCTCGGCGCGCCAAGGTGTGAGGCAAGCATAGCGCTCGCGCGCCACACGCCCCGCCTCCGGATCGACCGCGTCGAGATAGAGGAGCACGGCCTCAATCGAAGCGCCGAGGCTGTACACGTCGAGGCCATAGAAGCCGCATTTCTTGTTGGGGTCGCTAATCGTTTGGTTGATGGCTTTAAGGCCATCGAGGACCCTGGCCACCTGCTCGTTGCGCCACATCCAGGTTGGAAAGCGGATGAAAGCCCGCTTCGGCACTTTCGGCCGCGGAAAGCCCCGAACAAAGGCGTCGTAAACTGCCGCATCCGGCCAATCCGCCTCGACCGCAACGATGTTGAAGCCATGCTCTGCGACCAGCAATTCGGTGATTGCGGCGCGCGCATCGTAGAACTCCGCTGTGCCATGCGTGGCCTCGCCAAGCAGCACTACGCGCTTTTCAGCGAAGCGCTCAGCAAGTCGCGCAAGCTCGTCGAGATCGCCGAATGGCTCAGCCGCCTCGGCGATGAGGCTGCTGATCTTGGAGCGGACGAGGCGCGCACGTTGCGAGGGAACGAGCATTCCGTCGGCGAAACCCGAGGTCTCGGCGTCGATCTTGGTGGCCTTGGCCTGCTCAGGCTCGACCCAGCCTTCAGCAC
>JBKOUI010000265.1:0-9624 GCA_046723315.1 Pseudomonadota bacterium | reverse complement strand
CCCCATTCTCGATCAATGGGGCGGGGCTTGTTTGTCCACACTACTCACATGGCATCGAGTCACCGCGCTGGTGGCCGATCACGCGACGGCTCTCGGCGCTTTTGAGGAAGCTGAAAACGCAGACCCGGCAAGCTCATCACGCTTCGGCAGAAAACCCCCGGCCAATCTAAAAGGTAATTAACAACTATGTAACAAGCCAAGAGCTTAAGAACCTAACCCCTTGATTTATTGGTGCCCCCTAGGAGGATCGAACTCCTGTTTTCAGGTTGAAAACCTGACGTCCTGACCATTAGACGAAGGGGGCGTACCGGCTGAGCCCGTCATATAGAAAGCTTTAACGGGCGTCGCAACAATCCGGGCTAGAGCGCGTTCCCGCGAGGATCGGCGGCATCCTCGATCATGAGTTCGACGCTTTCTCGTCCCTGCCAGCTCGTGCGGCGAAGATATCCCGCCACATGAAACGGCAGCCCCTCGCCTTTCAGCAGGAGTTTTCCGAGCGGCGAATCTGCGACACGGAAGGCGCAAGCCTCGATGCGTCCGCCATCAGCGCTTTGCAACGTACAACGTACGTGCACATCCTTAATGCAGCGGACGCGGCTCAAGCGATGCGCGGGAAAGACGAATCGTGGCTCTGGGTGGCCCGGTCCATATGGTCCGGCGCGATCGAGCAGATCCATCAATTCGATTGTCGCACCACTCGATGAAAGCGCGCCGTCGATCGCGAGCTGGCGGATGGACGTGGCTTGAGCCACCGGCCCTGCAAGATGCTCAAGCAGAAATGCCTCGAGTGCATCTTGCTTGTTCCGCTCGAGCTTGAAGCCAGCAGCCATGGCGTGACCGCCGCCTTTGATCAGCAGTCCTTCGTGCACGGCAGCTCTGACCACGGCGCCAAGATCGACCGAGGCGATCGAACGCGCCGACCCGGTCGCCGTCCCGTCGGCTTCGAGCGCCGCTACGAATGTCGGGCGCCGGAAGCGCTCCGCGACGCGGCCGGCGATCAGGCCGAGCAGCCCTTTATGCCAGCCTTCGGCGCCTAGAAAGAGCAAAGCGCGCCCGGGATTGACCGCCAGTGCAGACTCGGCATGAGCGAAGGCCTCTTCGAGCATGCGCTCTTCAACGGCTCGGCGCTCGGCATTCAGCGCCTCAAGCCTCGCCGCGATGGCGCGGGCCTCGACCTCATCATCGAGCGCGAGCAGCTTCGCACCAAGGCTCGATGCACCGATCCTGCCTCCGGCATTGATGCGCGGGCCCAGGATAAAGCCGAGCGTGTAGCCGGTCGGTGCCTCATCGATACGGGCAGCGTCGGCCAGAGCGCGCAAGCCTTGGTTATGCCGAAGCCGCAAGACCTTAAGGCCTTGGGCTACGAAAGCGCGGTTCGCATCCTTGAGCGGCACGACATCGCAAATCGTGGCAAGGGCCACGAGATCAAGGAGGCCGAGGAGGTCAGGTTCAGGGCGTTCGCGATAATAGCCTTCGCGACGGAGAGAGCGTGTCGTCGCCACGAGGAATAGGAAAACGACACCCGCAGCCGCGAGATGGCCCTGACCAGAGATGTCGTCCTGGCGGTTCGGATTGAGCACTGCGTAAGCAGGGGGCATTGCCTCGTCGGCCTGATGATGATCGATGACGATGACCTCGGCGCCGGCCGCGTTGGCAGCGGCGATGGCAGCTTCTGCGGTGGTGCCGCAGTCGACGGTGAGGATGAGGCGAGCACCCTCTCTGGCGAGCCCGGCGAGCGCTGAGGGAGACGGTCCGTAGCCTTCAGTGAGCCGCTCGGGGATATAGGTCGCAGCGCTTTGACCATGAGCCCGCAAGTATCGCTCGACCAAAGCGACCGAGGCTGCGCCGTCGACGTCGTAGTCGCCGAACACGGCAATCGGCTCCCGGGCTTTGATAGCGGAGGCAAAGCGCTCCGCCGCCTTCTCCATATCCTGGAGACGGCAAGGATCGGGCAGAAGCGTGCGAAGCGTGGGATCGAGATAGCGCGCGACGGTATGGGGGTCCGCGCCCCGCGCAGCGAGAACGCGGCCAAGCAGCTCCGGCAAGGCGTGCGCCTGGGAGATGGCCGTGGCTGTAAGGTCCCGGCCCGCGTCGAGCCGCTCGACCCAGCGATAGCCGCGCGCCGACTGCTCCACGCCAAGCAGCGCCCGGGCGTCCCCAGCACCGGCGGTGATATATTTGAAGGCTGCCGTCACGCCGCCACGCTTCAACTTTGCTCTAAATCGAAGCGGCAAGTGTAAGCTGATTCGCGCGCTATTCCCGGGTCAGTCGAACTTGCTGAGGTCTGGGTGCTCGGTCTTCATCCAACGCACGGTGCGGGTGGAGGCGCGCATCACTACGGTGTGGGTGAATACGGCCTCGCGGGTGAAGCGCACGCCCTCGAGCAGAGATCCATCGGTGATGCCGGTTGCGGCGAAGGAAAGGTCGCCCATCACCATGTCGCGCATGGTGTATTTGCGGCCGAGATCGTGAATAGCCGCCGCGCGGGCTCTTGAGCGGTGCTGCTCGTTTGCCGCGACCAGTCGCCCTTGCATCTGCCCGCCGATGCAGGCGAGCGCCGCGGCGGCAAGCACGCCCTCCGGCGCGCCACCAACCCCCATGTAGATGTCGATGCCGGTTTCCAGCGGCTCGGTCACATGGATCACGCCGGCAATATCACCATCGCCGATCAGACGGAGCGCAGCTCCAGCTGCCCGCACCTGCTCGATCAGCTTGGCGTGGCGTGGCCGGTCGAGAATACAGACCGTTATCTCGCTCACCGGCACGCCCTTGGCTTGCGCGAGCGCCTTGAGATTGTCGGTTGGGGAGGCGTCAAGATCCACCAGCCCCTCGGGGAAGCCCGGGCCGATGGCAATCTTGTCCATATAGATGGTCGGCACCTTCAACAGGCTGCCGCGCTCCGCAAGTGCCAGCACCGAAAGCGCATTCGGCAGCGCCTTGGCGCAGAGGGTTGAGCCTTCGACCGGGTCCACGGCCAAGTCGACCTTCAGCCCCGATCCCTCGCCTGCGCCGACCGTCTCGCCGATATAGAGGAGCGGTGTCTCGTTCTCCTCCCCTTCCCCAACCACGACCACGCCTTCGATGGGGAGCCGCGCAAGCTCACGATACATGGCGGCGGCAGCCGCTTCGTCGGCAGCAGCCTCGTTGCCTCGACCCCGCCACAACGCGGCGGCCACGGCCGTCGCCTCCGTGACGCGAACGATGTCGAGCGCCAAAGCGCGATCGATCTCGGTCTTGGCGTGAGCCTTCGACACGGGCGTTTTCTCCCTTCCCTCACGCGATCTTTTATCGTCGCCTGTAGGGTTACCTATTCAGTATCACAGTTTTTCGATGCGGATCATCTGTGGCTTTGCGTCGACATGGCCGTCCCGCTCGATGGCGGCGAGCGCCTTGCGGATCGCAGCCTCGGTGGTCTGATGGGTGATCATCACCACGTTGGCCGACGAGCCTTCATACCGGAGGTTAAGGCCGGGCAGCTCGGCGCTCGGGCGGCGCTGAACGATACTTTCGATCGAGATGCCCTGCTCCGCCATGCGGCTGGCAATCGCAGCGAACGCGCCAGTGCGGTCATAGACCGAAAGCCTGATGTAGTAGCCGCCCTCATGGGCGCGCATCTGCGCCCGCTTATACGGCCTTAGGTTCTTCGCCTTGGTGCCGAACGGGGGCAGCACATGGCCGCGGGCGATGTCGATCAGATCGCTGGTCACCGAGGAGGCGGTCGGCCCGCCGCCCGCGCCTGGCCCGACCAGCGTGACGTCACCAACGAAATCGCCGTCGATCGCCACACAGTTCAAGACCCCATCGACCTCGGCGATGGCCGTGTCCTTAGGCACCATGGTTGGATGCACGCGCTGCTCGATGCCGCTGTCGGTGCGGAGTGCCACGCCGAGCAACTTGATGCGGTAGCCGAGGTCTCCCGCCGCCTCGATGTCCGCAGGCGTGATGCTCTCGATGCCCTCGACATAGACCGACTCGAAACTGATGCGCGTGCCGAAAGCGAGGCTCGTGAGGAGAGACAGCTTGTGCGCGGTATCGAAGCCGCCAATGTCGAAAGTCGGATCGGCCTCGGCATAGCCTTCCTTCTGCGCCTCCTTCAGTACGTCGGCGAAGCTGCGGCCCTCCTGCTCCATCAAGGTGAGGATGTAATTGCAGGTGCCGTTGAGGATGCCGTAGACGCGACCGATATTGTTGCCTTGCAGGCTCTCGCGGATCACCTTCACCACGGGGATGCCGCCGGCCACGGCGCCCTCGAAATTGAGGGCAACGCCGTGCTTCTCGGCGAGCGCGGCGAGACCCGTGCCGTGATGGGCGAGCAGCGCCTTGTTGGCGGTGACCACGTGCTTGCCCGATGCAAGCGCAGCCTCGACCGAGTCCTTGGCCACGCCCTCCTCGCCGCCGATCAGCTCGACGAACACGTCGATGTCAGGGTCTTTGGCAAGAGCGATGGGATCGTTGACGAAGCGGACTTGCGAGATATCGCAGTCGCGGTTCTTGTGGCGGTTCAGTGCCGAGACTGCCGTCACCTCGATCGCCCGGCTGGCGCGAGCGGAGAGTTCGCCTTTGCGCGCTGCAAGCAGCCGCAACAGACCAGAGCCAACCGTGCCGACGCCTGCCAGCCCTACCCTAAGTCCATCATTCATGGGGAAGGATCAGAACGACCTATTAGCCTTCGAGGCAATAGGAATCACGTTGTGCAGCGACTTTGCCGATTCCGTCAGGAACTTACGGATATTGCGCGCGGCCTGACGAATGCGCTGCTCGTTCTCGACGAGCGCAATACGGACATAACCCTCGCCGTACTCGCCGAAGCCCACCCCAGGCGACACCGCGACGCTTGCCTTCTCAAGCAGCAGCTTTGAGAACTCGAGCGAGCCGAGATGCGAGAACATTTCCGGGATCGGCGCCCAGGCGAACATAGTGGCAGGCGGCGACGGGATCGGCCAGCCGGCACGGGTAATGGCGTCGACCAGGCAATCGCGCCGGCGCTTATAGATGGCGCGGATTTCCTCGATGCAACCTTGCGGCCCGTTGAGGGCCGCCGCGGCAGCGACTTGGATCGGCGTGAAGGCGCCATAGTCGAGATAGGACTTCACCCGCGTGAGGGCGTGGATCAGCCGCTCGTTGCCGACGGCAAAGCCCACGCGCCAGCCAGGCATGGCGTAGGTCTTGGACAGCGTGGTGAACTCGATAGCGATGTCGACCGCGCCGGGCACCTGAAGGATCGAGGGCGGCGGCTCACCACTGAAATAAATCTCAGCGTAGGCGAGGTCCGACAGCACGATCAGCTCATGCTTCTTCGCAAACGCCACCACCTCCCGATAAAAATCGAGGTCGGCAACGACGGCGGTCGGATTAGCCGGATAATTGAGGACGAGCGCGGACGGTTTCGGCACCGAATGGCGCACCGCCTTGTCGAGCGACGCCATGAATTGGGAATCGGTGCGTGCCGGCAGATGCCTGATCACGCCGCCCGACATGATGAAACCGAACTCGTGAATCGGATAGGTCGGGTTCGGTACGAGGATCACATCTCCCGGCGCAGTGATCGCCTGCGCCACATTGGCAAAGCCTTCCTTGGAGCCGAGCGTCGCCACGACTTGCGTGTTTGGATCGACCTTGACGCCGAAGCGGCGCGCGTAATAGGCGGCCTGCGCCTTGCGCAAACCGTGAATGCCTTTGGAGGCCGAGTAGCGGTTGGTGCGCGGATCGCGCAGCGTCTCGATCAGCTTGGCGGTGATGTGGGCGGGCGTCGGCATGTCGGGGTTGCCCATGCCGAAATCGATGATGTCGTCACCGCGCGCACGCGCCTCGGCCTTGAGCCTGTTCACCTGCTCGAAGACATAAGGCGGCAGCCGCTTGATTCTATGAAAATCGCTAGTCACGGACGCGCGGGTCCCCACCCCGATCGGACCCCTTAAGGGGTTCCACTTGAACCATAAAAGCGCCCCATGGGGCAAGCTCCAGCCGAACCGGAGCCTCTAATACGCCTGGTTAGACGGGGTCACCGGTGCTGCGGTTTTGGACGACGTTGCCTGAGCCGTGGGCTTAGCCTTAGCGGATGCCGGTGAGATCGATGTGGGCGCTGGGCCTCCCGTCGCGCTCGAACCATTCTGGCCTATTGCTTGCTCCTGCTTCGCCTTCTCCTCCGCGAGATCGGAAATGGCGGCAGCCTGCTCGGTCTTGGTCATCGTCTTGTCGTAGTCGCGCTGGAGCTCGGCATTGGACACCATTGACGGCTGGCCGGACGTGAGCGTGTCGGCGCAGGCCGCGAGCGCCAAGGGGACCAGCGCAGCGAGAAGGCGTGAGGCAAGTTGAGGCAGCATGCGCAGCATCACGTTAGAGGTCTGTTCTTGTGATCCCCCTGGCGATTGGCAATCGCGCGTCCTTTGTTATATTGCATAGCACAATGAGCCTTTGCGCGAAAGCCGAGGGCAAGAGCAATGTCCTCCGGCATGGTGGCTTCGGCGAGGTTAAACGGGGGTAAAACAAGGACAAATTGATGCAGGAAACTAACAAGAGCCCCGCGCAAGCAGGGACGCACCAATATCGTATCGATCAGTTCGACGCCCTCGCCAAGAATATGGTCCGCCTGTTCGACCAGGGGGCCAAAGCCGTCTCTACCATGGCCGAGAGATCAAATGGCCAGGGTCCATACAACGTCGTTTCGGAGGCTAGCGAGGCGGCAAAATCGCTCGGCGAGATTGCACGCCACTGGGTCGCCGATCCCGGCAAGCTGGTTCAGGCTCAGAGCGAGCTATTCAAGAGTTACGCGGATCTCTGGGGGCGGTCGGTGCGCCGGTTTCTCGGCGAGGACGTCGAGCCGGTCGTCGTGCCGGAGCCTGGTGACAATCGCTTCAAGGATCCCGACTGGTCTAACGGCCAGTTCTTCGACTTCTGGAAGCAGGCCTATCTGATCACCTCGCGCTGGGCCGAGGATGTCACGCGCAAGACCGAGGGGGTGGACGAGAAGACACGCAAGAAGGCGCTGTTCTACTTGAACCAAGTGCTGTCTGCGCTGTCGCCATCCAACTTCCCGCTGACCAATCCCGAGGTCGTGCGCACCACGCTCGCTACCAATGCCGAGAATCTGGTGCAGGGCATGGCGCATTTCGTCCAGGACCTCGAGCAATCAAAGGACCTGCTGCGCATCAGCCAAACCGACCTGTCGGCCTTCCAGATCGGCCGGAATCTTGCCGTCACGCCAGGCAAGGTCGTGTTCCAGAACGACCTCATCCAGCTCATCCAGTACGCCCCAACCACTGGCGAGGTGTACGACAGGCCGCTGCTGATCGTGCCGCCGTGGATCAACAAGTACTACATCCTCGATCTCGTGCCGGAGAAGTCGTTCGTCAAATGGGCGGTCGATCAGGGCTTCACCGTGTTCCTGATCTCCTGGGTCAACCCGGACGCCAAGCTCGCGCGGAAAACCTTCGAGGACTACATGCGCGAAGGCATCCTCACCGCGGTCGATGCGGTCAACCGGCAGACCGGACTTCGTCAGATCAACGCGCTTGGCTATTGCGTTGGGGGCACGCTGCTTGCCTCCACGCTCGCCTACATGGCTGCCAAGGGAGATGACCGGATCGCCTCGGTTACCTTCCTCGCCGCGCAGGTCGATTTCAGCGAGGCCGGCGATCTCCTCGTCTTCATTGATGACTCGCAGCTCAAGTCGCTTGAGGAGATGATGGCCGAACACGGCTATCTCGACGGCTCGCGCATGGCGGCCGTATTCAACATGCTTCGTCCGCGCGACCTCATCTGGCCTTATGTCGTCAACAACTATCTTCTCGGCAAAAAGCCCTTCCCCTTCGACCTTCTATTCTGGAATGCCGACTCCACCAGGCTTCCGGCGGCGAACCACGCCTTCTATTTGCGCGAGTTCTATCATCTGAACCGCTTGAGCAAGGGCGAGATGGAGCTTGGCGGGGTCAGGCTCGATCTCGGTAAGGTGAAGATCCCAGTCTACGAGCTCTTCACCAAGGAGGATCACATCGCGCCAGCGTTGTCGGTATTCCGCGGCAGCAAGCTGTTCGGCGGACCTGTGCGCCTCACCATGGCGGGCTCCGGCCATATCGCAGGCGTGGTCAATCCGCCTGAGAAAAAGAAATATCAATATTGGTCGGGCGGCCTGGCTCCAACGCTGAAGGAATGGATCGCGCAAGCGAAGGAGACGCCGGGTTCCTGGTGGCCTGATTGGACAGCGTGGCTTGCGTTTTACTCTGGCGAGAAGGTACCTGCGCGCGATCCCGCCGCGGGACCGCTCAAGCCAATCGAGGACGCACCGGGTTCCTACGTGAAGAGCCAACACGTCTCCGCCTAAAGCTGCGGCTCAGGCGCTGCAGCGGATGAGCGGGTAAGCGCCATCTAATCAAATGCCTTAGCTGCAAGCTCAAGACGGGCCCTAGATAATCAGTCCCCGACCTTTATGCGGAACTGTTGCCCGGCTGCACTAGTCGCGACTCAGAAAATGGCTGAAAACTGGGCTGCGACGCACTGTTGCGCCCTTGGCGGCGGCGGCGGGCGCCGGCTTTGGGGGCTTGGTGGGACGCCCGCATTATCGAGGACGCCTTACTCCGGCGCGCACGCTTCGGTGCGCCCATGTTGCTTCAGCTGCCCCAGAACCGGCCCATCCTAAGGCAGCTTGGGCGCGCCGACCGCAAATCGCTGCTGCTCGGCACCGCGCTCGCCTCGACGCTCATTCTCGGCAGCCTGCTTACGCGGTCGCCGGCGCATGCCAACGCGACGTGTCCGCCAGGCACCTTTCCTCCGCCGGGCCCAATCGCGATCATCAATCCCGGTGACGACATCTCCTGCGTCAACGTTTACGACCGGTCCAACAACCCCCCAGCGGCCGACGCTGTCATCCAGCTCACCACGGACAACGACAATGAGTTTATCGCGGCCTACAACAGCGGCACTCTGACTGCGGCCAATGCCACTGGCGATGCCTTCGGCGTCGTTACCGGCACCCTTGGTGACAACAGCCCCATCACCATTGTGAACCTCGGCAATATCACCTCAACTGGGGATATACTTCCCCCGGGCTTTGCCCACGGGCTCGGCGCCGAGATCCGCGGCGCGGACAGTCCAATCAGCATCGTGAACAGCGGCGACATCACCGCGAACGCTTTTTTCGCTGAGGGCATTGGTGCCAACACGTTCGGACTGAACAGCGACCTTCACATCGAAAACACGGGCGACATCGCCGCGATGGCTGACCAGGCGCCGTCGGTATTAGTGCCCATGCCTATTACCAAGGTAATGCCATCACCATTGAGAATCAGGGCGACATCTTCGCCAGGGCCAACAGCTCTTTCTCCGGCCGCGCCAGAGGCATCTACGCAGATGCCAACGCTGACGCCAGCCCAGTCAACGTCGTCAACGGCGGCAATATCACCGTCATAGGAAATGATGAAGATGTTACTGGCATTAGTATAGAGGCCTCCGATGACAGCCCCGTCAGCCTCGTCAACAGCGGCGACATTGCAGCAAGCGGAGGCGACAACAACTTCGGCATCCTCGTCGATGCAGCCACCGATAGCCCAACAGCATCGAGAACAGCGGCGATATTGCAAGCGCCACCTCGGTTGGCCGCGCCTACGGTTTGTTCACCTTGGGCAGTAG
>JBKOUI010000168.1:0-12628 GCA_046723315.1 Pseudomonadota bacterium | reverse complement strand
TCTCTAAGCAGGCTGCGTGCCTGGCGTGCGCTGTAGCGGTAGTGGTCGGGATAGGACCGCTCGTCGATAACCCGCGCGCCGTGTGACTTCAGCGTGGCGAAGAACTTCTCGGGCCGCGCGATGCCGGCAAAGCCGATCACCGGAAGCACGCCGAGCCAGCGCGCATCTTGCGTGGGTGCCATGCGCGCCTTGAGCACAGGCTTGGCGCGGGCCTTGAAGGCGTCGGCGAGGGGCGTCGCCTTGTCGCCTGAGCCAATGACGAGCAGCGCGTCGGCGCGCGCAATCTGCTGATCGAGCGGCGCTCTCAGAGGGCCGGCTGGGATCATCTGGCCATTGCCAATACCTGATGCCGCATCGACCACGATGAGCGAGAGGTCTTTCCCGAGGCTTGGGTTCTGGAAGCCGTCGTCCATGACAATCACGGTTGCATCGGTGGCCTCGATGGCCTTGGCCCCGGCGACACGGTCCGCGGAAACCATGGTCGGCGCGTGCTCGGCTAAGAGCAGAGGTTCATCACCCGCCTCCCCAGCGCTCATGCTTTTGCTTACGAACCCCGCCCCTTTGCTCACGCCGCCATAGCCGCGGGTGAGAAAGCAGGGCTTCGCGCCGAGTTCCTTGAGCAGCTTCGCGACAGCGATCGCCGTCGGCGTCTTGCCGCCGCCGCCGGCAGTGAAATTGCCGATGCAGATCACAGGCAGGCGCGAGCGGTGAGGCGTGATGCGCGCGGCGCGCGCCTCAGCGATCCTGCCGTAGAGCGCGGCCAGAGGTGTGAGCGCGGAGGCAACCACGCCCTTGTCGCGGTACCACCAGGACGGCGTCTCAAGACGCATGTTTTAAATTCGTCCTGGGTGGCAGGTAGGCCTCGAGCTCGGCAAGCGTGCGGGGTAAGGCCCCGCTCATGGCAGCGATCGCCGTCTCCGCGCGGCTCGCCATCTCTCTGCGAGCGTCCTCATCTCTGAGCAGCCCAAGCGCCGCGTCGGCGAGAGCCGCAGCGTTGCCCACCTCCTTGCATCCGCGTGCCTTGAGCAGCTCGGTGTAGGAATCGCGGAAGTTCTGCCAATTCGGGCCCGTGAGTACCGCAGCGCCGAGCTTGATCGGTTCGACCGGATTCTGGCCGCCCCGGCTGACCAGCGACCCGCCCACGAAGGCGATCGGGGAGAGCGCATAGAACAGGCCGAGCTCGCCGATCGTGTCGGCCACGTAGATGTCGGTTGCAGGCTCCGGCAGTTGCCCCTCCGATCTCAGCGCAACGGTGAGGCCAGCGGCTCGCAGAGCTTCAGTAATCGGCTTTCCCCGCTCGGGATGGCGCGGCACGATGATGGTGAGCAGGTTGGGTTGCTCTTGTTTCAGCTTCTTGTGCGCTTCGGCGACCAACTCCTCCTCGCCGGGATGAGTGCTTGCGGCAAGCCACACGGTGCGGCCGGAGACCGCGGCGGCAAGCCGCCTCTTGCCGGGAAGATCGGCAGGCGGAGGCGGCGCGTCGGCCTTGAGGTTGCCGACGTCGAGCGTGCGCGCCACGCCAAGCTGAGCGAAGCGCTCGGCGAGTCTATCATTCTGGGCGAGCACGAGATCGAAGGCCGAAAACAGGGGACGGCTTAGGCCCGGGCGGCGGCGCCAGCGCTTGAACGAGTTCGTGGACATGCGACCGTTGATGAGCAGGAGCGGGATGCCTTCGCCCTTGGTCTCGAGCACGAGGTTTGGCCAAATTTCCGACTCGACCAGCACGGCGAGGTCGGGACGCCAATGGTGCAGGAAGCGCTGCACATAGCCCTTGTTGTCGAGCGGCACATATTGATGCACCACAGTCTTCGGCAGCCGCGAGCGAGCGAGCCGTGCCGAGGTCACCGTGGCCGTGGTGAGCAGCATGCGCAGCTCGGGCCGTTCGGCGGCGAGGGTCTCGATCACGGGAAGCGCAGCGTTGGCTTCGCCGACGCTCGAGGCATGGAACCAGGCAAGGAAGCCTTTGGGGCGCGGGGCGCTGGCGTGGCCATAGCGTTCCGAGCGGCGCTCAGGCTCCTCTTTGCCGTGTCGCGTCCGCCAGGCAAGGATCAGCGGCGCGAACGGCGCGGCGAGCGACGTAAGCAGCCTATAGGCTTTGAGCGACAGACCGGGCTTTGTGGCTTCTTGCATGTTCAATGGATCAACCCCGCCGGCCAAAGCATAGGCGCGGGCAGTGACTTCGGCGAGCGCCCGCTCGATCGCGAACCTTCCGGCCTCGATCGACTCGACATCATTGCTGGTCGCAACCCTCACTGGATTGCCGATGACAATCGCCATCGTCGAGAAGGGCAGGTTGATGGTGAAGCGACTCCAGGTCGGCAGCGCCAGGAAGCGCCGCGTGGCGATGGCGAACGGCACCACGGGACGCCCGGACAATGCGGCGAGCGTGGCGATTCCTTCGCCAGCCCTCCGCGCGGGGCCAGGCGGCACGTCGGCGGTCATCGCGACAGTGGCGCCGCTCGAAAGCGCGCGCAAAGATTCGCGCAAGGCGGTGGCGCCGCCACGGTTACGCTTCCTTTTTCCCGCGCCGGCGCCCCTAATCAGGTCCATACCGAATTTCTGCAAAACCGCGCCGATAATCTCGGCGTCGCCGTGGCGCGAAACCATGGCGCGCACGTCTGCCGGACGTTTGGGTTTGAGCTTGGGCAAGAGCAGGAACTGCCCATGCCACATGGCGAGAATCTGCGGATGCTGGTCGAACAGCTTGGCGTCGGTATCGGCAGGATCGCGCTTGATCGTGCTCGTCGCGTAGACGAAGCGCACATAGGCCGCGGCAAGCGCACTGCCGATGGCTACGGCGGGCTTCGATACTAGCAGCCGTTTCAACATACCGGTCTAGCGAAGGCTATTTGCCGGCCACCGCGACCGCCTCTTGGCCCTGATCTTCGGGCGGAGGTGCCGCATATCCTCCGGCAATGCCGAACTGCGTACGATGCAACCTCGTATAGAGGCCGCCTTTGGCAACAAGTTCATCATGACGGCCGACTTCGATGATGCGGCCCTGGTCGAGCACGCAAATAAGGTCGGCCTTCTTAACGGTCGAAAGGCGGTGCGCGATCATCAGCACGGTGCGCCCACGCATCAGCTCCTCGAGCGCGGCCTGCACCTTGGCCTCTGCCTCGGAGTCGAGCGAGCTGGTCGGCTCATCAAGGAGGAGGATCGGCGCGTCCTTGTAGATGGCGCGGGCGATGGCGATGCGCTGCCGCTCGCCGCCGGAGAGCAGGCCACCGGCTTCTCCGACACGCGTGTCATAGCCCTTGGGCAAAGCCATGATGAAATCGTGCGCCGCTGCGGCCTCGGCTGCGGCAATCACTTGAGCCTCATCCGTGGGCTTGGTGCCGTAAGCGATGTTGGCGCGGATAGTGTCATCGAACAGGACCGGGTCTTGCGTCACGAGCGCGATGGCGTCGCGGAGCGAATCGATTTTCACCTTGGCTATGTCCTGCCCGTCGATCATGACCTTGCCGCGGTCGGGATCGAAGAATCGGAGCGCGAGATTGACGAGCGTGCTCTTGCCCGAGCCTGACGGGCCGACCAGCGCCACGGTGCGGCCCGGAGGCACGATGAGGTTGACGCTTCGGAGAACGGGATTTTCCTTCTCATAGGCGAAGGAGACATTGCCGAACTCGATCTCGCCGCGCTCCAGCGTGAGCGGCTTCGCGTCTGGGGCCTCGGTAAGGTGGACTTGAAGATCGATGACGCCGAACACCCGGCTCGCGGCGGCCACGCCTTCCTGCAATTGCGTCTGCAATGTGGCCGCGCTCTTGAGCGGCGTGTAGATCAGCAAGGCCGCGGTCATGAAGCCCATGAAGTGACCGAGTGTAAGGTCGCCGCGCACGCCTTTGGTGCCCGCGAAATAGATGGCGAGGGCGAAGCCGAGGCCGGTGAGAAGCTCGATCGATGGGCTGGACAAAGCGCGGGCGCGCGTGCCGCGCATGGTGAATTCGAGCGCGCGATTGATGGCGGTTGCCGCGCGGGCCTCCTCGCGATCCTCCTGGCGATAGGCTCGCACGATGCGCATGCCGCGCAAAGTCTGGGTAATGAGCGCCGAGAGATCGCCGGTCTCCTGCAGCGATTTGGAGGTCGACTTCCGCATCTTGCGGCGCTGGCGCGACAGCATGAACCAGGCGATCGGCATGAAGACGAGGATCAGCACCGAGAAGCGCGCATCCATGTAGAACATGGTGGCGACCAAAATGATGACCTTGAGATAATTCTCGCCGAGCGTGACCATCGAGCGGCTCGCGGTGGCCCGGATCAGCGTAGCGTCGTTGAGGAAACCAGAGAGCAGCCGCCCGGAATGCACGGTCTGGATGAAGCCCAGATCGGCGCGGGCAAGCTTGCCGAACATCTGGATGCGGAGATCGGCGATGAATCGATTGCCGAGATAGTTCACCGTGACGTCGCCGACATATTCGGCGATGGCCTTGATCACCGTCACCACCACGATCGCGCCGGTGATCCAGTAGACCATCTGCTGGTTCTTGGCGACGAACACGTCATCGGCGGTCTTCTGGATGAGGAAGGGGATGGCGCCGGTGGTTGCGGCAGTGAGAATCATGGCGAGCGAGGCGAGCAGCAGCAGAGGAAGCCGCGGCCGCAAATGCTCGCGCCAAATGCGCAGCACGATCTCGCCGGTCGAATATTCGACCTGGAGCTCGTCGGCGCTCCGCGTGATAGTGCTGACGTCCCTGAACAGTTGGTCTTTCAAAATTTTCCCCGATTACGGCACCCCGGCTCAAGGGCGCAGCCGCCGTCTGACGCTTTCTAGCACGTGCCCGGGCGAGCCTTTAAGGCGAAAAACCGCTTGCCTTATTTGCGCTATTCGGCCCCGACCTTCGAGTCGTGCTCGGGGTCGAGCAGCCGGTGCAGATGCACGATGAAGTAGCGCATATGCGCATCGTCCACCGTGCGGTGGGCGGCGTCCTTCCAGGCATCGTAGGCTTGCGCATAATTGGGATAGATGCCGACGATATCGAGCTTCTTGAGATCACTGAACTCGATTCTGTCGAGCATCGTGAGTTCGCCCCCGAATACGAGGTGAAGCAATTGTCGCGCGCCTTTCTTGGCGCCGTCCTTTGCAGTCATGTTTGGTCCTTCCCCTGCAGACGAGTACCACTCTGCCCAATCGCACGTCAGAGGTCTACACGCCGCGTGCGCTCGATCAGAAGGGGATGCAGCTTCTCTCCGGCGGCGACCAAGCTCGGGAAGCGAGGAGTTGCAAGATTGTAGCGATGTTCTTCGCCGCGATGATCGGTGATAAGTCCGCCAGCCTCTTCGACCAACACGGCAGCGGCGGCAAGATCCCACTCGCTCTTAGTTGAGAGGGAAATGGTGGCGTCGGCCCTGCCGCAGGCGACGAGCGCTAACCGGTAGGCGACCGAGTTCACCCATTTCGTCTTCACCTCAGGCCACGGCTCTTTCCAGATCTTCTTCTTGAACAGACCGCCGCTGGCGATCAGATAGGCACCCTCGAGCGTAGCCTGGTCGCTCACCTTGATCGGCTGATCGTTGAGGAAGGCCCCGCGCCCTTTGATGGCGTGGAAGAACTCGCCGGTCGCCGGATTGAAGACGATGCCCATCACCGGCAGTCCGTCCTCGACCAACGCCGCCGAGACCGTCCACTCCGGCACGTGGCGCAAGAAGGCGCTCGTGCCGTCGATCGGATCGACTACCCACACGCGCGAACATTTCAGCCGTTCCTGGTCGTCCTCGGTCTCCTCGGACAGCCACCCATAGCCGGGGCGCTTGGTCAGAAGATCGAGCTTAAGCGCGGTATCGACGGCGAGGTCGGCCTCGCTCACCTCGGTGCCGTCCATCTTGCGCTTCACCAGTATCGACCGGCGGAAATAGGTAAGCGCAAGCTCGCCCGCGTCGCGTACCGCCACTTTCAGAAGCGCATAGTCCTCATCGAGAGAGAAGGGCGCGAGGGGACGTTCGGCAGGTTTGATGGAGGTCATTGTTCTTGCGCAAGACTCTCTAAACTTTTCGGTACCCTCTTTAAACCATGTAGTGAGGTAATCACCGCATACCAGACATTAACAACGTCCGTTAAGCGGTTCGGAAAACTTCTCTGGCAGCATGGTCGCAATCAAGGCCGCCTCAAGGCAGCCGAAAACGGGGGGAAGCTAACAGCAAGGCGTCACGCGGGCCCCGGAGCAACTGCTCCGGGGCCTGCTGCTTTTTCAGGCTTCAGGTCAGCGCCGCCAGCGCCATATCGAGTAGGATCGCGCCAAGCACGAGTAGGCCGAACTCGCGATTCGAGCGAAAGCGCTTGAGGCAGTTGTCGGCATCGTCGATATCGAGGGTTGCGACCTGCCAGGCAAGCTGGGCCGCGGCGAGCAGCATCACCAGCAGGAAGGCGGTCCCTGCGGCGGCCATGAGGCCGGCGGCGGTGATGGCAACCCAGGCCACGCCATAGAGCAGGGCGAGCCAAGGCTTGGTAGCGCGACCGAATCTGAGCGCTGTAGATTTTAGCCCGGTGAGATCGTCGTCCTCGCGGTCCTGGTGGGCGTAGATCGTGTCGTAGCCGATGGTCCAGCATACCGCGCCGGCATAGAGCACCACCGGCGCCCAATCGAGCCGCCCGAGCACAGCGGGCCAGCCAAGCAGCGCGCCCCAATTGAAGGCAAGACCGAGCACAGCTTGCGGCCAATAGCTGAATCTTTTGACGAAGGGATAGAGCGCCACGATGGGCAGGACGCACAGCCCGAGCAAGATAGTGATCCTGTTGAAGCTCATGAGCACGGCGAAGCCGATCAGGCTGAGTACGACCGTGAAGATGAGCGCCGCCTTGGGCGTGATCTGCCCGCTCGGCAGGGGACGCCCTCGCGTGCGTGCGACCGCGGCGTCGATCTCGCGATCGACGATGTCGTTATAGGTGCATCCCGCCGCGCGCATGACGATGGCGCCAATGGCAAACAACAGCAACAGCCACGGGTCGGGATAGGCATCGCCGAGGCTGCGCGAGGCGAGCGGGACAGACCAGAAGCAGGGGAGGGCAAGCAGGAAGAAGCCGATTGGCCGGTCGGCGCGCGCAAGCCGCAGGTAGGGAAGCAATGCGCGTGGCGCGTAGCGATCGACGACGTTGCCCAGGCCCGCGTCGGCCACGGCGCTGGCTTTGCCTTGGGGCAGGGGACGTGTCATGTGTTTGACGCCATCATGTGTTTGACGCTTTTAGCTCGTCAGCCCCGCCCTTCCCACTATGGCCCATAAGCTTCAGCGCCTGTTCGTCAAGTGCCCGCTTAAGGGCCGGGGCACGGTCGCACTCGATCAGGAGCAAGTGCACTATCTCGGCAACGTGCTCCGGCTACACGAGGGCGAGAAGGTTCTGGTGTTCAACGGCAAGGACGGCGAGTGGTGCGCCGAGCTTAGCGTCGTCCACAAAAAGCGCGCCGAGCTTACCCTCGACCACCAGACGCGGCCGCAAGAGAACGGGCCAGATCTGCACTATCTGTTCGCGCCGCTCAAGCGCGCTCGCCTCGCTTACATGGCACAGAAAGCGACCGAGATGGGGGTGAGCGCGCTTCGGCCGGTCATGACGCGCCACACGGTGGCCGAGCGGGTCAAGCGCGATCGCATGCTGGCCAATGCGATCGAGGCCGCCGAGCAATGCGGCATCCTGCACGTGCCGGAAGTGATGGAGCCGGTGAAACTGTCAAAAGTGCTTGCCGATTGGGACGACGAGCGTCTGTTGATTTTCGCCGACGAGGTCGCGCCTCACGCCTCGCCCATCGAGGCGCTTTCACATGCCGGCCAGCAACCTCTCGCCGTGCTGATCGGGCCCGAAGGCGGCTTCGATCGCGAGGAACGCGCGGCGCTCCTGGCAAAGCCTTTCGTGCTTCCGATTTCTCTTGGACCACGCGTGATGCGCGCCGATACCGCAGCGGTCGCGGCGCTCGCGCTTGTCAATGCCGCACTTGGCGATTGGCGGTAAGGCCTTGTCAGGCCCGCAGAGAGAGCGCCATAAAGGCGCCCCTTTACGCCCGGGCCCGGAACCTCGCTGTCCGGCCTGACTTCGTGCAAACCAAGCGGAGCTTCTCCTCATGTCGACACGGGTGAGCGGGCCTGAAAGCCCCATCATCTCCTCGCGGGACGAACTCGCCGCTTATCTCGAGGCGGGCTGCAAGCCGAAGAGCGATTGGCGCATCGGCACGGAGCACGAGAAGTTCGGCTTCTATCGGAAAAGCCACGCGCCGGTTCCTTACGACAGCGACCGGGGCATCCGCGCGCTGCTCGACGGTTTGCAGGATCGTTTCGGCTGGGACCCGGTCACCGAGAAGGGACACATCATCGCGCTCCGCCGCAAGGACTGTCCCAAAGGCGGAGCCATCAGCCTCGAACCTGGAGGTCAGCTCGAATTATCGGGCGCGCCGCTCGAGACGCTGCACCAGACTTGCGAGGAGATCCGCCAACACCTGGCCGAGGCGGCGGAGGTAGGCGGCGAGCTCGGCATCGGATTCCTCGGGCTAGGCTTTTCTCCGAAGTGGACCCTGGCCGAGACGCCGATGATGCCGAAGGAGCGCTACCGCATCATGAAGCGCTATATGCCGACGCGCGGCAAGCACGGCCTCGACATGATGTTCCGCACGGCGACGGTGCAGGTGAACATGGATTTCGCAAGCGAGGCCGACATGGTGGCCAAGCTCCGCGTCGGACTCGCGCTCCAACCGGTGGCGACCGCGCTGTTCGCCAACTCGCCCTTCACCGACGGCAGGCCAAATGGCTTTCAGTCGTACCGCGCCGAGATGTGGCGCGACACCGACCCCGACCGCACCGGTCTTCTGCCTTTCGCCTTCGAAGAAGGCATGGGCTTCGAGCGCTATGTCGACTACGCGCTCGATGTGCCGATGTATTTCGTCTATCGCGACGGGCGCTATATCGACGTCGCGGGGTCTTCGTTCAGGGATTTCATGGCCGGCAAGCTCAAGGCACTCCCCGGCGTGAGGCCGACGCTCGACGACTGGGCCGATCATCTCACCACGCTGTTCCCCGATGTCAGGCTGAAGCAATATCTCGAGATGCGCGGCGCGGACGCCGGCTCGTTCGGCGCGCTGTGCGCCTTGCCTGCCTTATGGGCGGGACTGCTCTACGATCAGCAGGCGCTCGACGCCGCCGTCTCGCTGATCGCAGACTGGAGCGACGACGAGCGGCAATCCTTGCGCGACCAGGTGCCACGGTTTGGTCTGGCTACGCCATTTCGCGGGCTCACTTTGCGCAACGTTGCTCGCGACGTGGTCAACCTCGCGCTCGAGGGCTTGCGCCGTCGCGCGCGGCTAAACCGCAAGGGCGAGGACGAGCGCGGTAGGCTCGATCCTCTGGTCGAGACCATCGAGACCGGACGATCGCCAGCCGACCGGCTGCTCGCCGATTTTCATGGGCCCTGGCACGGCGATATCGACAAGATATTCGACGCCGCCGCATTCTGACGGCCAGGCGCGCCGAGGTCGCAAGCCGGGGCGCCATCTTTTGAATGACATCCAAAGGGAGATTCGCATGCGCGCATTCGCAGCCATCGTCGCCGCACTTTCTACGCCGGTATTCATGCTGGCCGCTGCCGCGCCGGCCCAGGCGATCGGCCTGCCCTATTGCGACAACATGAAGAACGACCAAGACCGGATGGCCTGCTTGCAGCAGCACATCTCGCATCTGGAAGAAACGCTTCTTGCCTTGAGCGGGAGAATCTCGGCGCTCGAAACCGCGCTCGACAAGAAGCTCAGCGCCGAGGTGATCTACAAGCTTCAGTCGGTGGAAAACGGGGGCTGCATCGGCCTTGAAGGCGATCCGCAAAGGCCTGGCCTGGTCGGGTGCGACCACCCCGATGCCTGGAAGATGCTCGCCGGTCCGCAGATCAAGAAGCCGGAGAAGCCGGCGTCTCCTTCGGAGTCGAAGCCTGAGGCCGAAGCGAAACCGGCAACGCCGCCGTCGCCCGCTGGGGCAGGGCAGGCTGGCAAGCCAGCCAATCCGTGCCGCAATCTCAGCGAGATGGCCTGCGCGGCCAAACCGGATGTCTGCGAGTGGAAGGCTGACAAGAATAGATGCGGGAAGAAGTGATAGCCGACAATCGTCGTTTCTGACGTCAATTAAAGCAAGAACTGAAGGAGACGCGGCACGTGCGCAACTGATTGGCCTCAGCCTTGACCGCGCTTGAGGCGCTAACCATATGGGGGCTAAGTCATCGTCCCTTCTGCTACCCTGCACGGATGGGACGAGAGTCCGTCCCCCAAAGACGGATGTTTTCGGCGGCAGAGTCTCCTTTCTCTGTCGCCGATTTTTTGCGCCTAAGCCGTCATGGTGAGGTGACCGGCCGTCTATTTCAGATTGGCGAGCGCGTCGCCGAAACCTTGCAGGCTCACGGGAATGCCAATACCGGCCTCGGGCGTATCGAAGATGATGAACATGGCGGTGCCGCCGTTCTTCATCTTGTTGATGACCTCGTCCTGCAACACCACTTCCGCCACGCAGCCGCGTTTGCCGCATTTGAGGAACGGTGCGTTGCCGACGTCCTGGCCGTCGATCTTGAGGCCAAGGCCGGTAGGCAGCAGCACGCCAAGCGGCACCACGACGCGGAGCAGCTTCTTGTCCTCGCCGATCGCCTTATAGAACACCACGGTCAGCCCGACATTCGGCCTGTCCTCGGCGGTGACGCTTTGCACCAGCGCGCACTTCTCTTCCTTGGCGCCCGGCGGGGTACGGCAGGAAACTTGCCAGGCGCCGTGGGTCTCGCGCACCACGCTGCCGGGACCGGTGGCGGCCGGCGCCGCCTCGGACCCTGTATCCGGCGCCGCGGTTTGTGCCGCGCCTTGGCCAGCGAGGCCCGGCAGCACGGCCAACGCGAAGAGAATCGTGGCAACGGTCCGCGCGCGCGGCACATTAGCTCGGACGTAAGGCGGGAGAGGCATGGCGTTCAGGGAACCCGGCGCAGCCGCTTTATCAAGCGCCCATCGCGTCTTGCCACATTAGATTGTGAGAGGAGGCGCGTCGAAGCGAGAATGCGCGACATGGAAAACCGCCATCGCCGAGTATTGGGGCTAAATTTCGACGCATCGGCTTGCGGGAACTACTCCCCGGCTTGAAAAGGTCGCGTTGCGAGCGTGCATATGCCGCAGCGCGGCATGAATCACATGAGTGTTGCCAATGTATATTGTTTATGATTTTAACACCGGAAAAGAGCGCCAACCCCGCGAGATCGCTAGGCTTGGCAGCAAAACGACGGTGGGGGCGACGCTATCTATTCGGGACTGATTCTTCCGCGCCGCCCTTGCTTAGACCAAGCGGTATGGGCAACGCTAGGCTCGCCCGCTCAACGGCGAAAGGCCCGCCGCCCTTCTCTCGACGGGAATCGGCGACGGTAAGGGAGCAGGCTTTAGGAGTGAAGGGATGGCGATTTTCTATCGAATGGTGATGTTTGTCGCTGCCATGCTCGCCTCTGGCGGCGTGGCCCTCGCCAAGGATGGTCAGCCGGCGCCTTGGCAGATCGGCTTTCAGCGCGCCAACACGCCGATCATGGACCAGATCACCTCGTTCCATACATATGTCACCATAATCATCACGCTGATTGCTCTCTTCGTTCTTGCCCTACTCGTCTATGTGATGAGGCGCTTCAACGAGAACACCAACCCGCAGCCCTCGCGCACTTCGCACAACACCCCGATCGAGGTCGCCTGGACGGTAATCCCGATCCTGATCTTGGTCGCCATCGCCATTCCGTCCTTCAGGCTCCTGTTCGCGCAGTACGATTTCCCGAAGCCTGACCTCACCATCACCGCCACCGGCAGCCAGTGGTACTGGACCTACGACTACCCCGATCAAGGCATTCATTTCGATTCGATCATCGTGCAGGACGCCGACTTAAAGGAAGGCCAGCCGCGCCTCCTGACCGTCGATCACGAGGTCGTGGTGCCGGTCGGCAAGAACATCCAGGTTCAGGTCAAGGCCAACGACGTGATCCACGACTGGGCGGTGCCGTCCTTCGGCATCAAGCTCGACGCGGTGCCGGGCCGGCTGCAGACCACCTGGTTCAGGGCCGAGCGCGAGGGCTGGTATTACGGCCAGTGCTCTGAGCTTTGCGGACGCAACCACGCCTTCATGCCCATCGCGGTGCGCGTCGTTTCCGAGCAGGAGTTCAACGATTGGCTGGCCAAGACCAAGGCCGCCAGCGCGTCGCGCGACGAGGGCGGCAACGTCGTGGCGGCGCAGAACTAACGCGAGAGGCTCGCTTCGAGCGAGGAGAGTTTGAGAGATAGACGAGACTAAGAGGAAGACGACTATGGCACAGCCCACGCATACCGACGTCCATCATGATGTAGCCCATCATGAGGAGCATCCTTATGGCTGGCGCCGCTGGGTCTACTCCACCAACCACAAAGACATCGGCACGATGTACCTGATCTTCGCCCTGTGCGGCGGAGTCATCGGCGGCATCTTGTCAATCGCCATGCGGCTCGAGCTGATGAACCCGGGCATGCAGATTTTCGGCGACCCCGAAGTGTTCAACGTGTTCGTCGCCGCGCACGGCCTCATCATGGTGTTCTTCATGGTGATGCCGGCGATGATCGGCGGGTTCGGCAACTGGATCGTGCCGCTCATGATCGGCGCGCCGGACATGGCCTTCCCGCGCATGAACAAC
>JBKOUI010000073.1:0-2407 GCA_046723315.1 Pseudomonadota bacterium | reverse complement strand
ATTGCAGGGGCGCAAAGGATTTGTGCGATGATCGAGACGGTTACAGCGGTGATGGGCCTGGTGAGCGCAGGCATTTTTCTTGCCCATGCATTTGAAGGCTATCGTTCCAGAGCTTGAGTTTTGAACGGCTGGCGGTTCGGGCATTTCGCCCGGACTTCAGACAGAGAAATAGCTTCGTAGTTCCGGCCAGGGATTCGGAAAGCTTTAATAAATTCGGACGAGCATCTGAGTGGTAGGTGTATCATGCGCAACCACGACATTGTCTCCAACGGATTTCTTGCCCTGACCACGGCCAGCTTCGTGCTCCTGTGCTCGAGCCTGCTGGCTGCGGCGTTCGGCTAAATACACGTCCGCTCCCAATTGCGGCAACGGTGCCGGGACGACGCCTCCCCGGCCAGAACTAGCATCGGCCCGACGAACTGCCGGCGAACGGATTTGCGGCCGATGCCGCCACCCACGATTTTCCTGGCGCGTGTGAAGTGCTCCATACAACGCGCATGTGAGCCACGTTGTTTCTCCTGTGATGGGCAACAGCACAAGGAGGGCTCGATGCACCAGGGGAGTAGTGCTTTGGCGTCCTCGTCGCTGGGTTTCTTTCAAAATCGGGTCCACGTTCGCATTGCGTTCGAGCCAGCCCTACGCTAAGCGACTGAAATTCCTGAGCTGGAAGGGTGGCCGAGTGGTTTAAGGCACCGGTCTTGAAAACCGGCGTGCCTGCAAGGGTACCGTGGGTTCGAATCCCACCCCTTCCGCCAGTACATTGTTCTCCGTTGTTCTCCACTGTTCGGAATCCCCAGTAAAATCAGCGCTTTCGTCGGCAAGCTATCTTTCTTCGTTCGCCGTCGTTCCTCACAATCAAAGCGCAAACCGTAGCTTGGGCCCGTAGGTTCGGAGGACGGTTTTGATAGGAGAAACACATGGCTGGGAAGTTGAGGCCGCTCGACATCGAACGTGAAACGAAGCCGGGCAAGTATGCTGACGGTGACGGGCTCTACCCGATCGTCGCCGGGCCAGCGGCTAAGAGCTGGTCCTACCGTTACTGGAAGGACGGAAAGGAGCGCTGGCACGGCCTAGGCTCGTTCAAAGATATTTCGCTGAAGGACGCGCGCCTCGCGCGAGATGCGGCCCGCCTACGGGTGAAGGGCGACCGCAGTACGTGCGGGGTGGACATCGTCCGGGAACGCCGCGAGGCCCGTCAACAGGCCAAGGCCGTCGAAGCGCAGGCTGCGGCACCAACGTTCGAGGAATGCGCCGAGGCCTACATTCGGGCGCAGTGGTCGACTTGGAGCGAGAAGCACCGCGACCAGTGGCCATCCTCGCTTAAGCGATATGCCTATCCGACAATCGGCAAGCTGACGATCGCCGAGATCAAGCCGAGTCACGTTCACGAATTGCTTGAGCCGATCTGGGTGGCCAAGCGCGAGACTGCCAATCGAGTGCGCGGCCGAATTGAGACAATCATTGCGAAGAACGCAAACATCGACGATCTCGATTTCCGGAATCCCGCCGAACTTACAAAGCAGCTCCGCGAAAAGCTTCCCAAGCGTCCCAGGCGCGTCATTCGGCACCACCCCGCCCTGCCCTACGCCGAGGCCGCGCAATTCTTGGTCGAACTCGGAAAGGCCGAGGGTCGCGCTGCGGTGGCGCTGCGCTTTCTGATCTTCACGGTTTGCCGCACGAACGAAATCGTCGGCGCCAAGTGGACCGAGATCGAACGCACGTTTCCAACCGGCCCCGTGTGGAAGATCCCCGGCGACCGTATGAAGATGGACCAGGATCACTTCGTCCCGCTCTCTCAACCGGCGCTCGGCTTGCTCGACGAATTGAGCAAGGGCCAGCAGAGCGACCTGATTTTCACTAACCCGGACGGCCAGGAGTTTTCCGAGAATGCCATGCTGGCGGTGCTCGACCGCATAGGCTATGGGCACATCACCGTACATGGCTTCCGCGCGACCTTTGCGACCTGGGCCGAGGAATGCACGGACTATCCGGACGGCGTTCGCGAGGCGGCCCTAGCGCATAAATACAAATCCGAGACAACGGCCGCCTACCAGCGCGGAGCCAAGCTAGAAAAGCGTCGTGCTCTTATGGATGACTGGGCTGGCTTCATCAGCACACCATCAAATGTGGTCCAACTGGCGCGCGGGGCATGATGCCAGCCCTCCTTGCTTTGGCCTAAGCATATCACGAGGCCTTGATCGACCGATGAATCCACCCAAACAAAAAGACCGCCGGATTGACCGACGGTCCTTTCGTTGACAGTTTAGGTTGATGCGCTCGACTTTGCTCTAGCCGTATGACAGTGCCACTCTATGGAATGGTCTCTTGTCTCTTGTTGGTGCTAGCCGGTGCGAGAACCTATCGATCAAACCCAACCTTACTTAAAGTTGGGCGAGGCTTAAAGAGG
>JBKOUI010000352.1:0-2874 GCA_046723315.1 Pseudomonadota bacterium | reverse complement strand
CTGCTGGCGGTCATCGCCATGTACGCGCTGACGCGTACGCCGCTCGGTCGCATGTGCAATGCCGTTCGTGACAATCCGGAACGCGTGCAGTTCGTTGGCTATGACCCCCACGTCGTTCGCTATTTTGCGTTCTGCTTCGCCGGCTTCTTTGCCGGTATCGCCGGCGCGCTTGCCGCCATCAATTTCGAGATCGCGAACTCGGCTCATCTTGGCGCCGTGCAGTCCGGCACCGTGCTGTTTTCGACCTATATCGGCGGTGTCGGCTATTTCATTGGACCAATTGTCGGCGCGATATTCGTGACTGTTCTGTCTCTGAGCCTGAGCGATTTGACGCCGGTCTGGCAGCTTTACTTCGGACTGTTTTTCATTGCGGTCGTGACGTTTGCGCCCGGAGGCATCACAGGGCTCCTGATGATGCACCGGCCGCTGCTCAAAAGCGGCACTTTGGGCAAAGTGTTGCCAGCCTATTTGATAGCCTTCATTCCGACGCTCGCATTGATCGCAGGTCTCGTTCTTGCGATCGAAACTATCGTGCATCACACCGTAAATCCGGGCGATGACCCCAATATCAAAGCCTTCGGTATGAGCTTCAACGCCTCGAGTCCGATCACTTGGATCATAGCCCTGTTTCTTATCGTCGGCGGATTTTTCGTTGCGCGAGAGACCTGGCGCAGGCTTGCGCGCGCCTGGGACGACGCGCTGACGGCGGCGCATGAAAGGGGATACCACGCATGACCGCGCCCGCCATTGAAATCAAGGACGTCCAGAAAAGCTTCGGTAATATCTCGATCATCCGCGACCTGAATTTGAGCGTAGCGCAGGGCGAACGGCACGCGCTCATTGGCCCCAATGGTGCGGGAAAATCGACAACGTTCAATCTCATCAGCGGCTACATCAAACCGACGTCGGGAACGGTGACGCTGCGCGGAGAGGAAATTTCCGGTCTGCCGCCGTACCAGATCAATCGCCGCGGCCTGTCGCGCAGCTTCCAGGTCACCAATGTGTTCGCCAACATGAGCGTATGGGAAAATCTGCGTTGCGCCGTGCTCTGGACCGACGGCCATCATTACTCGTTCTGGAAGAATATCGATAATCTGAAGGAGGTCCGCGAACGAACGGCGCAGGTACTCTCGGACATCGGTCTCACTGCACGCCGCGACGTACCGGCCGGGCTGCTGACATATGCCGAACAGCGCGCACTGGAGATCGGCATCACTATTGCCGGCGGCGCCGACGTCATCCTGCTCGACGAGCCGACCGCAGGCATGAGCCACGCAGAAACGGAGCGGGCTGTTTCGCTCATTCGTCGCCTCACCGAGGGCCGGACATTGGTGATCGTGGAACATGACATGAGTGTCGTGTTCGGACTGGCCGACCGAATTTCGGTGCTGGTCTATGGCCACATCATTGCGACCGGAACGCCGAACCAAATTCGATCGGATACCAAGGTCAAGGAAGCCTATCTTGGCGAGGAGGCGGCCTGATGCTCGAGGTCAAGGACCTGCACGCCTACTATGGCAAGAGCCATATCCTTCAGGGCGTCGATCTGCGCATCGATGCTGGCGAAGTCGTAAGCCTGTTGGGCCGGAACGGTGTCGGACGTTCGACGACCGTCAAAGCGATCATGGGCGAGGTGCCACCTCAGGGAACCATCAGGTTCAAGGGGACCGACATCGCGGGGCTTCCAAGCTTTCGCATCGCCCATCTCGGCCTCGGGTACGTTCCTGAGCACCGCGATATTTTTCCAAGCCTCACCGTACGTCAAAACCTGATGCTCGGCATCAAGGACCCGCGCAAGCCCGGCAAATGGCGGCTCGACGACATGCTGCAAATGTTCCCTAACCTCGCGGCGCGCGCGGATACCGCCGCCGGCGTCATGTCGGGCGGCGAGAAGCAGATGCTAACGATGTGCCGCACACTGATGGGTGACCCCGAACTGATCATGATCGATGAGCCGACTGAAGGGTTGGCGCCCCTCATCGTTCATCAGGTCGGCGACCTGATCGCGGAAATCGCACGGCGTGGCGTGGCTATCCTGCTCGTCGAACAGAAGCTCTCCATCGCCATGCGGATATCGCACCGCGTATACGTGATGGGTCACGGTCGCATTGTTTTCGAGGGCGCGCCTGCGGATCTGACGCGCAACGCCGCGATACGGAAGGAATGGCTGGAGGTTTGAGCGGGCGCGGGTAGCGGGTCAACATTCGGAGCCGGCCACCATCATGGAGAAGAGCAGCTCGCCTTGAGTGCAGAACCCGATTGGACACTGCGGTTGAGGCTCGGAAACCGATCGGAGGATACCATGGACAGGTTGTCAGCTCTCGATGCCAGCTTTCTGTACGGCGAAACACCGGAAGCTCCGATGCACGTTGCCGGCCTGGCGATATTCGATCCGCCTCCCTCAGATTCCAACGTTTTCGCAGCGTTTCGCGACCATCTCAAGAGCAGGCTTCATCTCGTTCCCTTCTTCGAGCGCAAGCTGGCCTTGGCGCCGATCCAGCTCGATCATCCGGTCTGGGTCCACGACGACAATCTCGATCTCGAGTATCATTTCCGCCACGTTTCCTTGCCGAAGCCGGGAACGCGCGAGCAACTCGAAACCCTGGTGGCGCGACTGCACATGATCCTGCTCGATCGCAGCCGACCGCTTTGGCAGTATTATGTGATCGAGGGCATGGAGCGCGGCGGCTTCGCGATCTACATCAAGATGCACCACGCCGGCATCGATGGTGGTGCGGGCATGGCTGCGCTTCCTATCATATTCGCCACCTCACCCGATCCCGAACCGGTGCAACCAGCCACAGCGCCGGCAAGGTACAACAGAACTCCCGAGCTCTTCGAGCTGATCAGCGATTCCTACGCCAAGTTCTTCAC
>JBKOUI010000109.1:0-8818 GCA_046723315.1 Pseudomonadota bacterium | reverse complement strand
GACATCAAGCGCATCATCGTCAACATGGAGCGCTGGCGCTGGATGCCCGAGGACCTCGGCAGCGTCTATGTGTGGAACAACTCGCCTGAGTTCATGCTCTACGTCGTCAAGGACGGCAAGACCATCTACTCCGACAAGACTCTAGTGGGGACGAGCAAATACGCGACACCGGTGTTCGATGCCGACATGACCAGCATCATCTTCAATCCGGACTGGGTCGCACCAGAAACAGTGTTGGTCGAAAATTTGCTGCCGCCGCTCCGCGACGGAAACTATTCGATCCTCAAGGTTCACAAATTATCGGTGAGCTATAACGGTAAACTGATCGATCCGCGCAGCAGCGATTGGGGCCGCGTGAACATCAAGGCCTTTACCTTCACCCAGAATAGCGGGCCCGACAACGTGCTCGGCAAGGTGAAATTCTGGTACCCCAACAAGCACACGGTCTACATGCACGACACGCTTGCCTATCGGAAGAAATACTTCGGCAAGCCGATGCGAGCGATCGGGCATGACTGCGTTCGCATGGAGCGCCCCGAGAACTTCGCGGCCGTCCTCCTCGCCGAGGGCAAGGGCTGGTCGGCGGCTCAGGTGAAACAGGAATGGGATAACGGCGTAAACAGCACCGCGACGCTCGACCGGCCAATTCCCGTGCACATGACCTATTTCACAGTTGTAGTTGACGACGCCGGCAAGGTCTCGACCTTCGCCGACCTTTATGGCTTCGACCGAAAGGTAGCCAACGCTCTGTTCGGCAACCCAACAGGCTTTCCGCCGCCACCTCCCGATAACAGCGGGCCTGAGGAGCAGGCTAGCGCTAGCGCCTCACCGTCAAGCACGAGCCGGCCTGCCGCAAGCCATAACGACATTGCCGGCTCGCTCGGAGCATTTCTCGGCGATTAGCGCCTGCTGCGGTGATGCAAAAAATCAACTATTATGCCGCGGGGAGGAGTGCATGCGCTTCATCGCTGTGCCTGCATCGGCGCTCGCGGCGCTGCTCGCGGTTCTTGCCATCTCGCCCTTGTGCGCCGATCCGGTGAACTGGGCGGCAACCAGCAATACGGCCATGGCGATCACCGGCGACATTGTGCTCGAGGATTACAGCATCACTTTCGCCAACGGGAAAAGCCTGGCCATTGAGCCCTATGAGGCGGGCCGCGTTGGGGATTGGTCAGGCTCCGGCAGGAACGTGGCTGGCGATGTCTTCACCGCGGATTCGTTGTCAAATCCCAAGCTGCTCAACGGCAACAAGCTGTGTGCGATGCCGGCGACCTATGTGGTGATCTGGTCGCCGGGCGAGGGCGAGCTCGGCATAAATGTCTATTCGGGCTCGAAGGCCCCAACCGGCACCGGCGGGCTGTGCGCCTTGTATTTCTATCAAACGCCGTAGCTAACCTCACGGGAGGTGGACATGACAATTGGGCATTCGTCTGAACACACCGGGCGACGATCACTAACCCAAAGTCTGATCACGGCGGCTGGTCTCGGTCTGCTTGTGCTTTTCACGTCTTCGCCAACCTGGGCCAATTGCTACGAGCTCATCGGCTGCACCAACTCGGATTATTTCAAGGCCAGCCAGCTGAAGCAGCTGAGCTGCCAGATCCTGTGGGAGGTGCGCAACACCATCTACAAGGAGCGCGGCTACTGCTTCCATACGCAGAAGGGCATCAAGTTCTTCGGCAATGCCGGCTGCCAATACGACGACGTTACTCTCGTGCCCCTCAATGACGTCGAGCGCTCTAACGTGGCCGTGATCAAGAAGGTCGAAGCCAATAAAGGCTGCTCATAGGCCTCACTCGCGCACACCGAAAGCTACGCGGTGCCCCAATAGGGTTTCGCCGTCAGCCGCTCCCGCCAAGCGCTGATATTCGCATATCCGCTGGTATCGAATTTGAGAATGGCTGGAGCCGTATCGAGCCGCGGTCCGATCAGGAAATCGACGATGGTGAGCGGACCCAACACATAGTCGCGGCCCTCCAGCTGCTTGTCGAGCACAGGCAGGTACCGGTCGATCCGCCAGTGTGCATCGGCGATGATGCCGGGATCGTTGCCGGGTGTGTTGAACACCCTTGGCTTGATCAGCACCTTCCAGGCGAGCGTATCGATGGCGGCTTCCGGCCCGCCGAGCCACCAGCACATCCATTGGTCAACCAGCGCCTGCGTCTTTGGGTCTCCGCCGCAAAGCGCCCGGTCAGGCCGTTTGGCTGCGAGATATTTGAGGATGGCCGGAGACTCCCACAGGACAAAGCCGTCCTCCTCGAGTGTTGGCACGCGTCCGTTAGGGTTTTTGGCGAGGTACTCGGGCGTGCGGGTTTCGCCGGTGCGGGGATCGCGCGTGACCTTGTTGAGAGGGATGTCGAGCTCGGCCGCGAGTAGGCGCACCCGCGCGTGAGGGGAAAGATGAATGTCATAAAGGGTGATGGTCATGGCGAGCGACCATAGACCCGAGAGATGCGGCGAGACCATGACTTTCGGACGAACGCCGGCATCCGCTCAGTCCAAATTCAGCCGCGAATCTTGAGCATATCTCTGCGCTTAGGGGAGTTCCCGGACTGGTTTGCAAACGGCCAAGAGGCTGATCCCGTTTAGGCCTTGCGTCCAAACGGGGGGCGCAATTTGGCCTTCTCCCATGGCTAGGATCGACGCTGTCGCTCCGGCGTGAGGGGCTCAAGGCGACAACACCATGATTAAGCGCTTCGTCATTGCCGCGGTCATCGTCGGCCTGTTCTTGGGCGGGGTTGCCTATTTCAACCTCGTTTTCAAGCCGAAGATGATCGGCGAGTTCATGGCCAAGATGGTGCCGCCGCCGGCCACGGTCACCGCAGAGCCGGCCAAGACCGAGCGCTGGGTCGACAAGGTCCGTGCGATCGGCACCTTGGTCGCCATCGAGGGCGTCGATGTCGCGCCGCAGCTGGGCGGCATGGTTACAGACTATTTCTTCGACAGCGGGATGGACGTCGACAAGGGCGCGAAGCTCGTCAAGCTCGACACCTCGGTCGAGGAGGCTGACCTTGCAGACAAGAAGGCAACGCTGCAGCAGACTCTTCTCGACTATGATCGCCAGTCGAAGCTGGTAAAGACCAGCGTGGTGTCGCAGTCGACGCTCGACCAGACTACCGCCAAGCGCGATTCCGCGGCTGCCTCCGTGCAGCATGTCGAAGCCGTAATAACACAGAAGACCATCACCGCGCCTTTCGCCGGCAGGCTCGGGCTGCGCCATGTGGAGAAGGGACAATACGTATCCCCAGGTCAGTCGCTGGTGTGGCTGCAATCGCTCGACCCAATCTGGGTCGACTTCCCGGTGCCGGAGGTGAGTGTCGCCAAGTTTACCAAAGGGTCCACGATCGAGCTGGCGGCCGACGCCTATCCAGGCCAGCGGTTCAAAGGTGAGGTCGAGTCCTTTGATGCCAAGCTAAGCTCGGACGCGCGCATGCTCATGGTGAGAGCACGCGTGCCCAATCCCGATCGCAAGCTCCTGCCCGGCATGTTTGCCAATGTCGCAGTGCTCGCCAGCAGCGCCAACGAGTTCGTGACTGTGCCGCGCACCGCCGTCACCTATGGCCTTTATGGCGACAGCGTCTGGGTGGTGAAGGAGAGCACGCCCGAGCCCGCGCCGCCCCCAACTCCAACCCCGACCGCGGCCGCCGAGCCGGTCGTTACCCCCGCGGCCGCCGATGCTGCACCGACCGGCGCTATCCCCGCCGAGTCTAAGCTTACTGTCGAGCGCCGTTTCGTGCGTGTCGGGCCGACTGAAGGCGACCGAGTGGCCATCCTCGAAGGCGTCACCGCGGGAGAGAAGGTCGTGACCAGCGGCCAGCTCAAATTGCAGCCAGGCGCCACCATCAAGGTCGACAATTCGGGCGCGCTAAAAGCTCCGGCGGAGCTGCCGAAGCAGTAAGCCCATGCGCTTCACCGACATTTTCATCAAGCGGCCCGTGCTGGCGACGGTCGTCAGCCTGCTGATCCTACTGGTCGGCGCGCAGGCGGGCTTCAAGCTGCCCATTCGCCAATACCCCGAGCTGTCGAACACGACGATCACCATCACCACGACCTATCCGGGCGCCAACGCCGATCTGATCCAGGGTTTCATCACCGTTCCGATTCAGCAGCAGGTGGCGAGCGCTGAAGGCATCGACACGCTCACCGCTTCCTCGACCCAGAACGTGAGTACGGTGACGCTCAACCTGAAGCTCGACGCTGACCCTGACCGCGCCATGACCGACGTGTTGTCCAAGGTGGCGCAGGTCAAGAGCATTCTGCCGCGAGAGGCGAACGACTCCGTCGTCACTAAGCAGACGGGAGAGGGCTACGCGCTGATGTACCTCTCTTTCAACTCCAATGTGATGACCGCATCGCAGATCACCGACTACATCACGCGCGTGGTGCAGCCGAAGCTGCAGACCGTCAATGGCGTGGCCAATGCGCAGATCCTCGGCGGTCAGGTTTTCGCCATGCGCATCTGGCTCGATCCTGACCGCATGGCGAAGCTTGGCGTGACCCCGCTCGACGTGCGCTTGGCGCTCGCCAACAACAACTTCACCTCGGCGCCCGGTCAGGTGAAGGGCGAGTTCGTGCAGACCAATATCGACGCCAAGACTTCGCTCGAGACGCCAGAGTCGTTCGGCAAGCTCGTTGTGCTTGCGCGCGGGGATTCGTTGGTTCGGCTCGGCGATATCTCAGAAATCGAGCTTGGGCCGCAAAGCGCCGATTCCTCCTCGGCGTTCGACGGGCAAAAGGCCGTATTCATCGGCGTCTATGCCACCCCGACGGCAAACCCGCTCACCGTGATCACCGATGTGCGCAAGATCTTTCCGGAGATCCAGAAAGAACTGCCGCCGGGACTCGAGGCGGCCATCGCCTACGATGCCACAAATTTCATCCGCGCCTCGATCTGGGAAGTGGTGAAGACCTTAGGGGAAGCTGCGATCATCGTGATCGTGGTGATCTTCCTGTTCCTCGGCAATCTCCGCTCGACCATTATCCCGATCGTCACCATACCGCTGTCGCTGATCGGCGTGCTCGCGCTGCTGATGGCGCTCGGGTACTCGATCAATCTGATGACGTTGCTTGCGCTCGTGCTTGCCATCGGGCTTGTGGTGGACGACGCCATCGTCGTCGTCGAGAACATACATCGCCCTATCGAGCATGGCATGCGGCCGCTCGATGCGGCGCCGATCGGCGCGCGCGAGATTCTCTATCCCATCATCGCCATGACTATCACGCTCGCTGCGGTGTACGCCCCGATTGCCTTTGTCTCGGGGCTCACTGGCACGCTGTTCCGCGAATTCGCGCTGACGCTCGCCGGCGCCGTGATCGTGTCCGGCGTCATAGCGATCACGCTCTCGCCGATGATGTGCTCGAAGCTGTTCAAGGCGGAAAGCGAGCACGACCAGGGTTGGCTCACCCGGCATCTCGACCGGATGTTCGAGGGACTCAAGCGGCGCTACCAGCGCAGGCTCGGCCGCACCCTCAATTACCGGCCGGTGACGCTACTTGTGCTCGTCGGCGTGATGGCCGCCACCGGCCTGCTCTATATGACCACGCAGCGAGAGCTTGCGCCCGAGGAAGACCAGGGCATCCTGTTCACGCTGGTGAAGACGCCGCAATACGCGAACCTGGACTATCTCGAGGAGTCCACCCAGCAGCTCAATCAGATCTTCAGCACGGTACCCGAGAAGGAGCACGTGTTCGCCATCAACGGCATGGGCGACGTGCATCAGGGCTTTGCCGGCGTTCTGCTCAAGCCGTGGGGTGAGCGCGCACGCAATCACAAGGCGGTGTTACAGGACCTTCAACCCAAGATCGCAAGCATCGCGCCGGCGCTCGCGCTTTCCTTCTCGCCGCCGCCGTTGCCGGGTTCGATCGGGGGGCCGCCGGTGCAGTTCGTGATCACCACGACGCATGACTTCCGTCAACTCGCGGACGTCCTCGCCGATGTCGAGAAGGCAGCGCGCGAAAGCGGGATGTTCATCTTCTCCGACTCAGATCTCCGCTTCGAGACGCCGCAGCTCGAATTTCATATCGACCACGACAAGGCGAACCGGCTCGGCATCACCATGGCCGACATCGGCAATTCGCTCGCTACGCTGCTCGGCGGCAACTACATCAACCTGTTCGACCTTTACGGCCGAAGCTACCAGGTCATCCCGCAAGTGCCGCGCGAATATCGGCTGAACGAGGATTGGCTCACGCGCTATCAGATCCGCACCAGCGCCGGATCGCTCGTTCCATTGTCGAACGTTGCGACGGTAAACAAGGTGGTGCAGCCGAACTCGCTCACCAATTTCCAGCAGCTCAACTCGGCGACGTTGTCAGCCGTCCCGTTCCCGGGGCGGACCGTCGGCGAGGCGATCGACTTCCTCAAGAAAAAAGCCGAGAGCTTCCCCGAAGGTTTCACCTATGACTTCCAGGGGGAGAGCCGGCAGTTCGTGCAGGAAGGCAACACACTGGTCTACACCTTCATCTTCGCGCTGATCGTGATCTTCCTGGTGCTTGCCGCGCAATATGAGAGCTTCCGGGATCCTCTGATCATTCTGATCGCGCTGCCGTGCTCGATGTTTGGCGCGCTCATCCCTCTAAATGCGGGGCTCGCCTCGATCAACATCTATACCCAGATCGGTCTCGTTACCCTGATCGGCTTGATCTCAAAGCACGGCATCCTAATGGTCGATTTCGCCAACAAGCTGCAGGAGGAGCAGGGCTACAGCCGCCGCGAGGCGATCGAGCATGCCGCCGCGATCAGGCTTAGGCCGATCTTGATGACCACTGCCGCCATGGTTGTGGCCATGGTGCCGCTCCTCATCGCCAAGGGCGCCGGCGCCGCTAGCCGCTTCGATATCGGTCTCGTCATCGCAGCCGGCATGACCATCGGCACCATGTTCACCCTGTTCGTGACGCCTGCGGTCTACACCTATCTTGCGCGCGACCATCAGAAGACGCGGGCCCGGGCGGAAGCCCATGGTGAGCCGATCGTCGTCCCTGCCGGGCCGGCGCTCCAGGACGGCAAAGTGCTCGCGGAAACCCTCGCTGAGGCAGATCAAGAGGCCTCAGCCGGGATGTTGTTCCCTGGGGAGCCCGAGTCGGTCTCCGAGGCTCCCGAAAGTCCTGTCCCGGAGGCGCCTGCCTTCCCTCCAGTCGCCGTTGCCGCCGAACAGCATGGTCCCGAGCGCCAGGCCTCGAAGCGTGAGCGCCGTCGGAGGCGCTTGCCGACTGCGGCAGAATAGACAAGGGCAGTCAACGTCCCTCCGGCCAGTTTACTCGCCTCAATCAAGCCTCTAGTAATTCGGGACCATCAGGGCCGGGGACCGTATGTTCTCAAAGCTTCTCATCGCCAATAGAGGCGAGATCGCCTGCCGCATCATCAAGACCGCGCGCCGGCTCGGCATCACGACGGTTGCGGTCTATTCCGAAGCCGACCGAGACGCGTTGCATGTCGACATGGCCGATGAGGCAGTGCCTATCGGGCCCGCGCAGGCCACCCAATCTTATCTCGACATCGCCAAGATCGTCGCCGCAGCCAAGTCCATGGGAGCTGACGCAGTCCATCCCGGCTATGGCTTCCTCTCCGAGAACCCGTCCTTCGCCCAGGCTCTGGACGATGCCGGCATCGTGTTCGTCGGGCCCAACGTCAAGGCCATCGAGGCGATGGGCGACAAGATCGAGTCGAAGAAGCTTGCCGCGAAGGCCAAGGTCTCGACCGTGCCCGGCCATCTCGGCGTGATCAAGGACACCAAGGAGGCGGTGAAGATCGCCGAGGAGATCGGCTATCCGGTGATGATCAAGGCCTCTGCCGGCGGCGGCGGCAAAGGCATGCGCATCGCCTATACCCGCAAGGAAGTGGAGGAGGGCTTCACCTCATCGAAGTCGGAGGCGCGATCGAGCTTCGGCGACGACCGCGTGTTCATCGAGAAATATGTCGAAGAGCCGCGCCACATCGAAATCCAGGTGCTTGGCGACAAGCACGGCAACGTCATTCATCTCGGCGAGCGCGAATGCTCGATCCAGCGGCGCAACCAAAAGGTCATCGAGGAGGCGCCAAGCCCATTCATCGACGCCAAAACGCGCGAGGCGATGGGCGCTCAAGCCGTTTCGCTTGCCAAGGCGGTCGGCTACGACTCCGCCGGCACTGTCGAGTTCATCGTCGACAAGGACCGCAATTTCTATTTCCTTGAGATGAATACGCGGCTCCAGGTCGAACACCCGGTGACGGAGCTCGTTACCGGGCTCGATCTGGTTGAGGAGATGCTCAAGGTCGCCGCGGGCGAGAAGCTTTCGCTCAAGCAGAAGGATGTGAAGCTCACAGGCTCGGCCATCGAGACCCGCATCTATGCCGAGAACCCGACACGGAACTTCCTGCCCTCCACCGGGCGGCTCGTGCGTTACAAGCCGCCTCGACTCGGCACCGAGGACGGCATCACCACGCGCCTCGATACCGGCGTCGAGGAGGGTGGCGAGATCAGCGTCTATTACGACCCAATGATCGCCAAGCTCGTCACGCATGCGCCGAAGCGGCTCACCGCGATCGAGCATATGGGCGATGCGCTCGACGCCTTCGCGATCGACGGATTCCGCCACAACATTCCATTCCTCGCCGTTCTGATGCGGAATGAACGGTGGCGGGAAGGGCGACTCTCGACCAAGTTCATCGCCGAGGAATTTCCCGAGGGCTTCAAGCCGCCCAAGCCTGAAGGCGAGGTGCGCGACGTTTTGGTCGCTGTCGCGGCCAGCATCGACCACCTCTCTAATCAGCGTCGCCGCGCCATTACCCAGCAGATGCACGGCGAGCCGGTGCACTTTGCCGAGACGCGTATCGTTGAGC
>JBKOUI010000009.1:0-9717 GCA_046723315.1 Pseudomonadota bacterium | reverse complement strand
AATTTTGTTTCAGGGACACCACAGAAAAATGTCGGCCCTCCTTCCGACCTATGCTCGCAGCGAGCTTTCCTTCGCGCGCGGGGAAGGCGCCTATCTCTATACGACCTCGGGTGAACGCTATCTCGACTTCGCAAGCGGCGTGGCAGTCACAGCGCTCGGGCACGCGCATCCGCATCTCGTCAAGGCGCTGACCGAGCAGGCGAAAAGGCTGTGGCACGTATCCAATCTGCATCAGATCCCGGAGCAGGCGCGGCTTGCCGAGCGGCTGACCGACGCGACGTTTGCCGATTATGTGTTCTTTGCCAATTCTGGCGCCGAGGCGGTGGAATGCGGGATCAAGGCCGCGCGCCGCTATCACTTCAAGCATGGAGCGCCCGAGCGTTACCGCCTCATCACCTTCGAAGGCGCCTTTCACGGACGCACGCTTGCTACCATAGCCGCTGGAGGACAGGCCAAGCATCTCGAAGGTTTCGGGCCTCCCGTGGAGGGTTTTGATCAGATCGAAGCGGGCGACATCAAAAAGGTGAAGGCTGCGCTCGGAGAGGCGACCGCAGGCGTGCTGATCGAGCCAATTATGGGCGAGGGCGGCATGCGCGAGGTGTCGTGGCGCTTTCTGCAAGACCTGCGCGCGCTCTGTGACGATCAGGGTATCCTGCTGCTGCTCGACGAGGTGCAGACCGGGATGGGCCGCACCGGCCGGCTGTTCGCCTATGAGTGGGCCGGCATTACGCCGGATATCATGGCCACGGCCAAGGGGCTCGGTGGCGGTTTCCCCGTGGGCGCCTGTCTTATGACCGAGGCGGTCGGCTCGGCAATGACGGCGGGGAGCCACGGCTCGACCTTCGGCGGTAACCCTCTCGCCATGGCGGTCGGCAATGCGGTCCTAGATGTTGTGCTCGAGGACGGCTTCCTCGACCAGGTCGCTCAGATGGGCCTCAGGCTCAAACAGCGGCTTGCCGCTTTGAAAGACGAGCATGACGAGATCATCGAGGAGGTGCGCGGCCAGGGCCTGATGCTCGGGCTGAAATGCAAAGTGCCTAACCTGAAACTGCTCGAGGCACTGCGCGCCGAGAAGCTGCTCACCGTGCAGGCTGGCGACAATGTCGTGCGCCTCTTGCCACCGCTTATTGTGGGCGAGGCCGAAATCGACGCGGCTTGCGCAAAGCTCGATGCCGCTTGCGTCGCCCTCAAGAGCGGCGCGTTCGCCCACGCCTGATCGCCCGCTCGCGTCCCATGTCGCCCAAGCACTTCCTCGATATTGATGCTTTGGACGCCAAGACTCTGCGCGCCATCCTCGACTGGGCCCATGAGATCAAACGTAAGGGCCACGTGCCGAAACGGCTGAAGCGCCGAGACCGTCCGGTGCTCGCCATGATCTTCGAGAAGCCCTCGACCAGGACACGCGTTTCCTTTGAGGTGGCGATTCATCAGCTCGGTGGGGAGTCGCTCGTGCTGAGCCCGCAAGACATGCAGCTCGGTCGGGGCGAGACGCTTGCCGATACTGCTCGCGTGCTGTCGCGCTATGTCGATGCAATCATGCTGCGCACAGGGCCGCACGCCACCTTGACCGAGCTTGCAGCGCATTCGAGCATTCCGGTGATCAACGGCCTTACCTGCGTTTCGCATCCTTGCCAGGTCATGGCCGACATCATGACTTTCGAAGAGCTGAAAGGGCCAATCAAAGGCCGCACAATTGCCTGGATCGGCGACGCCAATAACGTTGCGACCTCCTGGGCGCACGCTGCGGCACGCTTCGGTTTCAAGCTCAGAATCGCTTCGCCGAAGGAGTTCGCGCCGGCGCCCGAGCTTCTCGCCTGGGCCGAGGAACAAGGCGCTGAGATCGAGGTTGGCGTTGATCCACGCGAAGCGGCAAAGGGGGCCGACTGCGTGGTGACCGATGTCTGGGTCTCAATGAGCGACGGCGACGAAAAGAAGCGGCACGCCGCGCTCCGGCCCTTCCAGGTCGATGGCGCACTGATGGCTCTTGCGGCAAAGGATGCGATCTTCATGCATTGCCTGCCTGCCCATCGCGGCGACGAAGTGACCGCCGAGGTGATCGATGGGCCGCAATCAGCGGTGTGGGACGAGGCCGAGAATCGCCTGCATGTGCAGAAGGCGATCCTTGCCTGGTGTCTCGGCGCCGAGTCCCGCGGCAGTAAGGCTGCGCGGGCCAAGCAGCGCAAGGCGCGCGGAGCCAGGAAATGACCGAGCGTGGATCCGAGCAGCGGATCGAGCTTCGCATTCCAGAGGACGACCTGATCCTGCCGTTCCAAGCCGAGCACGCCGACGTTCTCGGCCGGCTGGTGAAACTCGGCCCCACGGTCGACACCATCCTCTCGCGGCACGACTATCCCGAGCCGGTATCACAGCTTCTCGGGGAGGCCGTGGCGCTCACGGCCTTGCTCGGCGCCGCGCTCAAATTCGAGGGCAAGTTCATCCTTCAGGCTTCGACCGACGGGCCGGTCGATCTTCTCGTAGCGGACTATCAAGTTCCCGGAGGCTTGCGCGGCTACGCGCGCTTCTCCGCCGAGCGGCTTGCCGAGCTTCCGGCCGACGGCCGGCTTCTCGGCGAAGGCCATCTCGCTATGACCATCGACCGCGGCAGCGACACCGAGCGCTACCAGGGCGTCGTGCCGCTCGAAGGCGATAGCCTGACCGAGGCGGCAGATACTTATTTTCGTCAATCCGAGCAGCTCCCGACCTTCATCCGGCTCGCCGTGGCGCGGCACTATCGCGCCGGGAAAGCGGGTGGGCGGTCCTGGACGTGGCGCGCCGGCGGTCTTCTCGTGCAGAAGCTGACGCGCGAAGGCGGACGCGCGAGCCGCAGCGAGGCTTTCGAGGAGGACTGGACACGCGCGAAGGCACTTGCCGAGACGGTCGAGGATCACGAGCTGCTCGATCCTACTCTGGCTGCCGACCGTCTCCTGTACCGGCTGTTCCACGAGGAGCAGGTACGCGCCTACCGCGCTATTCCGCTCGAGAGCTATTGCAGCTGCTCGCGGGCGCGCGTCGAGGAACTCCTGAAGCGCTTCTCGCCAGAGGATCTGGCGGACATGGTGGTCGATGGCGAAGTGTGGGTGACGTGCGAGTTCTGCAACAGCCGCTACCGCTTCGACCCCGGCTCCTTTACCGACGCCTAGGCGCTAAGCTCTTTCGCGAGTTTGGCGAGAAATTCCATACAGGCGTCGAGTTGCTCGATGCTTACGAACTCGTCGGCTGCATGCGCCTGCGCGATATCACCAGGCCCGCAAATCACTGACGGACACCCTGCTTCCTCGAAGAGGCCTGCTTCCGTGGTGTAAGAAACGGCGTGGGTCTCATCTGTGCCGGTGAGCTTTAGCGCGAGGGCGACGGCCTCTGACCCGGTGCCAGCCACAAAGGCCGGTGTCGTATTCAACGAAGCCGTCTCGATCGCGGCCTCCTTCGTCACCTGCTTCATCTTCGGCAGAAGTGATTTCGCGAAAGCCGCAAGATCGCGCTGCGCCTCGCCTGGCTTGGCCTGCGGCAGGCTGCGCACCTGCCATTGGAACTCACAATTTTTAGGTACGATGTTGCCTGCCGTCCCGCCCTTGATGGTGCCGACCATCATAGTCGAGTATGGCGGCTCGAAGCGCGGATCGTTCTCTCGCTTGGCAACCTCGGCGCCGATGCGGTCGAGCTCGCAGACGAGCGCAGCGGCAGCCGAGATTGCATTGACGCCGAGAGCCGGTAGGCTCGAATGCGCTTCGCGGCCATGCACGACGGTGCGATAAGCGTCGATGCGCTTATGGGCGTCGATCACCCGCATGCTGGTCGGTTCGCCCACGATGATCGCGCGCGGCCGCGGCAGATCCTCGCCGATGCGGGCAATCAGCGGTCGTACTCCAGTGCAGCCAACCTCCTCGTCATAGGAGATGATGAGATGCACCGGCTCTTTGAGGTCTCGCGTCTTAAACAGAGGCACCGAAGCCAGAGCGCAGGCGAGAAAGCCCTTCATGTCGCAAGCACCACGTCCATAAAGCTTGCCGCTGCGCGCCGTGAGCGTGAAAGGATCTGAAGCCCAGTGCTGGCCTTCGACCGGTACGCAGTCGCTATGACCCGACAGGCCGATGCCACCGTTGCCGCTGCCGCCAATAGTGGCAAAGAGGTCGGCCTTTAGCCCATCGGGGGAGGGGACGCGCAAGGAGCCGATACCGTGGCTCTTGAGATAATCCTCGACGAACGCGATCAGAGCGAGATTTGACTTCGAGCTGGTGGTGTCGAAACCGACCAGCGTCGCGAGTAGCTCCCGCACTTTCGATTGAGACGCCGTCAAGGAAACTCCTGTGAGTTTAGGCCGCGCGCGAGTTAGGAGGCCTGAGTCGGGAAGCGTTCGGCCGCCCTGGCCTTGGCCTTCATCGCCTCGATCTCGCGGTCGCGCGGCGGAGCGGAGGTGACAAGCGAGTCGGTCAGCTCGCGCGCCGCACGGGAGACCTTGTCGACAGCGCGGTCGAAAGCGGCTTGGTTCGCTTGCGAAGGCCTGGTGAAGCCTGAGAGCTTCCTCACGAATTGCAGCGAGGAGAGGTAGATCTCCTCGTCGGTCGCGGGCGGGTCGAAGTTATAGAGCGTCTTGATATTTCGGCACATGACCATCCTCACTCGACAGTTCTGGCTTTATGAAACGGTCGCACACGACGCCCACGCGGGCAAGCCCGCGGTCCTCAACGCGCGGCGGCAAGCGCTTGATCGAGATCCGCCTTTAGGTCGCGCACGTCCTCGAGCCCGATGGAAAGCCTGATCGTGTTGTCGAAGATGCCAAGATCGGCGCGCGCCTCTTTCGACAACCGCTGATGCGTCGTCGTGGCGGGATGCGTAACGAGGCTTTTGGCATCGCCGAGATTGTTGCTGATCTTGAAGATCGAGAGCGCGTTCATGAAGCGGAATGCGTTCTTCTTGTCGCCCTTGACCTCGAAAGCGACCATCGGTCCTCCGCCATCCATCTGCTTCAGAACCAATTGGTGCTGCGGATGATCGCTCCGCCCCGGATAGAACACACGTTGCACCTCCGGCCGATCGACGAGGAAATCGGCAATGATAGCCGCCGAGGCGCAGTGTCGATCGACCCGCAGCGGCAGCGTTTCCAACCCCTTGAGCAAGACCCAGGCATTGAACGGGCTCAGGGACGGTCCGGTCTGCTTGAAGTAGTTGTGGAACTTCTCATCGATGAAGGCCTTGCTGCCGAGCACGACGCCGCCGAGACAGCGCCCTTGCCCATCGATGTGTTTCGTCGCGGAATAGCAGACGATGTCCGCGCCGAGCGCCAGCGGCCGCTGCAACATTGGCGTCGCGAAGACATTGTCCACCACGGTCAGCGCATTCGCCTTATGCGCGATGTTCGATACGGCCTCGATGTCGACAAGCTCGAGAACCGGGTTGGTCGGGGTTTCAAAAAAGAAGGCCTTGGTGTTGGGCCTGACCGCTTTCTCCCAAGCAGCGAGATCGCGGCCATCGATCAGCGTCGATTCGATGCCGTAACGCGGCAAGAGATCCTCGACGACGTAGCGGCAGGCGCCGAACAGGGCGCGCGCCGAGACCACATGATCGCCGGCCTCGAGAAAACAGAGCAGGGAGGCAGCGACGGCGGCCATGCCGCTCGCGGTTCCGCGCGCAGCATCCGCCCCTTCGAGCACGCACATGCGCGCTTCGAACATGGCAACGGTCGGGTTGGAATAGCGGCTATAGACGAAACCTTCCTCGTCGCCCTTGAACCGCGCCTCGGCCTGCTCGGCGGTTTCATAGACGTAGCCTGAATTGAGGAAGATCGCCTCTGACGTCTCACCGAACTGGCTCCGCAGTGTCCCGCCATGCACGAGCTCCGTCGCCTTATGCAAGGCGATGCGGCGGCGACCTCTTCGATCTTCGCTTGCCATCGATCGACTCCACTCCTTGAACATTCTTCCACGACTGGCCGGCGGGCACAAAAAAACCCGGACTTGGCTGCCGCCAGAAGACCGGGGTGACGAATTTTTCGTCTCGCGCGGCCTTTTAGCGACTTGTTTTACGTGGCTGCAAGCCGGCCGGCCAAATCACCACGAGTTGGCATTAATGCCCCCGCAAGCCATCCGCCGTCAAGTGTGCGCGGGGACACTCACGCCGAGGCGCTTGGCAATCCGACGCGCCGTCTCTTCGCGTCGTGCCGTAATATCTGCGAACGATTGTCGCGCGGTATCAAGAATAGCCGCCGGTGCGGTCTCGGGCCTGCCGCTGTCGAAGGGCGGTTCGGGCGCGTATTGCATGTAAAGCTGTATCGCCTTCGCGGCCTCGTCGCCGCGCAGCTCGGCCGCAACCTGAAGAGCGCCGTCGATGCCAGCGGTGACGCCGGCGGCAAAGACCATATTGCCATCAACGATCACTCGCTTGTTCACCGGTACGGCCCCAAAGAAAGGCAGGACATGATGCGCCGCCCAATGCGTGGTCGCCTGCGTGCCTTTGATGAGACCGGCCGCACCGCAAATGAGCACGCCCGTGCAGACCGCGAAGATGCACAGCGCACCCTTCGCCTGTTGCCGTATCCAGCCGAGAACGTCCTCATCTTCCATCAGGGCTTCCTGACCGAAACCGCCGGGTATGTGCAGCACGTCGAGCTGTGGCGCGTCGGCGAGAGCCGCGTCCGGCACGAGCTTAAGCCCACGCACGTCTCGTACGGGCGCTGCCGTTTTGGCGAAGATGCGGCAAGTAGAATTCGGAAGGCGTGCGAAGACCTCGAACGGACCCGTAAGATCGATCTGATCGAGCCCGTCAAATGCTAGCGAGCCGATTTGCAGGTGCCTGTCAGGCGGGATCATGTGCGATTCCTTCCATGGAACGCCTGGGGTGCCTTAACCCGCCGCAAGCGCGTAGAGAAAGCTTAACACCCCGAGAGCTCCAAGCGCCGTTCGAACAAGGTGCAGCTTGCCCCACTTGACGATGAGCGCGCGGGTTTGAGGTCCAGCGGCATTGGACTCGGTAGCGAGCAGGGCATCGTTGGTCGGCTTGATAACGAGAAGCGTCCAGGGCCAGGGCGCCAGCATAAAGAGCGCCCCGATGAGGAAGGCGGCCTTGCCCGTTTGCCACCACGCGATCATGCCAAGGAGGAAGGCCAGCAACGCGAGGCTCGCCTGCATGGCCGCCCCGCGCTTGTAGGAGGGCTTCCATTCCCTCAGAAGCGCCCGATCGTCCAAGCCGAGCCTGGCCGGTTGCTCGGCAGCGCTCACATAGATGGCCGCGCCAGTAAAAAGAGCCGCAATGGTGAGCGCGAGATGTCCGATGAGCATTAACTTCTCCTCTTGTGAATCCGGGGGAGAAGGCCGAGCTTAAGCTGACGAGACCCGTCCCGCCATGCCAAGAACTCCCTCATGCCTCCCGCTGATTCTCAAGCCGCAGAGCCACAGGATCGGCTGTTCGAGCGCCTGCCAGAGACGCCGCACGTGACGCTTCCCGTCGAGACCACGCGGAGCGTCTTCGCCCGCACCGGTATTCTCCCTTGCCAAGCGATCAGAGCCATGATCGGCGCCGGTGAGATTTTCGGCGCGCCCGAAATCGAGCCGAACCAGATCCAGCCCGCAAGCCTCGATTTGAGGCTTGGCAAGGTTGCCTATCGCATCAGGGCCAGCTTCCTGCCCGGTCCCGGCGCCACTGTGCGCGACAAGCTCGGCGAGCTCAAATTCCACGAGATCGATCTCACCAAGGGTGCCGTGCTCGAGGCGGGCTGCGTCTATCTCGTGCCGTTGATCGAGCAGCTCAAGCTGCGTTCGACCATTGCCGGTTTTGCCAATCCCAAGAGTTCGACGGGTCGGCTCGACGTGTTCACCCGTCTCATTGCCGACAATCAGGATTCTTTCGATGCGGTGGAGGAAGGCTATTCCGGCCCGCTCTTCGCCGAGATTTGCCCACGCACTTTTTCCATCAAGGTCCGCTACGGCTCGCGTCTCAATCAGATCAGGTTCCGCCGCAGAGTCGGACAGCAGCTTGATGCCGACGAGCGCCCCGGCCGCGTGGGCGACCGGCGTCTGCGCGAAATCCATTCGGACGTCGGGCTGGTCGAAGGTGAGGCTGCAATCCGCGAAGGGCTCAATTTGCGCATCAGCCTCGCGCCCATTCCGCCTTCGGATCTGGTCGGGTATCGTGCGCGCCGCTACGCGGGTGTGATCGATGTCGACGCTGTAGGCGCCTACGAGGCGAACCAGTTCTGGGAGGCGGTGCACCTTCGCGGCGACCGGCGTCTCGTGCTTGATCCACATGAGTTCTACATTCTCGCCTCAAAGGAGAGCGTGTCGGTGCCGCCGGCCTATGTCGCTGAAATGGCGCCGTTCGATCCGCTGATCGGCGAGTATCGCGTGCACTATGCGGGGTTCTTCGACCCCGGCTTCGGCTATAGCGAGGGCAAAGCGCCGGGCGCGAAGGCCGTGCTCGAAGTGCGCAGCCTCGACATTCCCTTCATTTTGGAAGATGGGCAAATCGTTGGACGGTTGGTGTACGACAAGCTCACCGATATCCCCGACCAAATTTACGGCCAAGGCATCGGTTCGCACTACCAGGCCCAGGGCCTTAAGCTCTCGAAGCACTTCAAGCAGGATTAGGCCGAGCAGGAGCCACCGCCGAGCACGCAGAACTTCGCGCAGTGCGGATGGCAGAGCTTGACCGCGCCGCGCTCGAACATGCCGCCATCCACATGTGCGGCTTCACTCAAGGTTGCGCCCATCTCGAACGCCGGATCGTAGGGTAGCAGGGTGCAGGGAAGCACGACGGGTGCTGTGGCACCTTTGCGCTTCACCACCATGCGGCTCGAGGCACACATCACGTCGTTAGGGTTCTTGTGCAGAATCCCCCAACAGGATTCGGTGATCTCAGGCACATCGGCTGACAGATCCATCTCTGGAAACAGCACGAGCGAGGAACGGTCGTACGCATCGACCGGCCAACCCCGCGCGGCAATCAACTTGGCATAATCAGCGCGCTCATCCTCTTCGCTCTCGCCCCAGCAGGTGCGGCCTGCGAGCGCAAACGTGAAGCCTTCACGTGCCAGCCAGTCGATTCCTTCGATTGTCTTGTCAAAGGTGCCTTCCCCGCGCTCCTCTTCGTGCCGCTCTTTCGTATAGTGGTCGAGGCTCACGCGCAGCACCAGCCGGCTGCCATGCGCGTCGCGCAGCGACGCGAGCCCTGAAAGAGTGCGGGCACGGAGCATCGGTTGCATGGCATTGGTCAGCACCAGCACCGAGAATCCGCGCTTGAGCGTATCGCCGAGCATCTCGATGATCTCGGGATTCATGAAGGGCTCGCCGCCGGTGAAGCCGATCTCTCTGACCGGCAGGCGACCGCGCGTGATTTCGTCGAGATAGGCGGCAGCCTCGGCCCGCGTAATGTAGACGAGCCGATCGTTCTCCGGGCTCGACTCGATGTAGCAATTGCGGCACTCGATATTGCAAAGGCTGCCGGTGTTGATCCATAGCGTCCGCAACGCTTCGAGCTTTACGCGCGCGCGTCGCTCACCCTTGGCGGTCCAGTCGGGATCGGCGAATTTTGCGCGTGGTGCGGCGAAGGCAAGCTCGACCATGGGCCACTATACGAAAGATCGGCGCCGAAGTTTCCTCGTGAAACGCTCGCCCCCTTCACGTTGTGGCGAGCGCTTTTGGCGTGCCGGGTGCCGTGTTATGACTCGGGCCGGCGCGGGTGTAGCTCAGCGGTAGAGCAGTAGCTTCCCAAGTTTCATTACCAACGCAC
>JBKOUI010000111.1:0-4695 GCA_046723315.1 Pseudomonadota bacterium | reverse complement strand
GTCCTGGCTCATGCCGAAGCTGTGCATGTAAGACGGCCGCTCGACCGGTAGTTTTGCAACGCACCTCTGCTTGCCGTTGTCGGTTATTCGGCAGAGGCGGTAGAGGCTCTTCATGCCGAAATCGACGATGTAGTTGTAGTGACAGCGTCTTGCCGCGTCATAGTGCGGGTGCGCCGTCGAGACCTGGCCGCTGAGGGCTCTGCGATAGCCGAACACGCCGAGCGTCTTCAGCGTGTCTGGCTGAAAGCGCATCGGGATTGAGGTCTCGGTGAACGCGACGACGTCGCGCGCGTAATCCGAGACATTGACACAGCAATTGTCGGTGAGCTTGGGATTGAACAGGGCGGCGACGCGGCCAAACAGCGTGCGGCACGGATCGGTGGCGAATTCGCCGTAGGAGATCTTGCCGCTGGCTTCCGCCGCCGAGAACGCTTTGCTCTTGAGGAAGCGGCTCGTGTAGCTCACGCGGCCTTGCGCGAAGGCGAATCTGTGTAGCATCGCCAGGCCGTCGAACCAGTGATTATAGGTGCGGGCGCCGACCTCGAATTTCGATGGCCCGGTGCGGAGCAGCGCGCCTTCGAGCCAGGACGGCAGCGTACCCTCAACCTTGAGGGCGACCGGCTCCGGCGTTTCCTGCGTCAGCGAGCGAAAGCCTGCGCCGTAGGGAAACGAGGTCTTCTCCAGCATGTGGCTCCTCGCGAACCGGGGACTAGAGCTTGCTCCCTAAAAGCGGCTCAAGATGGACGGCGAGGTCAAGCAGGGTCTCGTCGCTGCCGGGCCAGCCGATGAAAGAAAGCCCCACTGGACAGCCGGCGGCCATTGCGGCGGGGAGCGAGACCTGCGGCAGACCAGCATGGCCGGCGAGGCAGGTAAAGCCAAGGGTTTGTGCGCGGAATTCCGAGAAGGAGGCGCCGTCGGGAATGTCGCGCTCGGGCGGAAGTGTCGGTGCCGTCGGCAGCAGGATCAATGTACCGGGCGAGATCAGGGCAAGCACTCGATCGGCGATTTCGGCGCGCAAAGTACGCGCAGCCTCGGCTTCGGCAAGGGTAATTCCCGCCGCCATTTCGAAACGCTCTTTGATGCCGGGCCCGAGCTCAACATTGTGCGACTGAATGAAGGGCAGCAGCGTCGATTGGATCTCGAAGCCCTGGATGAGACGGAAGGCGTTGCGCCAGGCGGCAATCTCCTCCTCGTCTGCTATCTCACTGTGTTCGGGCTCGGGCAAAGCGCTCTTGAGTTTCCCAATCGTCTCCCACAGTGCCTGATCCATGCTCGCCTCAGCATGACCGAAGAAGTTTTCGGCGAGAACGAGCCGCTCGACCACGGCTTCGACCGTTGCTCCTTGCAGCAGCACGTGACCAACTTTGCGAAACAGCTCTGGGTCACGCGCAAGGAAGCCGACCGTGTCGTAGCTCGGCGCCATTGGTGTCGCACCGGTCGTGTCGATGCGTCCGTAGGTGGGCCTCAAGCCGTAAAGGCCGCAGAACGAGGCTGGCACGCGGATCGATCCTCCCGTATCAGTCCCAAGTGCGAAATCGCATAAGGAAGCGGCAGTTGCCGCAGCCGCACCGCACGAAGAGCCGCCGGTTACATGCTTCGGCGCGCGCGCGTTGACGGGCTGGCCGTAGTGAACATTGGTGCCAAGCACGCTGTAGAAGAATTCGTCACAGATGGTGACACCCGTGCACGAGGCGCCCGCCTCGAGCAGTCGCGTGATGACTGGCGCGGTTTCGCGTGCCGGCGTCGCGTGCTCGTAGAAGTCGGGATTGCCGTTGGAGACCTTGCGCCCTTTGATGGCGAACAGGTCCTTCACCATGAAGCTCGTTCCGGCGAGAGGGCCGGATGTGGCACCGAGAAGCGGCTCTTTCGGCGTGTGAGGTACGAGGGCGCCAACCGGATCGGCGGACGGAACCGAGATCATTCTTGCCCCCCGTTTCTAGCCACATGGACTCTGGCGGGAAGGCCATATAACACGGGCGGCCTTCTCTGAACGCTTGAAAGGGAGAGCACCCGTGCAGGCTGGGCACGCAACGGGACAGGGCTTACCTCGGGCGGTGTGGGCGCTCGGGTTCACCTCGCTCTTCATGGACACCTCGTCTGAGCTGGTCCACGGGCTGCTGCCCGTCTTCCTCGTCGTCACCCTTGGCGCAAGCGCGACTGCGCTCGGTGTAATCGAGGGCATCGCCGAAGCCACCGCGCAGATCACCCGCGTGTTCTCCGGCTGGCTGTCGGACGCGCTGGGGCGGCGGAAAGCCCTGACTGTCGCGGGCTACGGCCTCGCTGCCGCCACCAAGCCGCTGTTCCCGCTTGCCAACTCCATTGGGCTTGTGCTCATCGCTCGCTTTCTCGATCGCATCGGAAAGGGCATCAGAGGCGCGCCGCGTGATGCTCTGGTCGCCGACCTGACGCCGCCTGCGAAGCGAGGCGAGGCCTTCGGCCTTCGACAGTCGCTCGACACGATAGGCGCAACGCTCGGCCCCGCTATCGCCATCGGCTTGATGTATCTCTTCAATGACGACATCCGCACAGTGCTGTGGTTCGCGGTCATCCCAGCGGTGGTGGCAGTCCTGGTTCTGGTGATTGGAGTGAAGGAGCCGGCGCATCTGGAAGGCAAAACGCGGGCGCCGCTACATGCGAAAGAGATCGGGCAGCTTCCTTACGCCTACTGGCTCGTCATCATTGCCGGCACGGTCTTTACCCTCGCGAGATTCAGCGAAGCCTTCCTGGTCATCCGCGCGCGCGATGGCGGCCTCGCTCTCGCCTGGGCTCCTGCCGTCATCGCCGCTATGAGCCTTGTCTACGCGGCAAGCGCTTATCCAGCGGGCAGGCTCCAGGACAAGATTGGCGCGCGGCCCCTGCTGTTGGCTGGCCTCATCGCCCTCATTGCCGCAGACCTGCTGCTAGCCTTTGGCACGACGCTTTTCGCCGTCTTTATCGGCGTCTGCCTGTGGGGCCTGCATATGGGCCTGACCCAAGGCGTGCTCGCGGCCCTGATTGCGGAGACAGCGCCAACGCGCCTGCGCGGCACCGCCTTCGGCCTGTTCGGCCTCATCACCGGCATCGCCGCTCTGCTGGCGAGCATCATCGCCGGCCTCCTGTGGGACAGAATCGGCGCTTCCGCCACCTTCCTTGCCGGCGCAGTATTCGCCGCTACGGCGTTTGCCGCGTTCGTGCTGGTAAGGAGGGGGCCAACCGGCCTCGCTGGAAGTCAAGGACCTGCTCGCCCTATATAGAGCAAGCAAACTCTGGCGGCGCGCATGCGGACTCACTCCATACCGTTCCGCAAGATGAACGGGCTCGGCAACGACTTCGTCGTGCTCGACGCCCGTGCGCGCTCTCTTGCGCTCGGCGAAGACGCGGTGCGCGCCATCGCCGACCGCAAGGAAGGCATTGGTTGCGATCAACTCATCGCCCTCGAGCCTTCCGCGCGTGCCGACGTGTTCATGCGCATCTGGAATGCCGACGGCGGCGAGGTCGGGGCCTGCGGCAATGCCGCGCGCTGCGTGGCTTCTCTCGTCGCCGCCGAGCGAGGAGAGCCGCATGTGAGCATCGAGACCGAGAGCGGGACGCTCGATGCGGCGGTCAATTGCGACGGCAGCGTCACCATCGACATGGGCGCGCCGCGTTTTGCTTGGAACGAGATCCCGCTGTCAAAGCCGTTCGAGGATACGCGCAGTATCGAAATTGACGTCGACGATCCGCTGCTTAATTCGCCATCGGTGATCAATGTCGGCAATCCGCACTGCCTGTTCTTCGTCGACGATGTAGCCGCACATGACCTCGCGCGCCTCGGCCCGGCGCTTGAGCACCATCCGCTCTTCCCCGAGCGTGCCAACATCTCACTGGTGCAGGTGCTAGCGCCTGAAGCAATCAAGGTTCGCACTTGGGAGCGGGGCGCGGGCCTTACGCGCGCTTGCGGAACTGCCGCCTGCGCAGCCGCTGTCGCTTCTGCGCGGCGCGGGCTGACCGGGCGGAAGGTTAAAGTCACTCTGCCAGGCGGCGACCTTCTGATTGAGTGGCGGAAGTCGGACGGTCACATCCTCATGACCGGCCCGTACGCGCTCGACTACGAAGGCACGCTACCTTCGGAGCTATTCCAACCCGCAAGTGTTTAGCTTCTCAAGAGTATCGTGTTAGAAGCCGCGAATGTCGGATATCGAAATCATCACCTTCGGCTGCAGGCTCAATGCCTATGAGTCGGAACTCATGCGCAAGCATGCGAACGCCGCGGGCCTCAACGACGCGGTGATCGTCAACACCTGCGCGGTGACTGCGGAGGCCGTGCGCCAGGCGCGGCAGGCGATCAGGAAGGCGCGCCGTGAGCGCCCCAACGCCAAGATCGTGGTTACGGGCTGCGCCGCTCAGGTCGATCCATCCCGCTTTGCCGCGATGGACGAGGTCGACCATGTCATTGGCAATCAAGAAAAAACCGAGTGCCGGACGTTCGTTGGCCTAAGCGGCGACGCAAGCGAGCGCATCGTGGTCAACGACATCATGTCGGTCAAGGAGACCGCCGGCCATCTGATCGAGGGGTTTGGCAATCGCGCCCGCGCCTATGTGCAGATCCAGAACGGCTGCGACCACCGCTGCACGTTCTGCATCATCCCGTTCGGCCGCGGTCCGTCGCGCTCGGTGCCGGCGGGCGAAGTGGTCGCGCAAGTGCGGCGGCTGGTCGATAACGGCTATGCCGAGATC
>JBKOUI010000136.1:0-25158 GCA_046723315.1 Pseudomonadota bacterium | reverse complement strand
GGTTAGCACCATGCCGTCATGAATGATATAGGCGCGGGTCACGAGGTCCAGCGTCTCGCGCACATTGTGATCGGTGATGAGCACGCCGATGCCGCGCTGGGTGAGATGGCGAACCAGGGCGCGGATGTCATTGACGGCGATCGGATCGATGCCGGCGAACGGTTCGTCGAGCAGCATGAAAGAGGGACGCGTGGCGAGGGAGCGCGCAATCTCGACGCGCCGCCGCTCGCCGCCGGAGAGACGCATTGCCGGAGACGTCCTGAGCCGGGTGATGTGGAACTCTTCGAGCAGTGCATCGAGCTGGATCTGACGCTCGCGCTTATTGGGCTCCACCGTCTCAAGCACGGCGAGAATGTTCTCCTCGACCGTGAGGCCTCGGAAGATCGAGGCCTCCTGCGGCAGGTAACCAATGCCGAGCCGCGCGCGCCGATACATCGGCAGCTTGGTCACGTCGCGGCCATCGATCTTGATCGAGCCTTCGTCGGCCGGGATTAGTCCGGTGATCATGTAGAACACCGTGGTCTTGCCGGCGCCGTTCGGCCCGAGCAGTCCGACTGCCTCGCCGCGGTTCACCTCTAGGCTCACGCCACGAACTACGGTGCGCTTCTTGAAGCTCTTGACGACATTTCCGACGGTGAGCCGCCCGACCGCCGGATCGGACCGGGGTTCTGAGGCAAGCATCGGCTGCTCCGCCGGGACTATGGTCCCTTGGGTGGCGACTGCTTGGCGTCCTGGGAACGACAACAATTTGCCCACTACCCCTTCCGCTCCTCAGAATTGAAGCGACGGCCGGTTAAAATTCGTCAAAATCCCAAGGAAGCTACTGCGCGATACCAGGGACGATCTGCCACGGCGAATCCTCGGCAGGCTTGTTTGCTTTCGGTGTAGTTCCCGCGCTTGCGGCGGTGCCGCTCGTCTCGCTGATGGATTGGGTGGTGTCGGCTGCCTCTCCGGCCGGGGCCGCGCTTCCTGCCGCCGCCTCACCCGAGGCTGAATCGCCTGATTTCGTGGCATCGCCCGATTTCGCGTTATCGGCCCCTTCCTTAGGCATGAATAGCGCACGGATGCGACCTCCGGCGACGGCAGTATTGCCTGTATTGTCGAACCGGCTTTCGCCCGTCTTGAGATCGATGACGAGCCGGTCTCCCTTTAGCACATTCTTGCCTTGGGTTAACACCACATTGCCGCCCACGGTGACCTGCTGCGACGGCACGTCGTAGATCGCCCATTCGCTCGAAGTGGTCTGGTCGTTCTCGCTCGTGATGACCACGTCGCCCTGGGCCTCGATCTTGGTGATTTGTGTGCCGCTATCGCCATTCTTGTCCCCGGCAGCATTCGTTGCGGCCGCGGCTTGCACGCCGTCACTCTTCTTGTCCTCGCCGGTGAGGAGCTTGTCGCCGCCCCCCGTGTAATGGACGTTCAGCTCGCGCGCGCGGAGCGTCGTGGTGCCCTGCACGGCCTTCACGTTGCCCTTGAAGGTCGCGTATTTCTGCGAGTCGTGCACCACAAGCACGTCGGACTCGATATCGATCGGATCCTTGGAGCTTTTGGACAGGCCGCCGAAACTATTGGTCATCGTCTGAGCCGAGAGAGGTGCTGTGAGCAAAAGCCCAAGAGCGAGGACGACCAAGCCCACACTACAACGGACAAGAGATGGGGAGATCGGATGGTGAAGTTTGCTCATTGCGGCACCACCGCTTGGATCGGGCTTGGCATCTCTGGGAGAGGCGTCGACGCGGGCGCAGGCAAAGCAGCCTGTGATGGGGCGCCTTGCGGTTTGCGCGCCGCATCCTTGGCGTCATTCTGAGGTTTGATCAGATGCACCAACACCTTGCCGCGGAAGGTCAGCGTATGCTTGCCGGACTCGAGCGTCATGGCATTGGCCTTGACGCTGCCATTGGTCAAGAGGAACGACACCGGCTGATGCGACCGCAAAGTTTGGGTCTTCATGTCGAGGGAGGCATGCTTCAGCTCACCGTTGACGCCTGAGCTCGTCGCTATGGTGATCTTCTCCTGCATCACAAGGCGCTCGACCTTGCTGTCGAACACGCCGCGCACAGCCGCAAGGCGCGACCACCCGCCGTCCTTGCTGGTGAGCTCCGCCTTGATGGCGTGCAGCTTGATCATGTTCGGATTCTTGATGTCTTGATCGGCGTAGTCGGCGCCGATCACATAGGCGCCATTCTTCTTGTCGGCGCCCTTCAGCTTGGGGTTGATCATCCGCAGATTGCCGTCGGCGACCTCGATGCCGCCGATGCTCGCAGTCACGTCGCCGACGCTGACACTAAGGCGGGTGGAAATGAAATAGGAGGCAAGCACGAGCACCGCGAAAACCGGCAGCGTCTTGCGCAGGATGCGGACAAAGCGGGTATGGCGCCCGGCGCTTAAGAAAGCGCGTGCCCGCTCGTCCGCCGAACGGATGCGGTAGCGCCGACCTGCGGGAACGAGATTGGCCTCAAGCGTCATTTGTCCGGCCAAATATCCTCAAAAAAGCGGCATTTATTGCCATTCTGGGCCATAGACTAGCCGCATGACCTTGGTGACATTACGACCGCCAAAGCGGGCCCGAAACCGCACTTTTCCGCCTTTTGCGCCACCTAATGGGCGAAGGGGTCGATCTCCGACCAGCCCCTGAGATCGAGCTCGGCCCGCGTCGGCAGGAACTCGAAACAGGCTTTCGCCAGCCTCTCCCGCCCTTCGCGAACCAGCATGGCATCGAGTTTCTCTTTTATGGCGTGCAGATGCAACACATCGCTCGCGGCATAGTTGAGTTGCTCTTGGCTGAGCTCAGGAGCGCCCCAGTCGGAGGATTGCTGCTGCTTGGAGAGCTCGATGCCAAGCAGCTCCCGGGCGAGATCCTTGAGGCTGTGGCGATCGGTAAAGGTCCGGGCGATCCGCGAGGCCACCTTGGTGCAATAGACCGGCTTCGCCATTACCCCGAAATAATGCTTGAGCACGGCAAGATCGAAGCGGCCGAAATGGAAGATCTTGAGCACACTCTCGTCGGCGAGAAGGCGCTTCAGCTCCGGCGCATCGTAGTTGCCGCTGAACTGGAGCAGCACGGCGCGGCCGTCGCCTTCGGACAGCTGCACGAGGCAGAGCCGGTCGCGATAGGGGTTGAGCCCGAGCGTCTCGGTATCGATGGCGATGGACCGTCCAGTGAGGCGCCCCCGCGGCAGATCGCCCTTGTGGACTTCTAGGATCGGGGGCTGGTTCAAGCTTGGCGCATCCTCAAAGCGGCCGCCTGCAAAGGAAAAATGGTGCCCAGGAGAAGACTCGAACTTCCACGCCCTTTCGGGCACTAGCACCTGAAGCTAGCGCGTCTACCAGTTCCGCCACCTGGGCTAAGGCCCTGGAGGTACGATTGGCCATGGGCAAAGTCAATTGTCGCCACATCCCGCCTTCAAGGCTTTGCAGCCCTCGTGTATTGCTGCGGTGGTCAAGGCTAGGCCTACTCCGAGAGGCTTAAGTGGCGGTTACTCTCAATAACAGGGCGCTGATCACCATCTATGGCGGCTCGGGCTTCATAGGGCGCCATGTGGTGCGAGCCATCGCCAAGACCGGCGCGCGCATGCGGGTTGCGGTCAGGCGCCCTGATCTTGCCGGCCACCTCCAACCGCTCGGAGGCGTCGGCCAGATCAACCCCGTGCAGGCCAATGTGCGCTACCCCGACTCACTGCTGGCGGCGGCCAACGGCGCCGACGCCGTGGTCAATCTCGTCGGCATCCTGTTTCCCACCGGCAAGCAGACATTCAAGGCAGTGCAGGACGAGGGAGCGCGGCACGTCGCCGAGGCGGCACGCCAAGCCGGCGCGCGTGCGTTCGTGCATATTTCGGCAATCGGCGCCAATTCCGATTCTCCTTCGATCTATGCCCGGAGCAAGGCTGAGGGCGAAAAGGCGGTCAAAGAGACATTCCCCGCCGCCATCATCATACGCCCTTCGGTGGTATTCGGGCCCGAGGATGACTTTTTCAACCGTTTCGCCGCGCTCGCGCGGATCTCTCCGGCTCTCCCGTTGATCGGCGGCGGCAAGACGAGGCTTCAACCTGTGTTCGCCGGTGACGTGGCCAAGGCTGTCATCGCCGGGCTTACCGGCAAAGCAAGCTCCGATGGCGCTTACGAGCTTGGCGGACCGGAAATTCTCACCTTGAAGGAGGTGATGCAGCGCGTGCTCACTTACACCATGCGCAGGCGGGCGCTCGTGCCTGAGCCCTTCTGGCTCGCTAAGCTGCAAGGCGCCTTCCTACAAGTCCTGCCGAAGCCGCCGCTCACTGTAGATCAGGTGCGACTGCTTGCGACCGACAATGTGGTGAGCGAGGCCGCGCGTAATGCTGGTCGCACGTTGGAAGGGCTTGGCATCGAGCCGGTCGCGATTGCAAGCGTGGTGCCGGAATATCTCGAGCAGTACCGCCCGCGCGGCCAGTTCTCCATCTTCAGGCCCAAGCCTTGAGCCCGCGCGCTCAACTGTAGATCATCACGAGGAGGAAGCCGCCAAGCACCATGCGGTAGAGCACGAAGGGCAGGAAGCTGATGCGGCGGAGCAAGTTCATCAAGAACGCAATGGCGAGGATGCCGGCGACGAAGGTGAGCGCCGCGCAAAGCAATATGTCCATGGTGATCTTCTCGCCGCTTGCAAACGCGTCGCCTACCGTGAACACGATGGCACCGGCCGTGGCCGGGATGCCGAGCAGGAAGGAGAAGCGCGCGGAGTCGGGCCGGGTGAAGCCGAGGAACCGGGCTGCGGTCATGGTGACACCGGAACGACTCGTGCCCGGGATCAGCGCAAGCGCCTGTGCTACGCCGATGATGAGCGCGTTCGTAAGCGTTACATTGGCGATGGTCTTTTCCTGCTTCCCCACCATGTCGGCGATCATCATCAGGATGCCGTAAAGGATGGTGTTCCAGGCCACGATGGTGGCATTGCGCTCGAGGTCGGTAAATCCGAGCTTCTTCAGAAAAATGCCGAAGACAACAGCAGGAATGGTGGCAAGAACGATGTAGATCGCAAGCCTGCCGTCATCGGTCACCTTGCCTCTCAGCAAGTTCAGCCCGCCGAGGATGAGGTGCCACACGTCGCGCCAGAAATAGATGAGGATGGCGAGCAGCGTGCCGAAATGCGTCATCACGTCGACCAGCAGACCCTGGTCGGGCCAGTGCATGATCTGCGGAATAAGAATGAGGTGCCCGGAGGAGGAAATGGGCAGGAACTCGGTAATACCCTGCACCACGGCAAGGACGATAATCTGCTCTATCGTCATGGCCCCCTCGCGGCCCCGCTTGTTCGACTCGCGCGCAGGTTCTATACCGAGCGTTCAACGCGCGCGATTCATTTCATTCTAAACACTGGCCACCGACGGCTCGATGGCGACTCTCCTGCACTTTCCACTTTGCGCGTTTTCCCGCTCAATCCGGCTCGCACTCGCCGAGTCCGGGATGGAGGCCGAGCTCGCCGAGGAAAAGCCTTGGGAATGGCGCGCTGAATTTCTCAAGTTGAACCCTGCCGGCACCCTGCCTGTGCTTCTCACCGACGCGCATGGCGCGATCTCCGGCGCTTACGCGATCTCAGAATATCTCGGCGACACCGCGGACGAACGCAGTGGCGTTTCCTTCCAGCCTTTCCCCGGCGATGCTACGGCGCGGGCCGAAGCGCGGCGACTCGTTGACTGGTTCCACCGCAAGTTCTTCGACGAGGTCACGGCCTATCTCGTTGAGGAGAAGGTGTACCGGCGTTTCGGGCCGCAGAGCTCCTCCCCTGACATGGAAGCGATGCGGGCGGGCCGGGGGAATTTGCGCTATCATCTCACCTATATCGGTCATCTCGCCGAGACGCGAAGCTGGCTTGCCGGCGATGCCTTGAGCTTTGCCGATCTCGCCGCCGCTGCCCATCTCTCGACGCTCGATTTTCTCGGCGAGGTTCCGTGGGAGGAGTATGAGCCGGCCAAGAATTGGTATGCGTTGTTGAAATCGAGGCCGTCGTTCAGACCGCTGCTGCAAGACCGCATCGCGGGCTTCACCCCATCTCTGACCTATGCTGACCTCGATTTTTAGCTAAAGCGCCCCGACATAGAGTCGCATGGGAGTATCGCTGAAAGGCAAAATCGCGGAAGAGGCCAAATCGCTTGGCTTCGACGCGGTGCGCTTTACCTCGGCTGATGCTGTTCAAGGCGCGGGCGAAGCTCTCGAGACATTTCTCGCCGAAGGCCGCCAGGGCGACATGGGATGGCTCGCCACGACGGCAGACCGCCGTAAAAGCCCGAGCGCGCTCTGGCCAGAGGCGCGCAGCGTCATCCTGCTTGGCCTGAATTACAACCGCCGGGGTGACCCCCTCGCTATTCTGAAAGAGAAATCGCGCGGCGCGATCTCGATCTATGCCCAAGGCGCCGACTACCACGACATCCTCAAGGCGAAGCTCAAGCCATTGGCCGCGCGCGTGCAGGAACTCACTGGTGGAGAGGTCAAGATCTTCGTCGATACCGCGCCGGTGATGGAAAAGCCGCTCGCCGCGCGCGCCGGCCTCGGCTGGCAGGGCAAGCACACCAATCTCGTCTCGCGCGAGCTCGGCTCCTGGCTATTTATCGGCTCGATCTTCGTGAGCGCGGAGATTGAACCCGACGCACCTGAGGAAGATCATTGCGGAGCGTGCCGGCGCTGTCTCGACATATGCCCGACCGGCGCATTCACCGCGCCCTACCAGATCGATGCGCGCGCGTGCATCTCCTACCTCACCATCGAGCATAAGGGCCACATCGCGCCGCGCTTCCGCGAGGCCATGGGCAATCGCATATTCGGGTGCGACGACTGCCTCGCCGTTTGCCCGTGGAACAAGTTTGCCCATGCCGCGCATGAAACCAAGCTTAGCGTCAGAGTGGAGAGCGATAACCCGCCTCTCGCCGAGCTTCTCCTCCTTGACGACGTCGCGTTCAGGGCGCGCTTTCGCGGCACGCCAATCAAGCGCACTGGCCGCGCCCGCTTCCTGCGCAATGTTCTGATCGCAGCCGGCAATTCGGCCGACGCGACGCTGGTGCCCTCGGTCGAAGCGCGGCTCATTGATGATTCGCCGCTCGTCCGCGCCATGGCGGTGTGGGCGTTGTCGCGGCTTGCGCCTTCACGCTTCTCCGCGCTCCGCGCGACATACTCCAACGATCCAGATCCTGCCGTCAGGTCGGAATGGGTCAGGGAGGCGGCATGAGCAGGCTATTCGCCTTCGGCCTCGGCTATTCGGCGCAGGCGCTCGCTGCGCGTCTTTGTGCTCAAGGATGGCAGATCGCCGGCACGGCGCGTGATGAAGCGAATATCGGGCGACTAAGAGTGCGAGGATACGAAGTGGCGCGCTTTGCCGGAGAGCCTAGCAACCACGACGTTGCCAGGCTGCTCCGCGGCACCACGCATCTCCTACACTCTATCCCACCGGGCCCTAAGGGCGACGCAGTGCTTGCGCATTACAGCAAGGAACTTGCCGGCCTCAGCTCGGTCGAATGGATCGGCTATCTCTCGACCGTCGGCGTTTATGGCGACCAGAAGGGACGCTGGGTGGATGAGAGCACGACGCCGAGGCCCAATAGCGAGCGCACAGAGGCCCGGGTCGAAGCCGAGCAAGCGTGGCTCCGTTTCGGCGATGAGACCGGCATCCCGGTGCAGGTTTTTCGGCTTGCCGGCATCTACGGCCCTGGCCGGTGCGTGTTCGACAAGCTCAGCGCCGGCACGGCGCGGCGCATCAAAAAGGACGGCCAGGTATTCAGCCGCATCCATGTCGAGGATATCGCGAGCGTGCTCGAAGCCTCGATGGCGCACCCCAATGCCGGCGCGGTCTACAATGTCGCCGACGATGAGCCCGCCGCGCCCGACGCGGTGGTCACCTACGCGGCGAGGCTGATCGGCGTCTCGCCCCCACCCGAAATCGCATTCGAGGACGCCGACCTCACGCCGATGGCGCGGAGCTTCTACGAAGGCAGCCGGCGTATCGCAAACACCCGCATCAAGTCGGAGCTCGGCGTCACGCTCCGCTATCCCACCTACCGCGAAGGCCTCGCGTCTCTGCTCCGCACTGTCGCCAGCGACACTTGAACCGCGATGCCATTCCTAATCGTGCGTTTCCCCACCCTTGCAATCCGATTTGCCGCCATCGCCCTGACCGGCCTCATGGCGTTCGCAGTCCATGCGACCGAGGGCGAGAAGGATGGGCGCCCGCCTTGCATCGAGGATGCCATGATCGTGTTCGACGCGTCCGGCTCCATGTCAGGCGATGGCTGGGGCTATGGCAGCGAGACTGCTGGCACGGTCAGCCGCTTTGACAAAGTCCGGGCCACGCTCGCGGAAGCTTTGCCGAGCATCACCCGGATTCGCCGCGTAGGCCTCATCACGTTCGGGCCGGGGCCATACAATCAATGCAACGTGAAACTCGAGCTGCGGCCGAAGGAAAATGCCGCGGCAGCCATCTTGGGTGCGGTCAAGGCTCTGACGCCCGCAGGAAAAACCCCACTGACAGCGGCCGTCGCGCAAGCGGCTGACGTCCTCGACTTCCGGAAAAAGCCCGGCCTCATCGTCGTCGTCACCGATGGCGAAGAGACCTGCGGAGGCTCGTTATGCGACCTCAGCAAGCAGCTTCATGCCGAGGCCACGCGATTGACGGTCCACGTCATCTCGCTTCGCGTGCGCGGGATCAGTTGGATGGGGGAGCAAAGCGCGCTCGAGGCGAAATGCCTCGCCGAGCAGAATGGCGGTCTCTACCTCACCGCGGAAACACAAGATGACCTCAAGGAAGCCATCGACAAGACACTCGGCTGCCCGATCGTGACTAGCAGATAATCGTCATGCCCGGCCTTGTGCCGGGCATCCACGATCGGAAAGTACTATAAGTGAAAGACGTGGATGGCCGGGACAAGCCCGGCCATGACGAGATTCAATTGATGCGGTACGCAGTTGTGATTGAGAAGGCTGATGGAAACTATTCGGCCTATGTGCCCGATCTTCCAGGCTGCGTCGCCACCGGCAAGACCGTCGACGCCGTGGAGCAGGAAATTCGGGCGGCAATCCAGTTCCACATCGAGGGGCTGAAAGCCGAAGGGCTTGAAGTTCCAGTTCCGACGAGCATCGCTGACTACGTCGACGCCTGAGCAGCCTCGATCAGTCCCGCAACGATCGATTCGAGGCGGCGCAGATCTTGCGGCCGCGATTGACGGTGGTCGCCGTCCTTGATCAGCGTGACCTCGACATCGCCGCAGTGGAGAAGGTCGACCAGGTCGAGCGCGTGGCCCCACGGTACGTCGGGATCGCACATGCCTTGCAGAATGCGCACCGGACGGTCGAGGTGGAGCAACCCTTCCCCAATGAGATGCGACCGCCCTTCTTCGATGAGATGCTTGGTGATGGGATAAGGATCGCCGTAGAGCGAGGGCTCGTAACAGACGCCGTCGCGCTCGAGCGTCTCCTTCACCTCCGGCGTCATGCGATGCCACATCAGCCGTTCGGTCATGTCCCATGCCGGCGCGATGAGTACGAGACCGGCTAGCCGCTCAAGCGCGCCCGCTTGCGCCAGTTGGCGGGCGAGAAGCAGCGCGATCCATCCGCCCATGGACGAGCCCACCACGATGGTGCGGCGATCTTCGAGCAACTGAAGGATGGTGCCGGTCTCTTCAAGCCAATCGCCGATCGTGGCCCCGAGCAGATCCCCCTCTGACAGCCCATGTCCCGAATAGTCGAAGCGGAGCATGGGCACGCCATGCGCTTCCGCCCAGTCGGCGAGCGCGACCGCCTTGGTGCTCGCCATGTCGGAGAGAAAGCCCGGAACCCAAAGCAGCGCCAGCTGACTCGGACCGTTCGCATTTGATAAGCGAAAGGCTATGCGGCGCTGTCGGCTCTCCCCTACCTCCAGGAATTGCGGTTCTTGCTGGTCCATCCTAAGAAACGCCACGCGCCTCCAACGGAGCCAATAGGCATGGCCGAGGTGACCATATTGCAGGTCGTGCCGCGCCTCGACACTGGCGGCAGCGAGCAGGCGACCGTCGAGATCGCCGATGCGCTCACTCGAGCCGGCGTCTCGGCTCTGGTTGCCACCGAAGGGGGCCGCATGGCAACTGCCGTAACCCAAGCCGGTGGCGAAGTCATCGCACTTCCCATGGCGAGCAAGAACCCGCTCACTATTCTGGCCAATGCGCGCCGCTTGCGGCACCTGGTCGAAGAACGCGGGGTCAGTCTCTTGCACGCGCGCAGCCGAGCGCCGGCATGGAGCGCGCTCCTTGCAGCGCGCGCGACTGGACGGCCGTTCGTCACCACCTATCACGGCGCCTATGGCAGCACCCTAGGTCCGCTGAAGGCTGCCTATAACAGCGTAATGGGCCGCGGCGACCGGATCATCGCCAACTCCCGCTACACGGCCGGCTTGATCGCCGAGCGGCATAGTGGTGCGCGCGACCGAATTAGAGTGATCTATCGGGGCATCGATGCGGCGGCCTTCGATCCACTCGTCGTACCACCGGGCCCGGTAGCGAAGCTCAGAGAAAGCTGGGGCGTTCCGCCTGGAACTAAGATCGTGCTCCAGGCTGCGCGGCTCACGGGACTGAAAGGCCATCGCCAAACCGTAGAGGCGGCGTCGCGGCTCAATCGCGAAGGCGCACTCGACGGTGCGGTGATCATCTTTGCGGGTGATGCGCCGGGGAAAGCTGGATACCGGCAAGAGCTGCTCGATCTCATTGCCCGACATGGCCTCGACGACAAAGTGCGCCTCGTCGGTCACTGCGATGACATGCCCGTCGCTTTCCTTGCCTCTCATGTCGCGCTGGTGCCTTCACTGGTGGCCGAGACCTTCGGCCGGACTAGCGTCGAGGCACAAGCCATGGGCTGTCCTGTCATTGTGTCGGATCTCGGCGCGTTGCCTGAGACCATCGTCTCGCCGGAGCAAGATGCCGCCGGATTCACCGGATGGCTCGTCCCGGCAAATGATGTAGGCACACTCGCCGACAGGATGAAGCTCGCTCTGTCGCTCACACCAGCCGAGCGGGCCAAGATAGGGGCGCGCGCCAGCGCACGGGCCGGCGTCGAGTTCGCGCTATCGCAGATGCAGGCGAAGACACTCGCCGTCTATGACGAGCTTCTCGGCACGAGCCTCGCCGAACTTTATGCCAACCCGCCCTCTTTCCAGGCCGTCTCAATGGAAGGGGGCGCATGAAACGCGAGCGAAACGTGAGGCGCGGCTTGACTTTTCAGGCGGGGTTCCCATCCTGTAGACCTTGTAGGGCTTAGCGCCATCGCGGAGCAGGGAATACATCGCTTTTGAAGGCGAGGGTCGCGACTGCTCGAACAGAGGAGAATGAAACATCGTAAGACGGCCGATTAAACTTGCCCCCGAAAAGGGCGGCCCCCGTATCAACGAGGGCATCGATATCCCCAAAATCCAACTCATCGACGCCACCGGCCATAATATCGGCGTGGTCCCCACGTCGGAGGGGCTCGCGCGCGCGGTAGAAGCAGGGCTCGATCTCGTCGAGATCGCGCCGAACTCGGAGCCGCCGGTCTGCAAGATCCTCGACTACGGCAAATACAAATATCAGGCGCAGAAAAAGGCCGCCGAGGCGCGCAAGAAGCAGCGCACTGTCGAGATCAAGGAAATCAAGATGCGGCCGAACATCGACACGCACGACTACGAAGTGAAGATGCGCTCGATCCGCCGCTTCTTTGATGAGGGCGACAAGGTCAAGGTGACGTTGCGCTTCAGAGGGCGCGAGATGGCGCATCAAGAGCTCGGCGTGCAACTGCTCGACCGGGTCAAGGCGGACACCTCGACCATCGCCAAGGTCGAATCCGAGCCAAGACTCGAAGGCCGGCAGATGGTGATGGTGCTCGCTCCGCGTTAGGCGAGAGCCCCGCGCGGGCCTTGCAATTCGGCGCAAATCCACTCTATAAGGCGCACACTTGAAGGAGCCGCCCGGCGGGGCATGCCGTGGCGGCTCGCATGCTTTCAAACTGTCGAACTCAATGGCCCCGCCTCTCTTAGAGGCTGACGCGGGCAGAAGAAAAGGAAGCCAAATGCCCAAGATGAAGACCAAGAGCGGTGCCAAGAAGCGCTTCAAGGTCACGGCCTCAGGCAAGGTGAAGTGCCAAGCCTCGCGCAAGCGACATGGCATGATTCAGCGCCCCACCAAGTTCATCCGGAATGCGCGCGGAACCATGGTCCTGTCCGACGAGGACGCCACGATCGTGAAGAAAAACTTCCTCCCCTATGCCCGCTAGGGCCAAGGGCGAGATCGCAAACGAAGGAGCACCGTCATGTCCCGTGTGAAACGCGGCGTTACCAGCCATGCCCGCCACCGCAAGGTGATCAAGCAGGCCAAGGGCTATTACGGCCGCCGCAAAAACACCATCCGCACCGCCCGCCAAGCCGTCGAGAAGGCCGGCCAGTATGCTTATCGCGACCGCAAGGTGCGGAAGCGCACCTTTCGCGCGCTGTGGATCCAGCGCATCAACGCGGCGGCACGCGAGAACGGCCTCACCTATGGACGGCTGATTGACGGGCTGAAGAAGGCCGGCATCGAGCTCGACCGCAAGGTGCTTGCCGACATCGCCGTGCACGAGCCGCAAACCTTTAAGGGTCTCGTCGAGGCTGCCTCAGCTGCCTGCGGGCTTAAGCCCTAAGGCCGCAGGCCATGGGAGCCTGAGCCATGAGCACGCTAGAGCTCTACCGTCTCAAGAGCGAACTGCTGCACGCCATCGCCGAGGCTTCCGACCTCGACAAGCTCGAGGAGGTGCGCATTGCCGCGCTCGGACGAAAGGGGCGAGTGTCGGAGCTAATGCAAGCGCTCGGCTCGCTGCCGCCCGAGGAGCGCAAGGCCTACGGCCAGGTCGTCAACAGCCTGAAGGATAGTGTCGGCGAGGCGCTGGAAGCCAAACGCCGCGAGCTAACCAAGACTGTGCTTGGCCAGAAGCTCGCGGTCGAGCGCGCCGACGTCACCCTTCCGGTGCGCGAAGGCCCGCTTACCGAGGGGCGCCTCCACCCCGTGAGTCAAGTCGCCGACGAGACCACCGAGATTTTCGCCGATATGGGCTTCTCGATCGCCGAGGGCCCTGACATCGAGACCGACTTCAACAATTTCACCGCGCTCAATATCCCGCCCGAGCACCCGGCCCGCCAGGACCACGACACGTTCTATCTGCCGGAGGCGCCCGACGGCACGCGCCCCGTGCTTCGCACCCATACGAGCCCGGTACAGATCAGGACGATGCTCAAGGAGAAGCCACCGCTCCGCATCATCGTGCCAGGACGCGTCTATCGCTCCGACTCGGACCAAACTCACACGCCGATGTTCCATCAGGTCGAGGGGCTCGCGATCGACGAGGAGACGCATCTTGGGCACCTCAAATGGGTGCTCGAGGAATTCTGCAAAGCGTTCTTCGAGGTGCCGCACGTGAAGATGCGCTTCCGCGCCAGCCACTTCCCCTTCACCGAGCCGTCGATGGAAGTCGATATCGGCTACGCCAAAGTGGGCGACGAGTTCAGGATCGGCGAAGGCGACGATTGGCTCGAAATTCTCGGCTGCGGCATGGTGCATCCCAATGTGCTCAAGAATGTCGGGCTCGATCCCGCGCGTTATCAAGGCTTCGCTTTCGGGCTCGGCATCGATCGCATCGCCATGCTGAAATACGGCATGCCGGACCTGCGGGCCTTCTTCTCGGGCGATCTCCGCTGGCTAAGGCATTATGGCTTCCCGCCGCTCGCCATCCCCACCCTCGCCGCCGGCCTGTCCTAGCGATGAAGTTCACGTATGCATGGCTCAAGGAGCATCTCGAAACCAAGGCTGGCGTCAAGAAAATCGCCGACACGCTGACCCGCATCGGGCTCGAGGTCGAGGAGGTTTTCGATCCGAGGACGTCGCTCGCGCCGTTCCGCGTCGCGGAAGTGGTGAGATGCGAGAAGCATCCCAACGCCGATAAGCTCAGCGTCTGCGAGGTCGATACGGGCGCTGAGCGGCTGCAAGTCGTGTGCGGCGCGCCTAACGCGCGTGCCGGGATGAAGGGCGTGTTCGCCCCGGTCGGCTCCTATGTCCCCGGCATCGATCTCACACTGACCAAGGCCAAGATCAGGGGCGTCGAGTCGAACGGCATGCTGCTATCGGAGCGTGAACTGGAACTTTCCGACGAGCATACCGGCATCATCGAGCTCGCCCAGGATGCCAAGGTCGGAAGCTCTGCCGCGGCTGCGCTCGGTCTCGATGATGCTGTGTTCAACGTCGCCATCACGCCGAATCGCCCGGATTGCCTTGGCGTACGCGGCATTGCCCGCGATCTCGCCGCAGCTAGCCTCGGCAAGCTCAAGAAAGATGCGGTGAAGCCGGTCAAGGGCGGCTTCCCGAACCCCATCCCGATCAAACTCGAATTCGACAAAGACACTACCGACGCCTGCCCCTTGTTTGCCGGGCGGCTGCTGCGCAATATCAGGAACGGCCCGTCGCCGGAATGGCTGCAGCGGCGGCTGAAGGCAATCGGGCTCAGGCCGATCAACGCGCTGGTCGATATCACCAATTACATCTCCTACGACCGCGCCCGCCCGCTGCACGTCTATGACGCGGACAAGCTGGAAGGTGCGATCCGCGCGCGGCTTGGGCGGAAGGGCGAATCTTTCCTTGCCCTGGATGGCAAGACCTATGAGGTCGACTCCGATATGTGCGTTATCGCCGATGACGCGAAGGTGCTTGGACTTGGCGGCGTGATCGGCGGCGAAGAGACCGGCGTCACCGAGTGCACCACCAACGTGTTCATCGAGTCGGCCTATTTCGATCCGAAGCGCACGGCCCGCACGGGACGCAGACTCAATATCCAGTCCGACGCGCGTTTCAGGTTCGAGCGAGGCGTCGATCCCGAGTTCGTCGTGCCAGGCCTCGAGCTTGCCACGGATCTCGTGCTTCAGCTTTGCGGCGGTGAGGCGAGCAAGATCGAGGTCGCCGGCAAGCCACCAAAGGCAAACCGTCCCTTCAAGTTCGACCTTGGTCTCATCGAGCGCCTTAGCGGGCTTGAGCTCGAAGCACGCGAGATCAAGCAGCTCCTTGCAGCGCTAGGCATCTCGCTCGAAGGCAAGGGCAAGCATCTCAAAGCGGCGCCTCCCTCTTGGCGTCCCGACGTCACCGGCCACGCCGATCTCGTCGAGGAGGTGGTGCGGCTCGTTGGCGTCGACCAAGTGCCGGCCACCCCGATGCCGCGCACTGCCGGCGTGGCCAAGCCGGTGCTGACCGAGTCGCAGCGGCAGCAAAGGCTCACTCGCCGCGTGCTTGCCGCACGCGGCTTCGTCGAGGCGGTGACCTGGTCCTTCATCGCGCCGGAGCATGCAAAGCTGTTCGGCGGCGGCGCGGCAGAGCTCATGCTGAGTAACCCGATCTCGACCGAGCTTGCCGCCATGCGGCCATCGCTCCTTCCAGGGCTCATCACCGCGGCGCAGCGGAACAGGGACAGGGGTTTCGCCGACGGCGCGCTGTTCGAGCTTGGCCAAGCCTATCGGGGCGCGCGGCCGGAGGACCAGTTCGTCGCCGCGTCGGGCGTCCGCTTTGGCCACTCGAACATGGAAGGTTCGGGCAGGCATTGGTCGGGAGAGGCGCCGCCTTCTTGCGTATTCGTAGTGAAGGAGGATGCCGTGGCGGCGCTCGCCGCGCTCGGCATCGACCAGTCGAGCCTGAGCGTCGCCCGCGAGGCGCCGCCATGGTTCCACCCGGGCCGCTCCGGCGCGCTCAAGCTCGGGCCTAAGACCGTGCTTGGTGTGTTCGGGGAGTTTCATCCTGACCTTCTCGCCGAACTTCGCATCGACCCGCCGCTTGCAGGCTTCGAGCTTTATCTCGACGCGCTTCCCGCAGGTCGGCAAAAAGGCGCAGCCAAGCCTGCCCTTGAAGCATCCGACCTGCAGCCGGTCAGACGCGACTTCGCCTTCTTGCTCGACCTCGACATCGCCGCAGGCGAGGTGGTGCGCGCCGCGTCGAGCGCCGATCGCACACTGATCAGCGAGACGCGCGTCTTCGACGTGTTCACCGGACAAGGCGTGCCGGACGGCAAGAAGTCGCTTGCTATCGAGGTCACGCTTCAACCGCGGGAAAAGACGCTCACCGACGCCGAGATCGAGGCGGTGGCAACTAAGATTATCGCCGCGGTCACCAAGGCTACCGGCGGCGAACTGCGCGGCTAGGCACTCACTGCCGCACCGGCGAGCGGCTCAGCATCGAAGCCGAGATTGTGGTCGCGCGCGAGATGGATCATCGCCCGCTCGGCGAGCGCAGTAATGGTCAGCAGCGGATTGACCCCGATCGAACGCGGAATGACCGAGCCGTCGCAGACGTAGAGTCCACTGTGCGCGCCCTCTCCCCTTCCATCGAACACCTGACCCTTGTGATTGACCACGCCTGAGCCCGCATCCACGCCAATGCCGCAACCGCCGAGCGGATGCGCGGTGGCGGGCTTTGTTCCCATGCTGGTCACGGCAAGCGGACTCTTGATGTAGCGCGCACCGACAGCCTCCGCTGCGCGCGTCAAGGCTTGGTCCACACGCGCATAGACCGGCTCGTCGGCGACGCCTGGCCAATCGACGGTGGCGCTGCCGTTGTCGAGCCTGATCTTTCCCTTGGCCTCGTCATGCGAGACCACGAAGAAGGTATGGAGGTGCGAGAGCGGCCCCTGATAAACGCCTTTGATGAGACTATGCGCCGCGCCAAGCAGCCGCCCGCCGGAAATGAAAAACACCGGTAGCAGCGGCGCGAGCGCTGAGGGAAGCACGCCCTCCTGGATGATCATGCTGCGGTCGAGATGCTTGCGATCTGGAAGCTCGATCTGACCGGCGACGCAGGCACCAATCGCATCTCCCACATATTTCGGCGGATAGCCAACGCCGATACCGTTGACCTTCTCGGTGCCGCCAAGGGCGAAGGCGATGATGTCGCCATTGGCCGAGAAGCCTTCGCCGAGCCTGTCGGACAGCTTGAGCCCGTGCTCGCGCGACCTGAGCAGGATCTCCGTCGAGCCGAGCGTGCCCGCGGCAAGCACCACGGTCCTCGCATCGACGAAGCTTGGTGTCGTGTCCTTGCCGTCTGATGGCGCGAAATAGAGGCGCCAGCCGCCGTCGCGCTTGGCGACATGGCTTACCGCAAGCTCGGTGAAGATCTCGGCGCCATGCGCGCGCGCGTCGGGAAGGTAGGTCATCGCCACCGTATTCTTGGCACCGACATTGCAGCCCGAGCAGCAATCACCGCATAGCGTGCAAGCCGGCTGCGACACGCCGGCGGGATTGATGTTGTCCTCGAAGCTCACCACCACGGGAGCAGCAACTGGCGCTTCCCCGAACGCCGCGCTCGCTGCGTCGAGCGCACGGTATTTGGTCAGCTCGGCAGCCTTGGCGTAGCGCGAGGGGCGGAGCATCGTACCAGCCCTGCTAAAGCCAAGCCCGAGCAGGCCATCGTGGGTGACTTCATCAGGCCAAACAGGGTCGGCAAATACGCGCGGGTCTGGCTCGAGCGCGACGCCGGCATTGATAAGGGAGCCGCCGCCAAGCCCGCAGCCGACCAGCACATGGATGTCGGCGCCGAGCCGGAAATCGAACAGGCCAGTGCGCGAGCCGGAGCGCATCTTGCCGCCGTTCAACTGAAGCTCGCGGCGAAGCTCGGGCAGCCGGCTGGGAAATTCGCCAGTTAGGAACTCCTTGCCCTTCTCGATCACGCACACCCTCTCGCCGGCGCGCGCGAGCCGCGACGCCGCGACGCCGCCGCCATAGCCGGAGCCGATCACCAACACGTCATAGTGAGGTTTGATCTCGCTTTGCGGGGAAGAAAGCCGCTGTTGCATGGCCCCTCAATAGCCCAACCCGAGTGCCATCCCAAGCTCTCCTAAGTGGTTGCCGATTTTCAATTCGGTTCACGGTCGCGCGAGAGCCACTAGGCGCGTTTCCGGCGCTTTCTTATGAATACTCGAAAGCGATTCTGGAGAGACTTCCATGATGGCACGATGGATCTGCGCGGCGCTGACCGCCGCCTTCGTTGCGGCAATGCTCATTGCCGGCGCGGGCGGGACGCGGGCGGCAGAATCCAAGACCGCGATCTTCGCCGGCGGCTGCTTCTGGTGCGTGGAGGCGGCCTTCGATGAGGTCAACGGCGTCTCGGAAACGGTCTCAGGCTATGCCGGCGGCACCACTCCAAATCCCACCTATGGCGCCCACGAAGGCTACAAGGAAGCCGTCAAAGTGACCTATGACCCCGCTAAGGTCAGCTACGCCACCCTGCTCGACCACTACTGGCACAATATCGACCCATTCGACCCCGATGGGCAGTTCTGCGACAAGGGCAGCGCCTATCAGAGCGTCATCTTCGTCGGCGACGATCAGGAGAAGAAGCTCGCGGAGCAGACCAAGCAGGAGATCGCCGACAAGTTCAAGCAGAAGGTGGCGACCGAGATCAGGCCGACCACGACCTTCACGCCGGCCGAGGCCTACCACCAGGATTATCACAACCAGAATCCGATCGCGTACAAGTACTACAAATGGGGCTGCGGCCGGGCGCAGCGGCTAGAGCAGATCTGGGGCAAACCGTCCTAGCTCGCCATGCATCCGGAGAAGCCCGCCAAACGTATTAGAGCGTCATGGAGAAGCGCGAGGTCATCTACCGCCATTCGGGCACGGTGCGTATTACGCACTGGATCAACGCGCTTGTGCTGCTGGTGCTCTTGATGAGCGGGATGCAGATTTTCAACGCCCATCCCGCGCTCTATCTCGGCGCCAAGTCCGACTTCGCCGATCCAATCCTCGCCATGGGTGCCATGCAGGATGGCAACGCGGTCAAGGGCGTCACCACCCTCTTTGGCCACAGCTTCGATACAGACGGCGTGCTCGGCGCTAGCACTGACGCCGAGGGCAATGTCGATGAGAGGGGCTTTCCCTGGTCGGTGACTCTGCCAGGTCACCGCGACCTCTCCATGGGGCGCCGCTGGCATTTCTTCTTCGCCTGGCTGTTCCTGTTCAACGGCCTCGCCTATCTCTTGTGGAGCCTCGGTAGCGGTCACCTCCGGCGCGATCTCGCTCCGTCGGGCAAAGAGATCAAGCATATCGGCGCTTCGATCCTCGAACATGCCCAGCTCAAATTTCCCAAGGGCGAGGAGGCCAAGCGCTATAACGTGCTGCAAAAGCTGAGCTATCTCATCGTTGCGCTCGTTCTGCTGCCGCTGATGCTTCTGACCGGGCTTGCCATGTCTCCCGGCATGGATGCCGCCTTCCCGCTCCTGCTCGACGTGCTCGGAGGCCGTCAGTCGGCGCGCACCATCCATTTCATTAGCGCGAGCTTCATAGTGATCTTCGTCGCGGTGCATGTCTTCATGGTGCTGGTCTCGGGCGTCTGGAACAACATCCGCTCGATGATCACCGGCCGCTACGCGATCGAGCCCGCGGAGGAAAAGCCATGAGCGGCGGGCGCGGGCTTCATCGGCGCGGCTTTCTTGCGCGCGGCCTGGCGGCGGCGAGCACAGTTCTTCTTGCCGGCTGTGACGATCTTTCAGACCAGCCTTTCGTCAGGCGCGTACTCGATTCGGCCGAGACGCTGACGCGTGTCTCGCAGCGGGCGTTGCTCTCGCCCACCGCGCTCGCCCGCGAGTACAGCGAGGCCGATCTCTCGAAAGACTTCAGGGCCAACGGCTCGACCGATCCTAGCGATGCGGACTATAAGGCGCACGCGGCCAATGGCTTCGCCGACTGGAAGCTCGGCATCGCCGGCTTAGTCGACCAGCCGCTTGAGTTGTCGCTTGCCGAACTGCGCGCCATGCCGTCGCGCACCCAGATCACTCGCCATGACTGCGTCGAGGGTTGGAGCTGCATCGGCAAATGGAAAGGCGTGCCGCTTTCGGCGCTGCTCGATCGCGCCAAGCTCAAGCCGGATGCGCGCTACCTCGTGTTCTATTGCGCCGACAACCTGTTCGACACCGGCGAGGAGAAGGACAAATATTACGAGTCGGTCGGGCTCGTGGATGCTTACCACCCTCAGACCATCCTTGCTTACGAGATGAATGACGAGGTGCTTCCCATCGCCCACGGAGCTCCCTTGCGGCTCCGCGTCGAGCGCCAACTCGGTTACAAGATGGCGAAATATGTGATGCGCATCGAGGCAGTCGATCACATCGCTGGCATACGTGGCGGACGCGGCGGCTTCTGGGAAGATCTCGGCTACGAGTGGTACGCCGGCATTTGATTCATCAAAGCCAGCATTGATCCCTGAGATAGCGAAGGGACCCGCCGAGCTCTCGCGGGTCCCTCCAAATTCGTCAGCCGCATGCGGCGTGAAGCACTACTTGCCGAACAGGTGATGGTGCTTCTTGTGGGCCTTCTTCCAGGCCTTGTAATGCGCCTTGCACTCCTTCTTGTAGGCGTGGCGCGCCTTATGGTCGTGCGGAAAAGCCTGCTTGGCGGCCTTGTGGCAGCCGCTGCCAGCGATCGCCGAAGCGGGCGTTATGGCGACCGCAGCGCCGGCCAGGACGAGGGATGCAGCCGCGGCCAGAAATACTTTCTTAAGCATAAGGTTACTCCCGTGCGTGAGGACTCCACGTTACGCGGCGCGATAAGGCCCCAGCGGGAGTAGTTCAGTCAATAAAGATCTTCTCCCTGCGGCGAATTCGCCAAACCCTATTTGCGTTTTAATTATATTTTGCGGAAGTGAGATTTCGTTCAATTTGAATAAAACACCGAATTAACCGCAATAAATGAGAAAGGGACCCGAAGCGGGGTCCCTTTCTTTGAAATCTTGATCTTGTTCTGCTGATTAGGCTTTGGCGGCCTTCTTCTGTGCCTTCCAAGCCTCCTTGCACTCATGCTTGTAGGCGTGGCGGGCCTTGTGGTCCGTCGGGAATTTGAGCTTCGCCGCCTCTTTGCAGGTGAGTGAGGTCATGGACGCCGCCTGAACTGACGGGACCGGAAGAACAAAGCCCGCAACGAAACCAGACACGGCGGCGGCTAAGAGCACTTTCTTCAGCATAAGATCACTCCGTTTGGTTTGATGATTCGCAATGTAGCAGCCCCTTTGGGGGCTAACAGCCGCGACATTAGGGCAGTTCCCCGCTTTTTTCGCCATAATTCGCGGTCCCGCTAGCTTGACCCTTGCGGGTTTCCCCCTCTACCAAGCCCGCCATGAGTTCACCCGAGGCCAAGCCCCTTTCCCGCATCCGCAACTTCTCCATCATCGCCCATATCGACCACGGCAAATCGACCCTCGCAGACCGGCTGATCCAGCTTTGCGGCGGACTCTCGGCGCGCGAGATGAAGGAGCAGGTACTCGACTCGATGGAGATCGAGCGGGAGCGCGGCATCACAATTAAGGCGCAGACCGTGCGGCTCGACTACCGCGCGCGCGACGGTCAGCTTTACGAGCTGAACCTGATCGACACGCCGGGTCACGTCGATTTCGCCTACGAGGTGAACCGCTCGCTAGCTGCCGTGGAAGGCTCATTGCTTGTAGTCGACGCGACACAAGGCGTCGAGGCCCAGACGCTCGCCAATGTGTATCAGGCGCTCGACAACGATCATGAGGTCGTTCCGGTCTTGAACAAGATCGACTTGCCGGCGGCAGAGCCCGACCGGGTGCGCCAGCAGATCGAGGACGTGATCGGGCTCGATGCCCACGATGCGCTAGAAATCTCCGCCAAGACCGGAAAGGGAGTCGAGGATGTACTCGAGGCCATCGTGCATCGCCTCCCTCCCCCCAAAGGCGATGCGCACGCCCCGCTCAAGGCACTGCTCATCGACAGCTGGTACGACGCCTATCTCGGGGTGGTCGTGCTGGTGCGCATCTTCGATGGCACGCTCCACAAGGGGCAGCGCATCCGGCTGATGTCGACGGGCGGTGCCTACCAGGTCGATCGCGTCGGCATCTTTCGTCCTAAGCAGGAGATGCGCGACCGGCTCGGCCCCGGCGAGATCGGTTTCTTCACCGCCTCGATCAGACAGGTGGCCGACACCCGCGTCGGCGACACCGTCACCGACGAGAAGAAGCCCGCCTCGGCGCCGCTCGCGGGTTTCAAGCCGGCGCAGCCGGTCGTGTTCTGCGGCCTGTTTCCGGTCGATGCCAGCGAGTTCGAAAACTTGCGCGAGGCGGTCGGCAAGCTCAGGCTGAACGATGCGAGCTTCACCTACGAGATGGAGACCTCGGCCGCTCTCGGCTTCGGCTTCCGCTGCGGTTTCCTAGGATTGCTTCATCTCGAGATCATCCGCGAGCGACTCGAGCGCGAGTTCAACATCGACCTGATCGCGACCGCGCCGTCGGTCATCTATCGCGTGCAGCTTACCGACGGCACGATGAAGGAACTGCACAATCCTGCCGACATGCCCGATCCGCAGAAGATCGCTAAGATCGAGGAGCCGTGGATCGAGGCGACAATCCTCGTGCCCGACGAGCATTTGGGCGCGGTGCTCAAGCTCTGCGAAGATCGACGCGGACGGCAGAAAACGCTCACCTATGCCGGCTCGCGCGCTATGCTGGTCTACGAGCTGCCGCTCAACGAAGTCGTGTTCGATTTCTATGACCGCCTGAAGTCGGTATCGCGCGGCTACGCCTCCTTCGACTATCACATCATCGGCTACGAGGAGGGAGACCTCGTCAAGATGGCGCTACTCGTCAACAACGAGCCGATCGATGCGCTGTCGGTAATCGTCAACCGTTCACGCGCCGAGGCCCGCGGCCGCGCCATGGTCGATAAGCTGAAAGATCTCATCCCGCGCCATCTGTTTAAGATCCCGATCCAGGCCGCGATCGGGTCCAAGGTTATCGCGCGCGAGACAATCAGCGCGCTGCGCAAGGACGTGACCGCCAAATGCTACGGCGGCGACATCACGCGCAAGCGCAAGCTGCTCGACAAGCAGAAGGCAGGAAAGAAGAAGATGCGGAGCTTCGGCCGTGTCGAGATCCCGCAAGAGGCCTTCATCGCCGCGCTCAAGATGGACGCGGATTAGCGGCAATTTCCGACGGCGGCAAAGCGCGTGCGGCGAACCGATGGGCGGCTGCGGCGTTCTCGGTGCTCGGTGATGTTGTCACTCGTGTAAGGGAGACCTCCCATGCGCAGCGCCACAATTTTGTCCTTGATCTTTCTCGCCCTCACCCTGAACGGCGCGCAAGCAGCGCCTGCCGGCATCGAAGGAGCGTGGCGCGGTTCAGGCATCGTCACCTACCGCAATGGGGCCGACAATGTGCAGTGCCGGGTGCGATACATGCGGCTGACGGCAAAGTCTTTCGCGGTGTCGTCACAATGCGCGACAGAAAGCGGCCGCTATGAGCTGACCGGGCGTGTGGTGAATGTCGGCGGCAATCGTTACACCGGCTGGGTGCAGCAAGGGAACCAAAGCGGCAGGGTTACACTCCTCCAGCACGGCAATCGTCTTTCAGTCACCGTGACGAGCCGACAGGGAACGGCCAGGCTCACCTTGGCGAGGCTTGGCTGAGTGGGCTGGGAAAAAAAACGGTTTCTCAAGGCTGCTTCTCGGAACATCGGAGCAGAGCACCGGACTGAGGGAACCGTCACTAGCCAAGTGACGTTAGACAGACCGAGCCCCTTCGCGGCGGCTCTGACTACAAGCAAAACTTCAGTCGGCGCGGCGTTCTTGCTGTAACGATTGAAGCTTGTTGGCTTATTTCAAGATGAACTGCCGCCCTATTCTTGTCTAACTCAAGTAAATTTTGACTTCATTGCGGCAGAACCATGATTTTATCGCGCCACCCAGGAAGAACTACTTGACTGCGACCTAAAAATCACGTTGCATGCCGGCAACAGGGACAGCAGCAGCGGGGGACAATTGCGCTGGGCTCGAAGACCCACAGCCGTTCCCGTAGCTCCAAACAATCTCCGCTGCGTCTAAAGCCACCCGATCTGCGCTCACCGGGTTCGGCTTGCGGTTGCGCTTAGAGCGCAGGAGGGAACTCGTAAATGCGTCTCGTGATGCGTCTTGCTCTCGCTTGCGGGCTGTGCCTACTCGCTTTGACCGCGGCCGCTGCGCCTCGTGCAAAGGACGAGGCCAAATCCGAAGCCAAAGCTGAAAAAACGGAAACCAAGAATCAGCCGTCCGCCGCGAGCACACGCGAAAACTACCGCGCGCGCCTGAACGAGAACGTCGTCACCATCATGGCGGGGAGCGCGAGCGGTACAGACCTTTCCATCGTGCAAGATATCGCTGACGTGCTCAATGACGGCGACCAGCTCCGCGTGCTGCCCATCGTCGGCAAGGGACCCGAGCAGAACATCAAGGACGTCTTGTTCCTGCGCGGTGTGGATATGGGCATCACCCAGGCGAATATCCTCAAGCACTATGCCAAAACCGGCGAACTTGGGTCGAACTTCATCGACCAGGTCGCCTATATCGCCAAGCTGTTCAACGAGGAGATGCACATTCTCGTGCGCTTCGACGTGAATGATATCAACGAGCTGAAAGGCAAGCCCGTCAATTTCGGCGCGGAGGGAAGCGGCACTGAGATCACCGGCAAGCTCGTGTTCGAGGCGCTCGGCGTCGACGCCCAGGAACTCCACCTCAGCGATGCCGACGCGGTGCAGAAGCTCAAATCGGGCGAGATCGCCGCGATGATCACGGTGACGGGCAAGCCCGCGCCGGCGCTCGCCAACATCAAGGATGCGACTGGGCTCAAATTCCTAACCGTGCCTTACGCCAAAGAACTCGAGGACAGCTATTATCCCGCCACCCTAACCCATGACGATTATCCCGATCTGATCCCCGCTGGCGGCCGCGTGGATACGGTCGCGGTGTGCGCCGTGCTCGTCTCCTTTAACTGGGACAATGACTCGCCGCGCTACAAAAGACTGACCAAGTTCGTGGATCGGTTCTTCACCAATTTCGATGCGTTCCAGAAGGCGCCGCGCCATCCGAAATGGCGCGAGGTCAATTTTGCCGCGACGCTCGAAGGCTGGCACCGCTCGCCGCTCGCGCAAGCCTGGATCGATAACGCCAAGCAGATGACCACCACAGCCTCGCGCGATCATTTCGATGCGTTCATCGCGCAGGCGCAGCGCACGAGCGGAGCGCCGATTTCGGAGGCCGAGCGCGCCGATCTGTTCCGCGCCTTCCTCGAATGGAACAAGACCCACAACAACAACTGACGGAGACTCAACCGTCTTAGCTCCCGTTTCGTGTGAATGCGTAGGAGGGTTTCATGGGACCGTCAGCACAGA
>JBKOUI010000004.1:0-2811 GCA_046723315.1 Pseudomonadota bacterium | reverse complement strand
CCTATATCCTCTCCACCAGGATAGGATCAGCCTCCAATGGCAGCTTCTGAAGTCCATCAAAGCCATCCCGAGATTGTGCGGCGACTGAAGCGCGCCGAGGGTCACCTCCACTCGATCATCACCATGATCGAGAATGGCCGCTCGTGCCTCGATATCGCCCAGCAACTCCATGCGATCGAGAAGGCCATAGCCCAGGCCAAGAAGACCTTGGTCCACGACCACATCGACCACTGCCTTGATCATGCCGTGCGCGAAGATCCTCGCAAAGGACGCAGGTCGGTGGAGGAGTTCAAGGCCATCAGCAAGTATCTGTAGCGAGGCGGCCACATGATAACGAAGGTTCTCGACTGGCTGGGGTTTGGCTCGTACGGCCACAGCCATGGCGAGCGCCACGGCGCTTACTCCCATGGCCATACGCATGGCGTCGTCGACCCGACAATTGCCACGACCGACCGAGGAATTTGGGCGATCAAATGGTCATTCCTTATCCTTGCAGCCACAGCGGTCCTTCAGCTTGCCGTGGTGTTCGTCTCCCACAGCGTTGCACTGTTCGCCGACACCATCCACAACATCGCCGATGCTGGCACGGCCATCCCGCTATGGGTCGCGTTTGTGCTCGCGCGCCGGAAGCCGACTGAGACCTTCACCTATGGCTATGGCAGGGTCGAGGACTTCGCCGGCATCATCATCGTACTGATCATTCTGTCGAGCGCGTTGGTGGCGGGCTACGAGGCTATCGACCGCATCATTCACCCTCGGCCGGTCACGCAGCTTGGCTGGCTTGCCGCTGCCGGCGTGATCGGTTTTCTGGGCAACGAGGCCGTAGCGGTATTCCGCATCCGCGTCGGCCGGCAGATTAACAGCGCGGCGCTAATTGCCGATGGCTACCATGCACGAACCGACGGCCTCACCAGTCTTGCGGTCGTAATCGGCGCGATTGGCGTGTGGCTCGGCTACACGCTTGCCGACCCGATCATCGGTCTCATCATCACAGCCGTGATCCTTGGTATCGTCTGGCAATCGGCAAGGGCCGTGCTGACTAGGATGCTTGACGGCGTGGAGCGCCCCACGATCGGTGAGCTTCGCCATGCGGCGGAGCATGCGAGCGGCGTGCGGCGTGTTGAGTCAATTCGCGCACGGTGGCTAGGTCATCGCCTCCAGGCAGAGATAAGGTTGGCCGTCGATCCGGCGCTGTCACTCACCGACGCCCGCAAGGTGGCTCAAGAGATTGAGGAGCACGCTCGCGGCCACCTGCCCGCTTTGGAGCGTCTCGTCGTTGAGACAGTGCCGGCCTTAGGCGGAGAGCGCTCGGAACGCCATCCACAGACCAAACACCAGCACCATCACTGAACCGCCCACTTCCAACGCCGTTCCCGCGCGATGCCGCCATCCCTCGGTGCGCGCCAGCAGCCCCATGAATTGGTTGCGCGCGAGCGCGGCCGCGAGTGCGATCCCCCCAATAGTAGCGATCATGCCGACGGTCATGGCAGCTGTGACCGCGAGCCCTGCGCCAAGCATTCCGCGCGCCAGAGCGTAGCTCATGATAAAGGTGGTCAGCGGGCAAGGGATCATTCCGGTGACGAAGGCGAGCGTCTTGCCGTCCTTGGCATCAGCATGGCGATCGCTTCGCAACGACCGCCAAAGCAGAAAGGAACCGATCAGCGCGACCAGCACTCCGCTCGCCGCCTCGAATTGCGGCGTGCGCCCTCCATAGGCGAACGCCTTGCTGATGACTGCAAATCCCGCAAGCACCAGGATGAGGGCGAGTCCGACGTGGGTCAGTGCGAGGATCGCACCATTACCAATACCTTCAGCGATTCTAGCCGGCTGACCGAGGTGGTAGGAAACCAGCACGGTCTTACCATGTCCCGGCATCAAAGCGTGCACGGCCCCGAAAAGAACTGCCGCGGTCATGGCGGCGAGGATGGCGCGCGAATCGCCTCCGGCAACATCGCCAAGGCCGCTCGCCATGCCGCCGTAAAGCCAGTGCTGAATTGCGACGATGCTGTCCATTCCTTCAGCACCCCGAAGGCCCGATGCCCTAATGCGTAGGATTCACGCGGGCGTTGACCGAACTAAGGCACGGTCATCAGCCACGAGCGATATTCAGGCATGAACACTCGTCCCTTCAACGTGCCGGGATGGTCGCGTGCGCCGCGGTCGTTTAAGATTGAAAGCAACTGGTGCTAGGCGCAGTGCAGTCGAATCAACGAACAAGCGGGCGGCGTTATCCGTGGGAGCACATGACACAGCGCGAATTGCTGACTGTCAGACTGTGTGACCTGAACGTCTCCATCAAGGGAACCTGGCTCGAGGAACGCATCGAGCGGGTAGAGGAGGAGCTTGCCCAGCGCGACCTACGCTTCAATCCGCACTTCTGGCTTTCCGACGAGTGGTTCTCTCCAGCCGGGGTGCCGGGCGTCGCGCTGCCATTCTACCTCGCGCACCCCAAGCTTACGCGTCTCGAGCGCTCGGTACACGGAGTTCTTCGAGTACAAGACCGAGTACGACGTGCTGACCGGCTTGCGCGATTTGGGGCACGAGGTGCAGCCGCTCGGGCTTTACGACGACCTCGCACCCCTGCGCCAGGCCATCCAAGACTTCAAACCCCACATTGCCTTCAATCTGCTAGAGGAATTCCGCGGAGAGACGATGCTCGACCATAACGTCGTGAGCTATCTCGAGCTCGTACAGCTGCCCTATACCGGCTGCAATCCCCGCGGCCTGGTGATAGCCCGCGACAAGGCGCTCTCGAAGAAGATCCTGCACTACCACCGCATCCGCGTTCCGCGCTTCGCCGTGGTCCCGGCC
>JBKOUI010000086.1:0-4333 GCA_046723315.1 Pseudomonadota bacterium | reverse complement strand
ATCCCTCGGGGCCCAAAGGAACTTGTTTCCCCATAAATTCTGCGGCTTTTCCCCGAATCGACGAGGGGGTCGCCTGAGGAGGGCAGATGACAAATTTCGAGGATCGCGAAAAAGGCTATGAGCGGAAATTCGCCCATGACGAGGAACTGAAGTTCAAGGCGACTGCGCGCCGAAACAGGCTACTTGGACTCTGGGCAGCCGAGCAGCTTGGGATTAGCGGAGACGAGGCCCAGGCCTATGCCCGGGAAGTAATCAAGGCGGACCTTGAGATCCCCGGCGATGATGATGTCTTCCGCAAGATCAGGCGGGATTTCGACGCCAAAGGCATCCAGAAATCCGACCATCAGATTCGCAGCAAGATGGTCGACCTGATGGGCGTTGCTGTCGGTCAGATCGAATCCGAAGCTAAAGGCTGAGCGATTCCCATGCCTAAGGATCGCTTCCGCACGGCGGCAAAAGAGCGCCGCACCCTGTTCAACGCCTGGCTCACCCTCAACAACCCGTTTCTCATCGAGCTCATCGGCGAGGCGGGGTTCGACTGCATCACCATCGACCAGCAGCATGGGTTGGGTGGCAACGAGGCGTTGCTTTCCTGCCTCACGGCGGCACGCGCCTCAGGTCTGCCCGCGATCGTTCGCGTCGCTGAGAACGACTTTGGCCTAATCGGGCGGGCACTCGACGCCGGCGCGCAAGGGATCATGTGCCCGATGATCGAGACGGTCGAGCATACCGAAGCCTTTGTGAAAGCCGTGAAATATCCGCCACGGGGTTTGCGCAGCTGGGGCCCTTACCGGGCGCGGCTCGACTATGAAGGGGACTATTTCACTACCGCCAACAACTGGACGATCGCTTGTCCCCAAATCGAGACCAAGGGCGCGCTCGATCAGCTTGACGAGATCCTCGCACTTGATGGCGTCGATATGGTCTGCTTCGGCCCTAACGATCTGTCGGTGGCGCTTACTGGGCGCCTCGACATCCATGCGTCCGAGGTGAAGGAAGCGATGAAGCTCGTTTTGAGCAAATGCCGCGAAATGTCGGTAATGGGGCTGATTTTTGCCAATGACCTCGACTATGCGAAGCCTCTAGTCGCGGCAGGCTGGGACATCGTGGCCCCCGGCACGGACGCCGGCTGGTTCGGCAAGGCGGCTGCGGCAACGCGGCGCGAGTTTGGTGCGGGATCATAGAACGACCCCAATCGACGCCTGCTCTGCTCTGTGTCAGAATGGACTTAAGGGGACTTAGGGGGCAGGGAATGCGATCATCCGTCAGCATCACACTTGCGTTTGCGGCGGTCATACTCAGCGCTGGCAACGCATGGGCGCGCATTGGGGCGACCACCACGGACCTTGGCCTGCGCGCCGGCCCAAGCTCTAACACCGAGCTGCTGCTCACTATTCCCGCCGGGTCCAAAGTCAATATTGGCGCCTGTTCGGGCAGCTGGTGCCGAGTTAGTTGGAGTGGCTATTCGGGCTACGCCATCAAAAGCGGGCTCGTAGTCAGTGCGGCACGTGGCCCGCGCGTTGCGGTCCGCCCGGTCTATCCGCCGGCCGGCGAGATTGTGCCGATCTATCCGCCTTATCCCTATCGCTCAGGCTACTATCCCAAGGCCGATTGGTATTTCGACATTCCGCCCTACACGGCGATCGAGCCTTCGTTTTATCGGCGGCGCTATTTCATGATGGCGCAGGAGCGCAACCGCTATCGTTTCATGCCGCATATCTTCCATGGCTACGGTTATGGCGATGGTGGCGGGCCCATCACGGATATCGACATGCAGAAAATAAGCGCCAGCCTTAGACTGGACGAAGTCACCACCACTTCGCCAACTGCCCCTTACAACCCGCCCGCCGTCACGATGCCCCCAGCCAGCACGACACCCCCAGCCACGACAACGCCTCCATCCGGCACCACGCCTCCCATCCCATGAGGACGTTTGGAGTGAGGGTGTGAAGCAACGTAGTTGCCAGGGAGAGACGGAGCATGGTGTTTGCCGGCCGGACGTGTGGAATAGGTCTATGCGCAGCCGCGGGATTGCTGGCGCTAGCCGCTCCGGCGCTTGCGAGCGATCTCCTTCCAATGCCTGGAACAACATGGGGCGGGTTCTATGTCGGCGGACAACTCGGGGGCGCGTGGGGCGACACCGATTGGCACTATGACAACCACAACTGGTTCAACACGATCGGCCCCGCGCTGGTCGGCACCAACTTCGATATTGATGCGAGCGGGGTCATCGGCGGTGGCCAGGCCGGATTTAACTACCAAAACGGATCTTGGGTGATCGGCGTGGAGGCTTCGGTTGCGGAGGCCGATCTCGACGGAAGCCGCAACGATCCCTTCTTCCCGGGCTCTGGTAGCTACAGCGCCGACGTCGATCTATTAACCACCGTGACCGGTCGCATCGGCTACGCGCAAGGCAAGTGGCTGGCTTACGCCAAGGGCGGCTGGGCTGGCGCCGATGTCGAGCTGACCCTATTCGACCGCGAGACGCCGGTGCGCGCCAATTCGAGCGACTGGGCCAACGGCTGGACGGTCGGCGGCGGGGGCGAATATGCGATCTGCAAGAATCTTTCGCTCGGCGTCGAGTACGACTACGCCGAACTCGATAAAGACCGGTGGAAGATCAATTGCCCGACCTGCCCATCGGGCGTGGGCGGCGGCGTGCCTGTGGTCGATGGCGATATCCAGGTGCAATCGGTGACGGCGCGGCTCAACTACCGCTTCGGCGGATAGCCGGCCGAGCTTGTCCCGAACACGCGAGCGAAGATCGTGTCCACGTGCTTCGTGTGATAGCCGAGGTCGAACTGGGCCTTGATCTCATCAGGCGAAAGCGCCTTGGTCACGTCCTTGTCCGCAAGCAGCACGGCTTGGAAGTCGGCGCCGGTCTCCCACACCTTCATGGCGTTCCGCTGCACCATCCGATAGGCCTCCTCGCGCGGCACGCCTGCTTCCGTCAGCGCCAGCAGCACGCGCTGGGAATGAATCAGCCCGCCGAGCCGCTCGAGATTTGCCCTCATGCGCTCTGGATAGACGACGAGGCCCTTGATGATGCCGGTGAGGCGTACAAGGGCGAAATCCAGCGCGATGGTAGCATCGGGGCCGATCACCCGCTCGACCGATGAGTGGGAGATGTCGCGCTCATGCCAGAGCGCCACGTCTTCGAATGCCGGCTGCGCGTAGGCGCGGATGACTCGGGCAAGGCCGGTCAGATTTTCCGAGAGTACCGGATTCCGCTTATGCGGCATCGCCGACGACCCCTTCTGGCCTTCGCTGAAATATTCCTCGGCCTCCAGCACCTCGGTTCGCTGCAGGTGCCTGATCTCGGTTGCAAGCCGCTCGATCGAGCTTGCCACGACCGCAAGCGTCGCGAAGTAGGCGGCATGCCGGTCGCGCGGAATGACCTGAGTCGAGATCGGTTCCGGCGTGAGGCCCAGCTTCTTGGCGACATAGGCTTCGACGCGTGGGTCGACATGGGCAAACGTGCCGACCGCACCAGAAATGGCGCAGGTCGCAACCTCCTCGCGGGCGCGCACGAGCCGCTCACGGGCTCTTGCAAACTCGGCGTAAACGCTCGCAAGCTTGAGCCCGAATGTAGTGGGTTCGGCATGGACACCGTGGCTGCGGCCTACGGTCAGCGTGTCCTTGAACTCGAAGGCACGGGCCTTGAGCGCGGCAAGCAGCGCGTCGACATCGGCAATGAGGAGGTCGGCCGCCTTCACCAGCTGCACGTTGAAGCAGGTGTCGAGCACGTCCGACGAAGTAAGGCCCGCATGCATGAAGCGCGCCTCAGGCCCGACGTGCTCGGCCACCGAGGTGAGGAAAGCGATCACGTCGTGCTTCACCTCGCGCTCGATTTGATCGATGCGTGAGACGTCGAAACCGCCGCGCTTCCTCACGGCGTCGGCCGCATGCTTCGGGATGAGCCCAAGCTCGGCCATAGCCTCGGCGGTATAGGTCTCGATCTTGAGCCAGATGCGGAACTTCGCCTCGGGCTCCCAGATGCGAGCCATCTCGGGGCGGCTATAGCGAGGGATCATGCGAGCGTAGGAACCTTTCCGCGAGGAAGGATGCGGGAGAGGCGCTAAGCTCTAGCAGAGCATGCGTGCAGGCTCAAATGCGAGGCGAGTTCAAATCTCGACGGTCTTCGGCTCGCGCGGCCCGAACAGCGCGATGTAGAAGGCGGCCGCCACGATGAGTGCGGCATAGGCAGGTCGCGGGGGCACCAGCATGAAGATCACGAAGGAGATTAGGTCGCTCTGCGAGGCCCAATAGAGGCCCGACAATGACCAGTCCTGCTGGCTTGGATAGGTCACGTGGCTATAGAGCACCCTGAGCA
>JBKOUI010000157.1:0-4653 GCA_046723315.1 Pseudomonadota bacterium | reverse complement strand
ACATAGGACTGCGACATATATCGCCACAAAAGGTGCTATCGCCACAAAAGGTGCGAGCCTGAGCATGTTCTTCTCCGATTTTCCTGGCGCGATCCTTACAACGCGACGCAAAGTTCTAGCTAGGCCGCCGCGATAACTTCATCGAACAGCGCCAGCACCGCAGCATGACCCCTCACGTCGTTGACGTTGACAAGTGTGGCACTGCCGTGCAGCGGCCGCATGGCTTTGATGGCAAGATCATGCGCCTCCCAGCGGTCATTGGTGACCTGGTAAGCCGCCATTATTAGAGCACTTAGACCGCAACGCTTCACCGCTGTGTCGGACATAGGACAAATGCCCATGCCATTCACGTCGCGGGCAAGCTCACCACGACACCAGTGACTTTCATCTACTATGAGAGCTCGAGCTTGCTCGACGATCTGGAGCTTGAGTGGCTTCGCCATTGAAAGCTTCGACTAACGGAACCTTCTTGAAGCGTCTTCGACTGGCTTGGAGGCACTGCGGGCCGTGCTCAAACACATTTCTCCGAGTTTGGACATCTCGGAGGCATAGGCTTCAAATGCCCCTTGAGCATACTTCGCCTGAACTTCGACCACGTCTCCGAAATGTCGGGCACGGAGGAGTTGCTCCCAAGCACGAAAAACATCTTCCCAACGCCGCTTTGAGAAGTCGGTCAGTTCAGCAGCAAGGGCTTGGAAGCCTCTGTTGGCTTCACTGAATGACCTGCTCGCTGTCTCGAAACCACGCTCGACAGCCTTTTGGTACTCGCGCCCCATTCTCTGGGTCGTCTCCTGAACTTCCTCTCCTATCCTGCTAGCCTCCTCGTCCATCCTTCTGGTGTCTGCCATAACGACCTCCTCGTTACAAAACTCACGCACGATGACCGTCCGCCGTCATCTTAAACAAACCCCGAAGCGTGAGGTTTATCTTAGCACAGAAATAGGCCGGGTCATTGTGTCCGGCTAAGCAGCTGACACCTTCAGCGATTCCGTTCAATGCCAATAACCAGACCGCCAGGGAGCCGCCCTCCTTCTTCAAGTCGACGACCGTGTCAGCGCCTCCCTGCCTCCCGAAAATGAAGTCGTCGGAGTTAAAGGTATCTCGCTCGGCCTCCCGCTCACGATAGGGCGGGGTCGTCGCGTAGACATCCGTGCGAGCCCTGCGTCCTAAGGCCGTGTAAGCAGTGGTTGTCACTGTCCGCTTTGCCCCCAAAAGCGGACATCGTCAGCGCAATGAGCATGTCTGCTTTGTGCCAATAGCAGACATTCGCCAAGGTCGATTTGCAGCCGCGTCACGGCCGGATCAGCCGAGCCCCCTGGCGTTCCAGAAGCGGTCGTTGGGCAGGCAACCCTCGGCATCGGCAACTCGGAGTCGGCCGCGCGATCTGAGGATCCTGACTCGACTTACGTGCTTGTCCCCAAGGCCTTAGAAATTTCGGCGAGTGTAGCCTTCTCTGCGTCGCTTACCTGTACGCCTCCACCTTCCGATGATGCCTCAGCCACTTTGCGGCTGATGTCGGTCAACCAAGCCTTGAAGGCAGATGCATCGCCAGGCGCTTTGGCTGTTAGGATCGTCGACACCTCCCGCAGAATCTCAAGCGAGCCCTGGACGACGTCGGCCGGCTTAGCACCGGTAAACCGCTTTCGCAGTGCCTGTTGCACAGTGGATCGTCCCTCCGGGGTCTCGAACTCCGCGACAACAGCTTTCACCAGTTCATTAGAATGGGCATCCGACTTTGCGGCGGCCAGGGCCAAAGTGCTCGCAAAGCCTTCTTTCACTAAGCCCCATAATCCACTCGGGTCCGCCGATGAAACTGCCATTCCAGCCAGCATGGTGCTTTCCAGGATCTTGGTCCACTCTTCGGGCGCGAAACTCTGCTTGTTCGCCATGACGTCCTCCTAGACGTTGACGGAGGTTAGAAATTGATCGTCGTGCGCAACCCCCACACCGCAGCGTTCGGCACTATTCCTTTACCTGACGGCTCGGGAACACTCCCGCCGGGTTGCCAGACGTATTGGAAATCTGGCTGTAGTGTCCAGCCTGTCTTAAGCTGCGCCGTGTAGCAAATCTCAAGAAGCCCCCCGGCTTGAGTGCCACACGCACACCAGGCCGGCGTCGTGGAGCTGCCTCGTGAGATCACACGGCAATCCTCCGAACATAAGTCCAAAGCACGCCGTCGTAGGTCTCCCCCTCATGGATTCCCCCGGTGTTGCCAAACGTTTCGCCGAGATAAAAGCCACCGACGGTGAAACCTTCATCCGCCATTTGAGAAATAGTCGTGCCCGACCTTCAGGAAGTATAGCAATGACCAGTTAAAAGAGCTGGCGGGAAGGAGGACACCGAAAGAAAGCGATTGCGGAAGAAATATTACGGAGACGCTATCGGGCCTCACACCCTTTTTACGCACTTGGCCGCTAAATGTTTCATTCAAGCGTTCACTTCAGACGGCGCCCATGGAACGGGGGCATAGTCATTAACTTGAAGCGGCACGCCCGGTGAAGGTGTGTTCGTCCAATCTCTGAACCTGATTTGGTTCTCGACCTGCATGATGACCACATCATCGTAGCGGTCCCTGATAGGTCCTACGCAACTAATGTTAGGAAATCCGCAGATGGGCCATGGCTTCTTGTGGCGTCCGAGGACTTGCCGGACAACCATGCGGTGGAGGGCTGGATAGTGTGAGGCCGCCCATGGCGACATAATGGCGATGACCATGACTCGATTTCGCTGGGCCCTACTGCTGAACAGCCTCATGGTTGCGACAGCGACGGGGGAAAGTCGACTCGTCGATTTTTACACGGGCAGTCAGTTGCACAGTTTCTGCCAGGGCGAAAACGTACCCACCTGCATTGGCTACATCTTGGGCGTGACAAGCTCGCGCAGCCCCGCTGGAACATTCTGCATTCCTCAAGGCGGAGACGGAAAGCACGTGGTGGATACCGTAAAGTTGTGGCTCAACAATCACCCCGAGAAGCGACAGGCGGCGGCCAACCTTCTAGTTTTACAGGCACTCAATGAAGCATTCCCCTGTAGATGATCCTCTGGCGTAGCAGCGCCGTAATCTCCTGGCGCTTGCGCGGCTGAGTCCGCGGAGTGACATCAATTCATCTGGACACCAGCTCGCCACCTAGCCTCTGCCCCCGCACCACGGTTTGACCGTCGCTGGAGAACGATGAATGTCTGCTTTGGGTCAAAAGCGGACTTACAAGGCACAGAACGCACGTCTTAATTGGACAAGAATCAAGCGATCTTGCCGCCGCCGTCCTTGGTGATGGCGAGAAAGAGGGGCGCGGTGGCATCTTCGAATCAAAATCTGGCCAGCGTGTCGCCGGGTCCTTGAAACTCGAGGGACGGCCGAAGCCGATCAAAGCCTCAGCCCCATCGGCGGCGGGATGTTGCACCGCGACGAACAACGTCTCGCCGTCGGGCGTGAAGCAGGGGCCGCAAAGCTCGGCCCCAATGGGACAGCGGAAGAAGAGCTTGGACGTCCGGCGCCGCTCGCCATCCGTCTCCAGGGCATAGAGGCCGTCAGACCGACCTGTGCGCGGCCAGTATTCCCCTTGGTCGATCGAGACCCACAGCCGCCCCCGATTGTCGACCGCGGCATTATCGGGGGAGGCGAACCATCCATTGCTTGACGTTTCCGGATTCCATAATGCCCCAACCGCGGCCACAGCGGGGTCGCCGCAGCGCACCAGTATCTCCCAGGAAAACGTATCGGCAGCGTGGTCGCCGTCAGGCGGCGTCATCTCGATGATGTGGCCGAAGGCGTTGTCGGCGCGCAAGTTGGCGGCGTTCAGTTCATCCGACTTGCGATTGGTGTTGTTGGACAAAATGACATAGAGACGGCCGTTGACCTCGTTAGGCTGCACGTCCTCCGGTCGGTCCATGCGGGTGGCGCCAGGAGGTCGGCGGCAATCCGAGCATCGATCAGCACATCGGCCTGAGATTTGAAACCGAAATCCGTGGTCAGCCATTGCCGGCCGAAGATGAGTGGGAGCCATGTGACTTTTCCCTCGGCATCGAAACGCGCGACCGATAACGTGCCGCTCGAGAATAGCGTCATGTTGGCCGCGCGATTGTCGGGGTCGTAGCGTCCCGCGGAGACGAAGCGGTAAACATACTCGCCGCGCCCGTCATCGCCGCTATAGACAACGACGCTGCCGTCCTTGTTGACCACGCACTCCGCGCCTTCATGACAGAAGCGGCCGAAAGCGGTGTGCTTCACCGGCACGGAGCGCGAGTCGAAGGGATCGATTTCCACGATCCAGCCGAAACGGTTCGGCTCGTTCGGCTCCTTGTCGACATTGAAACGGTCCTGAAACTTCCCCCAAGCCTGCCAGAAGCCGGGAATGCCATAGCGCGCATAACTCTTGGCCTGGTCGCCGCCGAGTCCCTTCGGCCGGGCTCCACCCGGCACGCAATGGTTCGACCAGAAGTAGCCGTGGAAATTCTCCTCCGCAGTGAGGTAGGTGCCCCAGGGCGTTTTTCCGCCGGCACAATTGTTGAGCGTGCCGAGAACGGTTTTGCCTGAGGGATTGGCGCCAGTCTTGAGGCGCGTATCCCCCGCCGCCGGACCTCGACGATCATCTCGGTGTTGCCCGGGCTAATGCGGCGGTTATAGGGGCTGTCGAGCACGACGCGCCAATCTTC
>JBKOUI010000237.1:0-15196 GCA_046723315.1 Pseudomonadota bacterium | reverse complement strand
GCGTGACCCATGATCTTTCATGGACTGAGACCGCTGCCGAGCTTGAAGGACCGGCTTTCGAACGATTTCAGACCGAGCTTGCGAAATACAATGGCCGGCAGCTCCAGCCGGCATTTCCGAACGACGCCTGGCGCGAGGAGCTCGACGAATATGACCGGGTGAAGCGCGCCGAGGGCGAATATGTCGAGGCGGTGCGCCGCGAGATCGCTCCGCTTGTGGCTGACGTACCGAGCGGCGTTGACGATTTCATTGCCTGGTTCGAAGAGCTCAAGGAGATCGGTCCCGGCCAGGGCGATGCGCTATTCCCGTGGCTCGCCGAGAGCGCAACCTTCGAAGACATGCTGTGGTTCGTGACCCAGGAGGTTGCGGGAGAAGCGGGCTTCGACGACCTTCTCGCGCTGACTCAGGTGAAGATGCCCATCACCGCGAAATTGGAAATGGCGCGAAACTATTGGGACGAGATGGGCCGTGGGCGGGAGAGCGCCATGCATGGTCCCCTGCTCGAGAGACTTGCCAATCACCTCGAAGTCGACGCACGGCCTGAGCGGGTGGTGCCCGAGTCGCTGGCGCTTGGCAATGCAATGCTGGCTTTGGCGCGCAGCCGCCGCTATTGCTTTCAGTCGATCGGCGCGCTCGGCGTGATCGAGATGACGGCGCCGACGCGCGCGGGCTTTGTCGATGCGGGTCTCAAACGCTTGCGCATCCCGACCAAGAAGCGTCTCTATTTCACGCTGCATGCCGTGCTCGACATCAAACACTCGGAATGCTGGAACCGCGAGGTGCTGCGGTCGCTCGTGGGCGAGGATCCACGCCGCGCTCAGGCGATCGGAGAAGGCGCTATCATTCGTTTGTGGCACGGCGCCCGCTGCTTCGACCGCTACCGCCGGCATTTCGGTTTGGACCAGGCACCGAGCAAAGCGGCAGCCTAAGCCTCAAGAGAACTTCGGATGCGTTTCCTAGGGATCGGTGAGGGCGCCGATCTCGCCGACGTCTATCTGCGGCTTGCCGCAGACGGCCACGAAGTCAAGATCTTCATCGGCTATCCGCTGTGCCGCGACACGCTGGCCGGTCTCATCGAGCGCGTCGCTGATTGGCAGGCTGAGCTTGACTGGGTGCGCGCGGCAGGCCCAGAGGGATGCATCCTCTTTGAGAACGTTGGGTTGGGCTATGGCGACATCCAGGATCGCCTGCGGCGTGAGGGATACAACGTCATTGGCGGCGGGTCCTACGGCACCAGGCTCGAGAATGATCGCGCCTACGCTCAGAGCGTACTCGCCGACCTCGGTCTCGCAACCGTGCCAGTCTTTGAATTCTCCGACATCGAAGAGGCGAAACGGTTCATCGATGAACGGCCCCGACGTTACGTCCTGAAATCGAACGGCGCCGATGTCGCGAGTTTCGTCGGCCGCCACAAAGCCGGCGCCGATGTGCGGGCCGCGCTCGCGGCGGGCGGAAAAATCACCGCATCGAGCTTCATCCTGATGGACTTCGTGGAAGGCGTGGAGATGGGGGTCGGCGCCTATTTCAACGGCGAAGATTTTCTCGCGCCGGCTTGTCTCGACTGGGAGCACAAGCGCTTCTTTCCCGGCGATCTCGGCGAGCTTACCGGTGAGATGGGCACCGTCGTCACCTACGCGCGCTCGCACCGCTTCTTCGAGCGCACGCTCGCCAAGATGGCGCCGCTGCTCAAGGCCAACGGCTATTGCGGCTACATCAATCTCAACACCATCGTCAGCAAGAAAGGCATCTGTCCGCTCGAATTCACCTGCCGGTTCGGCTATCCCGGCTACGCCATTCTCGATCCATTGCAGAGGACGTCGTGGGCCAATCTGTTTCGCGCCATGCTCAGCCGCTCGCCGCTCGAGTTCGACACGGAGCCGGGCTTTGCCGTCGGCATCGTCATCACCACGCCGCCTTTTCCCTATTACCGCGATGCTGTGCCGGTTCCGGTCGGGCTGCCGGTTCTGTTCGACGGCGACCTTTCGGCGGCCGAACGAAGACATGTGCATTACGGCGAAGTCGCAATGCAGAACGGCGTGTTGGTCACGAGCGGCGCGAGCGGCTACACGCTCGTCGTCACCGGCACCGGGCAGAGCATAGAGGCTGCACGCGACGCCGCGAATGCATTGGCGGACAAAGTTGTCGTCGCCAATGCGCGCTATCGGCGGGACATCGGGATGCGCCTGATCGAAGGCGAATTCGCCGAGGTAGAGGCCCTAGGCTTGCTCGATGCTTAAGGCCGCTCGTCTGAGAGTTCGGCGAACGCGGCTTCATGATGCTCGCGCGAATCTGCGCCGAAACAACACAACACGACGCGCTCTATCGAAGAGTCCTTGGCGAGTGCCGCGAGCACAGTGCGAAGGGCGATACGCGCGGCGCGATCGGGCGGGAAACCGTAAGCTCCAGTCGAGATGGCGGGATAGGCAATCGAGGCGAGCCCTTGCTCGCGCGCGAGCGCGAAGCTCGTGCGGTAGCAGGCGGCGAGCAGCCGGTCCTCGCCTCGCCCACCGCCGCCCCACACCGGTCCCACGGTGTGGATGACGTAGCGCGCCTTCAGTCCGAAGCCCGGCGTGATCTTGGCGCTCCCCGTTTCGCAGCCGCCGAGTTTGGCACAGGCGGCGCGAAGCTCCGGGCCTGCCGCCCGGTGGATTGCGCCGTCGACGCCGCCTCCGCCCAACAGAGTCTTATTGGCGGCGTTGACGATGGCATCGACATCGACCTTGGTGATATCGCCCTCGATGATCTCGATGCGTTCGCGCATGGCTCAATTGCAGACGGAATGAGCTGAGCAAAGCAAAGCAAAGCAAAGGGGCCGGCGCATGGGCCGGTCCCTAACGCTTGAAACTTGTCGACTACCGGTCGCTAGCCGCTACTGGCCGGCGGGCGATGATAGTGCCGAGGAAGGCGCTGCCGACGCCGATGGGGCCGCTCCACCGCCTGCCGAGGACGGATTGATCGACCTGATCCAGGCGATCACCTTCCACACGCTATCCGGGTCTTTGAGCACGCCGCCCATCGGAGGCATCGGCCCGACCACGTTCTCGCTGCCTTTGCGGTTGAAGCCCATCTTCTTCAGCTCATCCGAGCCGAGCGAGATGAGGCGGAACAACGTGTCGTCGTCACTGCCATAGACCCACACCGAGTTGGTCAGAGGCGGACCCATGCCGCCGCCGCCGGTGCCGCCGTGACAGCCGTTACAGCCGGCTGACATGAATTTCTGGTGGCCTTCGTCTGCCACTTTCTTGAAGTCCTGAAACGGGCTCTTGAGCGAGCCCTTCTCGGCGCTCCTGGCGATGTCCTGCGGGTTACCTCCGCCGCCTGCCGCAGCCTGACCGCCACCTCCAGCGGGAGGTTGGCCGGCCTGGGGCTGCGCGGCGCCAGGACTTGCTGGCGCTCCTCCGGTTGTCGCGCCTTGCCCGTCAGGCGCAGGCGTTGCCGGAGCGGGTGTGGCCGGTTGGGCCGAAGGGGCATTTGCCGGCGGCTCTGCGCTTTGCGCGGTGTCGTTGGTGCCAAGCAAGGCCCAGACCCCCAGGGCAAAGCCGGCGACGAAAATCGTTAGCGGTCTCGTCATGGCGTTTCCTCGCGTTGAGCCGCCAAGCCGCGCCCCAGTTTTCGGCCTTTACGGCGGGGTTTGAGGCTAAACGACGCAGGGAAGGGCGGGTTCCTGGGGATTTCGGACCGATTTCCGAAACGGACGCCGCGGTGCGAGATGGAGACGGCTTGACCTGCCGCTCTGATGTTATGTTATATCATTTAGTTATGAACGCAGCCCATCACCACGACGCCCCCAAGCTTTCGCGCAATCAGAGCGAAATCCTGTCCTGCCTGCGCAGAGCCAAGGAGCCCATGAGCGCCTATGCCATCCTCGACAAGGTCAGGATCGCAGGCATCTCGCATCCGCCGACGGTCTACCGCGCCCTTGCCGAGCTCATGGACAAAGGCATGGTGCACCGCCTCCAGTCGCGTTCGGCCTTCATCGCCTGTGGACACGGCGCCTGTGACGGCAAGCTCGCTTTCGCCATCTGCCGCGAATGCGGAAAGGTGGTCGAGATCCCGCTCTCCGACGACGACCAGGCTGCGCTCCTTGGACTCGCGCCCAAGGAGATTGCGGTGGAGCAGGTAACGCTCGAGCTCGCCGGACTGTGTAGAGACTGCCGCTCCTCATAACTCGCGGCCTCAGCAAGGATCAGCAAGATGCGGACTGGGAGGGGAGAGCGGCACCATCGGCATGTTGCGCTGGTCGCGACTGCCCCGGGCGCGGTTCATCAGTTCGACCATGCTGGTGCGCGAGTCGACTCCGTTCATGTTCCAGTCTTCTCGCTGCTTCGTCTTTCATTGCTTGCACGCCTCATGATGGTTGCCGCCGCAGCGGCGCTGCTGTGGTCCGCGGTGCTTTGGGCCTTGACCTGACCATGTCGCCGCGTCCCGAGCCTGCCATCACCTTCAGCGATCTCACCCTCGGCTATAATCGCCATCCCGCCGTGCATCACATCACCGGCGAGGTGACGAAAGGCGAGCTTCTCGCCATCGTCGGGCCTAACGGCGCCGGCAAGTCGACTCTGCTCAAGGGCATCGTCGGTGAGCTGAAGCCGCTTGGCGGCAGCCTCGAGCTGGACAGCTTCAAGAAAAGCGACGTCGCTTACTTGCCGCAACAGATCGAGATTGACCGCAGCTTCCCGATTTCGGTGTTCGATTGCGTGGCGATGGGGCTATGGCGCGAGATCGGCGCGTGGCGCGGCCTCGACGGAGCCCGCAAGGCGCACGTTGTCCAAGCGCTTGCCACCGTCGGCCTTCAGGATCTCGGCGACCGTCCTGTCGGAGCCCTATCAGGCGGCCAGTTCCAGCGCGTGCTGTTCGCGCGGCTCCTGTTGCAGGACGCTTCCATCATCCTGCTCGACGAGCCTTTCCGCGCCGTGGACAGCCGCACCGTCGCCGATCTGATCGCCCTCATCCTGCGCTGGCACGGCGAGGGCCGCACTGTGCTCGCGGCGCTGCACGACATCGACCAGGTGCGCGCGCATTTTCCGACGACGCTGATCCTGGCGCGGGAGGTCGTGACCTGGGGCGAGACGCGCAAGGTGCTGACTCCGGCAAATCTTGCCAAGTCGCAGCAGCTGGTCGAAGCCTTCGACGAGGATGCCGAGATTTGCGCGCGCGATGATGAGACGAAGGAGCGGCAGCCGGCATGATCGACGCAGTCACCCAGCCCTTCATCGAGTTCAGCTTCATGCGCCGCGCGCTCGTGGGCTGCCTCGCGCTGTCGCTCGGCGCACCGCCGATCGGCGTGTTCCTCATGCTCAAGCGCATGAGTCTCATGGGCGATGCCATGAGCCATGCGATCCTTCCCGGCGCCGCGGTCGGCTATCTGCTCGCGGGCCTGTCGCTGTTCGCCATGAGCCTCGGAGGCTTCGCCGCGGGACTAGCCGTGGCGTTATCTGCCGGGCTCGTTGCGCGCTCCACGGTGGTGCGCGAGGACGCGAGTCTCGCCGCCTTCTATCTCGTGTCGCTTGCGCTCGGCGTGCTGATCGTTTCAGTGCGGGGCAGTAACATCGACCTGCTGCACGTGCTGTTCGGCACGGTGCTTGCGCTTGACGACCACGCGCTGCTGCTCGTGGCCTCGATCTCCACGTTATCGCTGCTTGTGCTTGCGGTGATCTACCGCCCGCTCGTGCTCGAATGTTTCGATCCGCAATTCCTGCGCTCGACGAGCAATTTGAGCTCACCTACGCATTTTGCCTTCCTCGTCCTGGTGGTGCTCAATCTAGTGAGCGGCTTCCAGGCGCTCGGCACGCTGATGGCGGTTGGCATTATGCTGCTTCCCGCCGTGACGGCCCGCTTCTGGGCCGATGACGTCTCGGGGCTCATTCTCGTCGCCGTCCTCGTTGCGTTCGCGGCGAGCCTCACAGGGCTGTTGGTCTCCTATTACGCCAACGTGCCGACCGGTCCCGCGATCATCCTGCTCGCCGGCCTCTTCTATCTCGTCTCCGTCCTGGTCGGCGCCAAAGGCGGCCTTATGTGGGGCCTCTTGCCGCGCAAGCATCTCGAAGCGTGATCTCAACCTGAGGGAGTCTCGTGTCATGAAACATCGCATCGTCATGTCGATTGGATTGGCGCTGCTTATCCTGCTTGGTCTTGCCGGCGGCGCTAGCGCGGGCGACAAGGTGAAGGCTGTCGCCTCCTTCTCGATCCTCGGTGACATGGTGAAGCAAGTCGGCGGCGATCGCGTCGAGGTCATCACCCTGGTCGGCCCCGACGGCGACGCGCATGTCTATGAGCCGACGCCGGCCGACGCCAAGAATCTCGCCGCGTCGCAGATCCTGTTCACCAACGGGCTCGGCTTCGAGGGTTGGATGAACCGGTTGGAGAAATCCTCGGGCTTCGAGGGCAAGGTCGTAGTCGCATCGACCGGGGTTAAGCCGCGCACCATGGTCGAGGACGAGAAGACCATCACCGACCCGCATGCCTGGCAGAGCCTCGCCAACGGCAAACTCTACGTCGCCAATATCCGCGACGGGCTGATCGCCGTCGATCCAGAGGGCAAGTCTGTCTACGAGGCGAACGCCGCCAAATATCTCGACGAGATCGCCAAGGAGGAGGCCGACGTGAAGGCTCAGCTCGCGACGCTGCCGAAGGACCGGCGCAAGATCATCACGAGCCACGATGCCTTCGGCTATTTCGGAGCGGCTTACGGGCTTGAGATCATCGCGCCGGAAGGTGTGAGCACCGAGAGCGAGGCGTCAGCCAAGGATGTCGCCAAGATCATCCGCCAGATCAAGGCCGAGCATATTCCGGCGGTATTCATGGAGAACATCACCGACCATCGCCTGCTCGATCAGATCGCGTCGGAGACCGGGGCGAAGATCGGTGGCGAGCTCTACACCGACGCCTTATCGCCGGCTGATGGCCCCGCGCCCACCTACCTCGACATGTTCCGCCACAACATGGGCGCTCTGACTGCCGCGCTGTCTGCCTGACACGGCAAATCGTTGATGGCCGGGACAAGCCCGACCATAACGAAACTGCTAAAATGGGTAATGGCATCTTCATTGCCGCGATGGTTTGCGGTTATCGGCGCGATTCTGATTGCGGAGATCGCGGCCGATTCGCTTGTGCCCGTGGCCTGGCAGGTCCGTCTCGGGCTGCACTGGCTCGTCGAGCATTTCCTCGCCTATTTCACGGTGACTATGATCTTTTGCCTCGCCTTGCAGAGACCGATCCTTGTGGCTGGCGCGATCATGGTCTTGGCCGCGTCCATAGAGGCCCTCCAGAGTCTCACCGCAGACCGCATTCCCGACCTTCCCACGGCTGTATCCGCGGCCGCCGGAGCGCTTGCCGGCGCAGCTACGGCAACGCTGCTCATGAGGCTGTTGAGGCGCCGAAAGACCGCGCATCCCGACGTTCCCGCGGTAGCGCAACCTCCACAAATGTGATGTATCGTTAGCCTATGATCAGCTCAGCGCGCCGGCGCACCATTCCGGTCAGGATCGGCCAGGTCACGATTGGCGGCGATGCTCCCATCGTGGTGCAGTCGATGACCAATACCGACACGGCCGATGTCGATGCCACGACGAAGCAAGTCGCGGCGCTCGCCCGCACGGGCTCTGAGCTCGTACGCATCACCGTGGATCGCGCCGAGGCTGCTGCTGCCGTCCCTTACATCCGCGAGCGGCTCGACATTCTCGGCGTGGATGCGCCGCTGATCGGCGACTTTCACTATAATGGCCACACGCTGCTCAAAGAGCATCCAGCCTGCGCCGGAGCACTCGCCAAATACCGCATCAACCCCGGCAATGTCGGCTTCAAGGATAAGCGCGACAAGCAATTCGCCGAAATCATCGAGATTGCGCTGAAGCACGGCAAGGCGGTGCGCATCGGCGTGAATTGGGGAAGCCTCGACCAGGACCTTCTTACCCGGCTCATGGACGAGAATGCCAAGCAGCCAGAGCCCAAGGACGCGCGCGAGGTGATGCACGAGGCGATCGTGCAGTCTGCGCTGATCAGCGCCGATCGCGCGATGGAGCTGGGCATGGGCGCAGACAAGATCGTGCTCTCGGCCAAGGTCAGCGCCGTGCAGGACCTGATTGCCGTCTATTCCATGCTCGCCGACCGCTCCGACCTTGCGCTCCATCTCGGCCTGACCGAGGCCGGCATGGGCTCGAAGGGGATCGTGGCGTCGTCTGCCGCGCTCGGAGTGTTGCTCCAGCAAGGCATCGGCGACACGGTTCGCATCTCGCTCACGCCCGAGCCGGGTGGCGACCGCACGCTCGAAGTGAAAGTGGCGCAGGAGCTGCTTCAAAGCATGGGCTTCCGCAGCTTCGTACCGCTAGTCGCGGCTTGTCCCGGTTGCGGCCGCACAACATCCACGACCTTCCAGGAGCTCGCCCGCGACATCCAGGACTTCATCCGCAACGAGATGCCGGAGTGGAAGCGCCGCTATCCAGGCGTCGAAACGCTCAACGTCGCGGTGATGGGCTGCATCGTCAATGGCCCGGGCGAATCGAAGCATGCGGATATCGGCATCTCTCTGCCCGGCACAGGCGAGGCGCCGGCGGCGCCGGTGTTCATCGACGGCAAGAAGATGGCGACACTGCGAGGGCCAGGCGCTGCGGCAGACTTCAAACAGATGGTGCTCGATTATATTGAACGGCGTTTCGGACAGGGCACGATCGGCCGGAGCGCAGCGGAGTAGGGGGAGGGGGATGCGGTTAGGATTGTCTGCGCTTGCCGCGCTGGTTCTTTTTGCCTGCCCCATAGCGCATGCCCAGGACACCGAGGAGGAGCCGGCTGAGGAGCAGTCGAGCACCGAGGCGCTAGATCCCTGGCTAGGCTGCTGGACCCGCGTCTATGACGCCGCGCATCTCGCCAAGCATCCCGGACAAAAGGTAACCGCGATGACGCTCTCGATCGAAGAGCGCGAGCCCTCAGGAGACAAGGACCCGGGCAAATATCTCGCCACCATCACCGCCAAGATGCGCGGCGCCGGCGACAGCTATACCAATCTCGACGGCGCGCGCTGCAGCGAGGCGAATGGAAAGCTCAATTGTGTCACGGATGGCTTCTACGCCGGGCAGTTCTCGCTCGAGCCAGCCGCCAAGAACATGAAGATCGTGCTTCACGGCGGCGATCATCTGGCGCTCATTCCGGGAGTCGATCTCGACGCCTTTGTCGTGCTCGCCGCCGACAATCCAGAACACGCGCTGTTTCTGTTGCAGCCAGCTCCAGCCAAGACCTGCGGCTCGTAGCGCGCCTGCCTTTTCTATGAATTGTTCGAGGCAGCGTCGCCCACGATGCTCACCGTGAGCGCGATGGTAGTCACGTTAAAGAAGAACGACAGAATGGCGTGGATGGTCACGATCCTGCGGATCCTCTTGCCAGTGACCGCGACGTCGGCGACTTGCGCCGCCATGCCGATACCGGAGGCAAAATAAACGAAGTCCCAATAATTGGGCTCTCCGCCACCGGGAAAGCGCAACCCGCCTTCCGCCCCGCGATGCTCGGGCCGGTAATATTCATGGCAGTAATGCAGCGCGAAGATGGTTTGGATGAACACCCAGGACAGCGGGATGGTGAGGGCGACGAGTCCGAGACCGAGGTCTGGATGCCTTCCTGGAGTCGTGCTTAGCCAAACCACAACGAGACTGAGGCTGACCATGACGGCAGCGATAGCGAGGCCTAGAACAAGCTCTTGTCCCTCGTCCTGTGCTGCCGCGCGCTGCCTCATGCGGTCGGCAGGGGTGTGGTAGATCATCCAGTAGATCAGGCCGATATAGAGAATGACCGCGGCGTCCCAGGCGAAGAAGAAGCGCGGGACTGGAAGGCCTTCCACGGGAAGAAGCGCATAGACAACAAGGCCCGCCGCGGCACAGCTCCACAGCCGCCAATGACCGCGCAGGAAGCGAACCAGCCACGGCTGCTGCCTTCGGGCTTGCTGCAGGGTCTTCGCCATGGCGAGTTGGCGCCTTCCTCAATTCCTGCGGGTTGCGACGAAACGCGCGATGTCCTTCAGCATTGCCGCACGCGCCCCGAACGGCGCAAGCGCTCCTTCGGCCTCGGCAACGAGGGCGCCGAGCCTCTCTTTAGCCGCTTCGACCCCGAGCAGTCCAACGAGGGTGGCCTTGCCGCGGCCGGCATCCTTGGCGACCGCCTTGCCAAGGGCCTTGGCGTCACCTTCGGTGTCGAGCAGGTCGTCGGCAAGCTGGAAGGCTTGGCCGAAGGCGGAGGCATAGGCGACAAGCGCCGCTCGGTCTGACGTGTTCGCTTGGCCGAGCACCGCGCCGGCCTCGCAAGCAAAGCGGAACAGGGCGCCAGTCTTGAGCGCCTGCATCGCGGCAGTGTCGTCTCGGCTGAAGCTTTGTCGCTCGGCGGCTAGGTCGAGCGCTTGACCGAGCACCATGCCCTGCCAGCCAGCAGCCTTGGCCAGGAGAGAGACGAGCTCGGCGCGAATGGCAGGATCGGAGCCCTGATGCTGGTCGCTCAGAGTCTCGAAAGCAAGCGTCAGCAGTCCATCGCCGGCAAGGATCGCAGTAGCCTCGTCGAAGGCGATATGGACCGTGGGACGCCCGCGGCGAAGCGCGTCGTCGTCCATGGCTGGTAAGTCGTCATGCACGAGCGAGTAGCAATGAATGCATTCGAGCGCGCAGGCTGCGGGCAGCGCGTCATCCTCGCTTACGCCGAAAAGCTTCGCCGAACATATCAGCAGGAATGGCCGCAAGCGCTTGCCGCCGCCGAGCGCCGCATAGCGCATCGCCTCCGCAAGTCTGGCACCGCCGGCGGCATGCGCGCCGGCGGACCCAAGCAACTCGCCGAGTTGCCCCTCGACGAGCCTTCCCACGCGTTCCAGCTCACTTAAGAAAGCCATGTTAGGGAAAGAGATAGAAGAGGCGGCTCTTTGCCGCAAAGTGCCCGTAAAAATGACCCTAATACGGCGTTGCCCGACGCCGCAACCAAGCGATAAAACCCGAGGCCATGGTGATTCAAGCAGTCTCAGGCGAGCGCCCCCGGAAGCGCACCAAGAGACGCGTGAAGCCCTCATTGACCAGGCGGATCATCCTTTTTCTTAGCTGCTTCGCCGCCCTTTTCCTTCTTTCCGTCGTCGTGTTCCGCTTCATCAACCCGCCTTTCACTCCGCTGATGGTGGCCGAGAAGCTCAGGGGTTACACGCTCCAGCGCGAATGGGTGCCGCTCGAGGACATATCGCCAAATTTGCCCTTGGCGGTGATCGCCAGCGAAGACGGGCGATTCTGCCAGCATTGGGGCGTCGATTGGGGCGCGGTCAGAGACGCGATCAGGGAGGGGGACGGGCTCGCCGATTTTCGCGGTGCCAGCACGATTCCGATGCAAGTCGCCAAGAACCTCTATCTCTGGAACAGCCGGAGCTACCTGCGAAAGCTGATCGAGATGCCGCTTGCCTACCTCCTCTCCTTCGCCTGGCCCAAGCAGCGCGTGATGGAGGTCTATCTCAACATAGCCCAATGGGGGCCGGGCATCTTCGGGGCGGAGGCGGCAAGCCGCTATTATTTCCATAAGAGTGCGGCAGACTTGACCCACCGCGAGGCGCTCCTGCTCGCGGTATCGCTGCCCAATCCGCGTGTGCGCAATCCGGCAAGGCCGACCAGGCGGCTGCTCGCCATCGCCGGCGCCGTCAATGCCCGCATGCCAATCATCGCGCAGCGCGCATCTTGCATTTTGCCCGCGCGCTAGCGTTTGCGATTTGGCTTAATCCACCTCTGGCCAGTCCGGATCAATGCCACTATAAGGGCGCCACGAAGCTCGGCGAGGATCGCCGGGTCCCACAGGGTTCAATTATGGCAGTACCTAAACGAAAAGTTTCGCGCATGAAGCGCGGCAACCGGCGAAGCCACGACGCGCTATCGTCGCCGTCCTATGTCGAGGACAAGGAGTCGGGCGAGCTCCGCCGTCCGCACCACATCGACCTGAAGTCTGGCCGCTATCGCGGCAAGCAAGTGCTCAAAGTCAAGGAAGAGGCTTAATTCCGCTTTCGGCGCTGAACGCCGGACTTTAAGGAGGCGGTCGGAAACTCATGACGGAGGCCGCAACCGAGGAAAGACCGGTTAGGCGGCGCGAGCGGCGAAGCTGGATGTCAGCCGTGCCGCTCCTCGTCATACCGCTTTTGGCCTATGTGGCCTTTGCCGGGGCCGGCGCCGATTCGACATTCCTCGCTTCTCCATCCCGCTGCCCTCTGGCGGCGTGTGGCAACTCGGCCTGGGTCCCATCCTGCTCGCCGTGGCGATCGGATTGCTGTTCGTCGAGCTTCTGAAGGCTGCGCGCGGCGGGGGCGCCTCGATCACCGAGACTGCGCTATCGATGATGGTGTTCGCCGCGTTTCTCATCCTATTCCTCATATGGGACAAGGCGGCGACCTCGACCTTCTTTCTGTTGACCTTGATGTCGATGGTCGATGTGGTCGCGGCCTTCGCCGTCACGGTCAACGCAGCTCGCCGCGAGTACGGCACACGCGGGCCCGCTTAGCTCTGCGCGGCGGTCTTCCTGAGGCGGGCAGCGAGAGCTGCAAGCAACGCGTCGTGGACGCCCGCTTCCTCCAAGTGCCTCACCGTGTTCAGCACATATTCGACATTTTCTCCGGACTGGCCCTTGCCGCCTGAAACCATGCGGAACTGGTCGTCGAGAGAGAGCATCCCGGCATATTGCTCATGGTTGCGATCGACCAGGTAGGTCAGCGCCTTTACCGTGCGCGCTGAGCCATCGAGCAGACGCACCGGACGATGGGCCTCGACATAAACGTCGGTGACCTGCTCGCGCTCGCGCAAATAAGCGACGGTCGTCTCTTCCGCTCCCGGTGCGACGAGATAGGCCGTGCCGCGGCAGGCGCCACCACGGTCGAGCCCGAGCACGAGGCCAGGTTGCTCCTTGGTGCCGCGATGGAAGACGGAAATGACGCAGAGCGCCCGGTGTGCGCCCTTGAGCAGCCCTGGCGTCGAGGCCACGAACGGAAAGCCGGGACGCCACATCAAGGAGCCATAGCCGAACACCCACAGCTCAGCCATGTCTCGCGTCAGTCATCATGCCCGTGGGGGCGGCCGAAATCCGCAGCAGGCGTGTCCTGACCGGCCTCGATGATGCCCCGGCGGATGGCGCGCGTGCGGCTGAAATGCTCGAACAGCGCTTCGCCGTCGCCCTTTCTGATCGCCTTGGTCAGGGCCGCCACGTCCTCGTTGAAGCGGCCGAGCATCTCGAGCACGCCGTTCTTGTTGGCGAGGAAGATGTCGCGCCACATGGTGGGATCCGAAGCGGCAATGCGGGTGAAATCGCGGAAGCCGCCGGCGGAAAATTTCAGCACCTCCGACCGCGTCACCGTCTGTAGTTCATCGGCGGTGCCTACGATGGTGTAGGCGATCAGATGCGGCAGATGGCTGGTGATGGCGAGCACGAGGTCGTGGTGGTCCGGCGTCATCACTTCGACGTTGGCGCCAAGCAAACGCCAGAACGCGGCGAGCTTCTCCACTTCCTTGGGATCGGTCCCTTCGGGCGGCGTCAGGATGCACCACCGGTATTCGAACAGCTCGGCGAAACCAGCATCGGGACCTGAATGCTCGGTGCCTGCGACCGGATGGGCCGGCACGAAATTGACTGTGTTCGGCAGATGAGGGGTCATGTCGCGAACGATCGCGCCCTTCACCGAGCCCACATCGGAAACTGTCGCGCCGACCTTTAGATGCGGGCCGATTTCCTCGGCCACTTCGCCGCACACGCCGACCGGGACGCAGACGATGACGAGATCTGCGTCCTTTACCGCCTCAGCATTGGTCTCAGACACCGCATCGGCGATCCCGAGCTCGGTGATACGCTTCCGCGTCTTAGGCGAATGCGAGGTGGCGACGATGGTGCGCACCGCGTTTTGCACCCGCGCCGCGCGCGCGATGGACGAGCCGATCAGGCCCGTGCCGATGATGGCGAGGCGGTCGAATAGCGGTTCGGTCATCGGCGGGACGAGCCGTTGGCGCTCATGAAGGAGATGAGCGCGTCGAGCACGGCACGGTTCTCCTCGTCCGTGCCGATGGTCATGCGCAGCGCGTCGGGGAAGCCGTACTCGGTCACGCGCCGCAAGATGATCCGCTTGTCGTGCAAGAACTCGTCTGCCTCCGGCGCGGACTTGCCGTTGCCCTTCCTGAAATGCAGCAGAAGGAAATTCGCAGCGCTCGGCGTGATGCCGAGGCCGATGGCGGAGAGCGCATCGGTCATGCGTGTGCGCCAGGTCTCGTTGTGCTCGACCGCGCGCTGCACCCAGGCGTGGTCTTGCAGCGCCGCGACGCCGGCGGCAATGGCCGGACCCGAGACATTGAACGGGCCTCTGATGCGATTCAGAATGTCGGCGACCTCGGCAGGGCAATAGGCCCAGCCGATGCGCAAATAAGCGAGCCCATAGATCTTGGAAAAGGTGCGCGTCATCACCGTGTTATGCGTAGTGGCGACGAGCTCGATGCCAGCTTCGTAGTCGTTGCGGCGAACATATTCGGCATAGGCCGCATCGAGCACGAGCAACACGTCATCCGGCAAGCCGGCGCGAAGACGCTTCACCTCATCGAACGGGATATACGTGCCGGTCGGGTTGTTGGGATTGGCGATGAACACCAGACGCGTCTTGTCCGTCACGCGTGCAAGGATGGCGTCGACATTCGCGGTGAGGTCGGTCTCGGGCGCAACGACCGGCGTGCCGCCGCGCGCCATGATCGCGATCTTGTAGACCAGAAAGCCGTGCTCGCTGTAGATCGCCTCGTCGCCGGGGCCAAGGTAAGCGGTCGCCAGCAGATTGAGCAGCTCGTCGGAGCCGGCGCCGCACACGATATGGCCGGGATCGAGCCCGTACATCTTACCGATCGCCTCGCGAAGCGCGCGGGCAGAACCGTCGGGGTAGCGCGACAAGGAGCTTGCCGCCGCAACGTAAGCCTCGATGGCGCGCGGGCTCGGCCCGAACGGCGTCTCATTCGAAGAGAGCTTGATTACAGGGCGCGCGCCGGGGAGCGCGCTCGTGCCGGGCACGTAGGGCGCGATGTCGAGAACGCCTGGACGGGGGCTCGGGCCCCGCTTGGCGGCGGCCATCTGTCTCACTCCTCGGTGGGTGTTGCAGGCGGCCTCTCATAGGCCCAATCCTTGCGCCAAGGCAAAGAAAAGATTGACTTTCGGCGGTAAGCTCCTAGCTAACGCCGAATTGTGTAAA
>JBKOUI010000008.1:0-2922 GCA_046723315.1 Pseudomonadota bacterium | reverse complement strand
ATTCAGTCTTGCCTAATGGGCGCACCGCAGCTCGCCGCCTGGATGAATCAGCATCCGACTGAGCGACTTGCGGCATGGCGCTGCGTGGTCGGTAACAAGGATGGCAGGGGAGCTTAGGGTGCCGACCAGCTCCTCAAATCGGAGGATAATGTATCATGGCGTCGAGTTTCGGGAGACCGTTGCTTGGGTTTGTCCTTGCGGCTCGTCCGATTAAACAGTCTCGTCCGCAGGAGGGGCTCGAGCTCAAAGACTTTGCGGCTGACCCTTGGCTGTGGCGTTTCAATGGCGCGTCACAGCCGAAAGGCTGCTGGTCTCCATCGGCATCAGCGATGTCGCGTTCTCTTAGGCCGCTCGCGGGCAAGTTCTCATAGCGAATGTGGCCGACCCACTGGCATACGCATTCGGTACAATTTGCAGAGATTTGGATTGCTTTATTCGCACCGACCTTCCTCACCGGACACCAACTTGGCGCACGGAGGCGGACTGGTTCCCAAAGGCTCGGCGCGCGGCGATCCCCCTTAGCCGCGGTTCGCCCGCTTCCCTCCCGAGACCGGCCGCTCCTTCTAGCGGCTGTCCGGCAAGGGCGCTGGGTCGAACAGGCATGGGGCACTTGAATCGACGAGTGTGGGAAGCCCAGCCATCGAGCACAGACGGATGGAGAGCCGCCGCAGCGCGCCAGGCGTCTCTCAGCCTATTGCGATAACGGTCGGCTATCGACTCCATGGCGAGAGGTGATTTTCCTTTAGACCGTCATAGACTGAAACTGTGAGCTGTCGTCGCCCGCCTTCGTGTATGGGCCGAAGTCGGCGTTGCGTTGAACGATCGCAGGTGAGGAGGCCCGACATGCAGATCAAAGAGACAATCGGCATTTCATTCTCCGGTTCTGTCGAAACCCCGCCGCTGGAGGATGGCGTCGTGCTCGCGGACAGCGCCGGCATCGCGCTTGGAGTACAGCGCGCATTCAGCGCGAGGGTGCGGAGCGTCCGCGATGATGACAGCGGCCTCATCGCGTCCAGGCGCGTGGAGATTCCGCTCGTTGGACGGAACGGCGAGATCTCCGGGGTCCTGTGTCTGACCGCCCCACAGCCCGACACGCGCGGCGTGTTCTCCTCCCGCAGCCGGGAGGGGACGAGGGCGATTGCGGACGTGGCGCAGTTCGTCGTCCATGACATCAATAACCTTCTCGCCGTTATCGGGAGCGGCCTGCGGCTGCTCGAGCGTCAGAGCGATGCTGCGCGCCGAAAGGCCATCGTGGACAAAATGCAGGAGGCGATCACGCGAGGCGCGTTGCTCAGCCGGCAGCTACTCGGAGCTGCGCGGCCGCGCCCCAAGCCGATCGACGATTTTGTCGCAGGCGGTCGCCTGGCGGCGCTGGCGGGCTCGCTAGACCAGGCGTTGCGTCCCGACGTCACGGTCCGCACGGAGATCGCCCCTGATTTGTGGGACTTCAACGCAGATCCGGAAGAGCTGTACTTCGCTTTGCTGAATCTCTGCCGAAACGCAGCCGACGCTATGCCGAACGGCGGCACGATCACCGTCGCGGCGCGGAATGTCGAGCCGTCCGCGCGCGGGATCGGGCGGTTCGTCGAGATCGACGTCGCGGACGATGGGGAGGGCATGACCGAGGAGATTCTCTCGCAGGCGTTCACCCCTTACTTCACGACAAAGGCCGCGGGCAGCGGCACCGGCCTCGGACTCGCCAACGTCCAGCGCTTCGCCGAAGGGCGAGGCGGCGCGGTAGGTATAGAGAGCAGGCTGGGTGTCGGCACACTCGTGCGCCTTTTTCTCCCGCGCGTCGGCGAGGCGGCGGTCGCCAGCAGCCTCGCCGGTAGGGAGATCACCTACACGCCCTCATCCAGCGGCGGTGTATTCCACGTCGTCAACCCAGCGACGGCTCCGCCGACAACGTAGCCGGCGGTTCAGCGATGGAGCTCATGACCCCTTCCGGTCGCCTCGACCGTCCGGTCGACCACGAGAAGGACCACGTGCTCGGCCCCGCCGATGCCGAGATCACGCTCGTCGAATACGGCAGCTACGCGTGCCCGCACTGCAGAGCTGCCAACGAGCGCATCGCGCAAGCCCGCGACCAACTCGGCGACCGCGTCTGCTACGCCTTCCGGCACAGGCCGCTCACGGACAACAGCCTTGCGTTTCGGGCTGCCGAGCTCGTTGAGCTTGCCCAGACGCCCGAGGCGTTCTGGTCCGCGCACATCAAGCTGATGACGAGGTCGATGCAGCTCACAGAGGACGACCTCGTCGCAGTGGCCGCCGATCTTGGCGTGAACGCCAACTTCGCGCTCGGCGACAGCGACGCCGTGCGGCGCGCGAGGGCAAGGGTCGAGGCGGACGTCGCAAGTTCACGCGCGAGCGGGGTGAGATTTACGCCGGCCTTCTACATTAACCGCCGGCGCTACGATGGACCCTGGGACGAAAGCTCTCTCGTCGACGCGATGCTTGGCACGCTCGGCCACCGCGTCCGTACGGCAGCCCTGGACTTCGCGAGCTGGGGCCCGTCGGCCGGTATTTTGCTGGTCCTCGCGACCCTGGCGGCGATTGTCTTGACGAACTCTCCGGTCGGGCCGGCATTCGAGGCGCTCTGGCGCCAGGAGCTCGGCGCGAGCTTGGGCGACGCAGCCTTTCGGATGTCCATCCTCCATTGGGTCAACGACGGCCTGCTGACGGTGTTCTTCCTCGTCGTGGCCTTGGAAGTGAAGCGCGAGATGACGGTCGGTCATCTCGCAAGCCGCCGCTCCGCCGCGCTTCCGATCGCCGCCGCGCTCGGGGGCATGGTCGTGCCGCCGCTTCTCTATGCACTGGTCATCCCTGCGGGGCCGTGGTCGCACGGGTGGGGCGTTCCGATGGCGACCGACACTGCGTTCGCGATTGCCTTGATCGCCGTGATGGGCGCCCGAGTTCCCGTCG
>JBKOUI010000293.1:0-2266 GCA_046723315.1 Pseudomonadota bacterium | reverse complement strand
GGCTTGGCCGAAGACCTTTGGCTCCGGTCCGGCCTTGGCAAAGGCATGATAAGGCGCGAGGAACTCCCGGTCGAACTTGACGCGATAGAACAGATTTTGCAAGAGCGGGCGGGGAGACTTCTTGGCCCGAGCCAAACCCCCCGCCGCGCCTTCCCCCTAATCGCGCAGCAAGCGCTTTAGAAGCTCGATCTCCTCGCGGAGTTGGTTATCGTCGTTCATCAGCTGCTCGATCTTGCGGATCGCATGCAGCACCGTGGTGTGGTCGCGATTGCCGAATCTGCGACCGATCTCAGGCAGCGAGCGCGAGGTGAGAAGCTTGGCGAGATACATGCCGATCTGGCGCGGGCGCACGATCGAGCGGTTGCGCCGCCCCGACAGGAGATCGCCCCGGTTAACGCCGTAATGCTTGGACACCGTGCGCAGGATATCGTCGATACGCACCCGCCTTGGCTCGGCGCCGCGCATGAGATCGCGCACGATCTGCTCGGCGGTTTCGATGGTGACCGGTTCGTCGGTGAGCTGGTAGCTCGCGCGCAAACGATGCACCGCGCCCTCGAGCTCCCTCCCGCTCTCGGTCAGACGCTCTGAAAGAAATGCGAGCACTGTGTCGGAAATTTCGAGCCCCTTGGTCTCGGCACACGCCTCTTGCGCGCGCTTCTGCAGGATCTTGTGGCGAAGGTCGTAGTCCATTGCCCCGATCTCGGCCACCAGCCCGCCGCCAAGCCGCGAGCGCATGCGCATGTCGAGCTTGTCGAGCTGGGTCGGCGCCCGGTCGGCAGCCACCACCACCTGACGGCCGCCATCGATCAGCGAGTTCAGGGTGTGGCAGAACTCCTGCTGGATAGTCGGGCCTTGCAGAAACTCCATGTCGTCGATCAAGAGAATGTCGATCTTGCGCAGCTTCTCCTTGAAGGCGAGCGCATCGCGGGCGCGCAGGGCCTGCACAAAGCCAGACATGAAGCGCTCGGCTGTAAGATAGAGCACCTGCGCCTCCGGCTTGCGCTGCTTCACGTCCCAGGAGATCGCATGCAGCAGGTGGGTTTTGCCAAGTCCCACATTGCCGTGCACGAACAGGGGATTGAACAAAGGCTGCGGGGTCGAGAAGGCACCCGCCACCTCTTGCGCCGCGGCATAAGCGAGCCGGTTCGAAGCGCCGACCACGAAGCTTGTAAAGCTCAGCCGCGGGTCGAGCGGCGAGCCTTCAAATCCGCCATAACCGGTACGAAGCGGCAGCGGAAGAGGAGGCGCCTCTGCAATGACGGGCGCGAGCGGTAGCCGCTGACGCAACGGCTCCTTGGGCACGTCGTTGCCGAAATGCGGTTGTCTGACCGTGAATTCAACCCGCTCGACCGTCGGCCACTCGGCGCGCGACAGCCTCAGCACGAAGTCATAGTAGTGCGAGCGCAGCCAGTTCCTGAGGAAGCGGGTCGCCACGGTGAGATGCACGACCTCGTCGTCCACCTCCTCGACCTCCACCCCCCTGAACCAACTGGCAAAGACGTCTTCTCCCAGCTCAGCGCGTAGCCGGCTCTTGACCCTCGCCCAAGCATCACTTGGTGCGCACTGCTCTTGTTGTGCCACGGTTCTTGCTCTTTCCCATTCTTATTGTCCGCGCCGCTACGCACCGCACGCATGTCACAAGAGCAGTCAACAAGATCGACGCGAACAATCATGACCCGTTCCCACGGCTTGCTCTTCCCCTAGCTTTGCTGCCAGGGCAGGCCGGCCGCCTTCCACCCACCAGCGGAGCCGCGATGCCTTTCGTCGTCAAGCGGTCCTTCGAAACCGCCAGCGATATTGTGGCATGCACGATATCCCGCCGCCGCCATCGCCTTGGCCGCAGCCAGGCTCCGGCTTCCCGAACGGCAAATGAAGAAGAGGTCGTCCTCCAACCCGACGCCAAGCGCCTTAAGTTCGCCGGCGAGACGCTCGGCAAAGCGCGGGTCCACCGCCTGATCGGGGAAGGTCTGCCACTCGACGAGCACAGGCCGTTTGCCGACAGGCGCTAGATCCGGAATGCCCACATAGGTCCATTCCGCACGGGTGCGCACATCGACAAGCTGCGAACGAGGAGCCGATGTGAGGGTCTTCCAGGCCACCTCAACATCAACATCATCGACCGCCTTTTGGCCGGTCTGTGCGCTCAAAGGAGAGTTCCTCCCTTCAATTCAACAGTACGACGTAAGAACAAATCTGGGGGCTGGCCACAATAGGTGGTGGCTACGCGCCAAATTGGAACATTAGCACCCACAAGTTACACATAAGC
>JBKOUI010000311.1:0-3792 GCA_046723315.1 Pseudomonadota bacterium | reverse complement strand
TTGTAGTCCTCTCGCCGGATTTCAGTCAGATCGCCAAGTATTGCGACGAGTGGATCCCCATCCAGGCGGGACAGGACTGCGCGCTATGGATGGCGGCCAATCACGTGATCCTCAAGGAGTTCTACGTCGACCGTCAGGTTCCTTACTTTACCGAATACCTCAAGCGTTACACTGATCAGCCATTCCTCGTGGAACTGATCCGCGATGGGAAAGGTTATCGCTCGGGGCAAAAGCTACGCGCCAAGCGTGTCTCACGCTATCAGGCCGTCGAAAACGGCGACTGGAAGATGCTGGTACTCGACGCCAAAAGCGGCGAGCCGCGCATGCCCAAGGGCCAGGTCGGCTTCCGCTGGGGTCCCGAAAAGGGCAAGTGGAATCTGTCCCAGGAGGACGGCCTAGACAACAGCTCCTTTGATGCAGCCCTGAGCCTCATCGACCACTCCCATGAGGTGGTCCAGGTGGAGTTCGACGATTTTGGCAATGGCGTGCCGGAGGGTGCAACGCCCGTCGTCACGCGCGGCGTGCCGGCGCGTCGCATTGCCACCTCGGACGGCGAGGTCTTGGTAACCACCGCCTTCGATCTGCTCATTGCTCAGTGCGGCGTTGGCCGCGGCCTCGCGGGCGAGTACCCGTCGAGCTACGACGACGAGAACGCGCTCTTCACGCCCGCGTGGCAGGAGCGTTACACCGGCATCGGCCGCGCCACGTGCATAAGGTTTGCGCGCGAGTTTGCCCGCACCGCGGAGCTCACTGAAGGCCGTTCCATGGTCATCGTGGGCGCCAGCGCGAACCACTGGTACTACAATAATCTCATTTACCGCTCGGCCATCACCGCGCTCATCCTGTGCGGCTGCTGCGGACGCAACGGCGGCGGGATGAACCACTACGTCGGCCAGGAAAAGCTGGCTCCGCTTGCGCCGTGGGGGACGATCGCCTTGGCCCTCGACTGGCAGCGGCCGCCGCGGCTCCAGCAGTCGCCGGTGTGGCATTACTCGCAGGGCGATCAGTGGCGCTATGAGAGGGAGTTCACGGAGTACGGCCTGACGTGCCCGAAGCCTCGCTGGGCGAAGGGCCATGCGATCGACCTTCTGGCGAAGGCGGTGCGCTGTGGCTGGATGCCTATGTCCCCGCATTTCAACCGCAATCCGCTCGAGATCGTGGCCGAGGCCGAGCGCGGCGGCGCGAAGAGCGAAAGCGAGATCATTGGGCGCGTCGTCGAGCAGCTCAAGAGCAAGAAGCTGCGCTTTGCGATCGATGATCTCGATGCCCCGGAGAACTGGCCCCGGGTGTGGTTCATCTGGCGCGGCAACGCCCTCTCGTCGAGCGCCAAGGGGCAGGAGTTCTTCTTGCGCCATTATCTCGGGACCCATGACAACGCCATCGCCGCCGATCGCGCCAGCGGCAAGACGAAAAGAGTGCAGTACCGCGACCCGGCTCCACGCGGAAAGTTCGACCTGGTGGTCGACATCAATTTCCGGATGGATTCGTCGGCGCTCTACTCCGACATCGTGCTGCCAACGGCGTTTTGGTACGAGAAGAACGACCTCAACTCGACCGACCTGCACTCGTTCATCCATAATCTCGGCGCGGCGGTGCCGCCCGTCTTTGAATCCAAGACGGACTGGGAGATTTTCAAGCTGTTCGCGCGCAAGGTGAGCGAAATGGCGCCGCTCGCCTTTCCCAAGCCCGTGCGCGACCTCGTATCCGCGCCGCTCGCGCACGACACGCCTGACGAGCTGGCCCAGCCGCAAGTTCTCGACTGGGATGAGGGCGAGTGCGCGCCGGTGCCGGGCAAGACCATGCCGCATCTGCGGGTGATCGAGCGCGACTATTCGAAGATCTACAACAAGTTCATCTCGTTCGGCCGGCAGGCGCGCGAAATGGGCCTTGCTGCCAACGGAGTGCACGTCGCGATCAAGCCGCAGTACGATCAGATGCTCGAGAATCCGGTTCAGCCGATGCCCGACCCGAGGCACATGCGTTGCGTCGAGTGGGGCGGTATGCGTTATCCGAGCCTCGAGGACGTGCTGGATGCGGCCAACACGCTGCTGGCGACCGCGCCGGAGACCAACGGCGAGGTTTGCTGGCAGGCTTTCCATCATGAAGAGGAGAAGGTCGGCCTTCCGCTCACGGATATTGCCGATCCCGTGCGTGACGTCACCATGAATTTCGGCGACATCACGCGCCAGCCGAAGCGCCTGCTCACGAGCCCGTGCTGGAGCGGCATGATGAACAACGGCCGGGCTTACTCCGCCTGGTGTATCAACGTCGAGCGGTTAATTCCGTGGCGCACGCTCACCGGCCGCCAAGAGCTATACATCGACCACCCGTGGTACCTGGACTTCGGCGAGCACATCTCGACCTACAAGCCCAAGCTTGAGCCACGCAAGACCGGCGACATCGTGAAAAGCCGTGTCGACGATCGCTCTCTCGTGTTGAACTACATCACGCCGCACGGCAAATGGAACATCCACTCCACCTACAAGGACAACCACCGCATGTTGCTGCTGTCGCGCGGCATGGATCCGGTGTGGATCAACGACCGCGACGCGTCGCGGGTAGGCATCGAGGATAACGACTGGGTCGAGGTCTATAATGACAACGGCGTGGTGGTGACCCGCGCCAATGTGAGCCGCCGGATCCAGCCGGGCACTTGCATGTACTATCACGCAGTCGAGCGCACGGTTTATATCCCGAAATCGCAGGAGCGCGGGCGGCGCGCTGGCGGACACAATGCCGTGACGCGCACCCGAATCAACCCGGTGTATCTTGCGGGCGGCTACGCCCAGTTTACTTACGGCTTCAACTACTGGGGGCCGACCGGGATCTTTACGCGCGATACCCATGTCGTGGTGCGCAAAATGGAGAAGCTGGAATGGTAGGTGGCGCCGCCACTGAGGCGCTCGATTCTCGTGCGCTTGAGTCTCATGCCGATGATACTAATTCGCATGAGACTCGTTCGCATGGGGTTCATTCGCATGAAGTCAGGCCGCGCGCGCGGCCCCGAATCAGTGGCGGAAAGTACGTGACGATCAATTACACGCTGCGCACCAATGGGGCGATCCGCCACATCCGTTCGGCCGTCTGGGGCGACGAACCGCTGGAGTATCTGCACGGCGGCGGACGGTTGCTCCCGGCCCTCGAACGAGCGCTTGAGGGTAAGGAGGAGGGCGACCGCGTCGTCGTGACCCTGCCGCCCGCAGATGCTTACGGCGAGCGCGACAAGGCGTTACAGCAGCGCGTGCCCGCCGAGGAGTTTGGCGGCGTAGAGCAGGTCGAACCGGGGATGTGTTTTCTCGCGCATAGCGAGGACGGCCGCCGCGTGGAGAACGTAATGATCACGGAGGTCAACGAAGAGAGTGGCTTCGTGGTAGTCGATACCAATCACCCGCTCGCCGGCATGACGCTTGAGTTCGAGGTCACCGTCGTTGCCGTACGCGATGCCCCCGCGGTGGGCGGATGCGGCGGCAAGTCATAGGATTCAAGGAACACGAACATAGGAGGACTACCCATGGAAATCCGAGCGCAAGTTTCAATGGTGTTTCACTTGGATAAGTGCATCGGCTGCCACACCTGCACCATCGCGTGCAAGAACATCTGGACCGACCGAAAAGGTACAGAGTACATGTACTGGAACAACGTGGAGACGAAGCCGGGCACCGGATACCCGACACGTTGGGAGGACCAGACCAAATACCGCGGCGGTTGGGTGGTCGAGGGGAAGAGGCAGAAGCGGCTCCGGCTGCGCCTGCAGGGCAAATGGGGAACGCTAACCAACATCTTCTATAACCC
>JBKOUI010000184.1:0-2818 GCA_046723315.1 Pseudomonadota bacterium | reverse complement strand
CCGCCATCTTCCGAATACGCGCGGCAGTATTAGCTCTGGAATAGCGGAAGGCTTTCCCCATCGCGGATGTGCGCAAGGCCTCAGTCATTTGGCTGGTAAGGGCTAACGCGATCGAAGCGGCGTTGCAATTCGCTGGCATATTGGCGGCCGATCTTTTCGTTGTGGGCACCCACCCAATCACTGAGCTTGGTCGTTCCGAGCGGGGGCGATGCGACGTAGAGCCGTTCCTGCATTAGGCCTTTGACCTCATCGCGCGTATTGATCACATCTCCGACCATCCAGCCGAGCATGCGGACGCCTTGAAAAGCGACCCATGGCGGCATCGGCACGATCAGGGCCCGCGAACCGATTTCGTGCGCAATTATTTCCACCAGTCCGCGATAGCGGAACGTTTCCGGGCCGATAGCATCGACCGTCTCGTTGGTTTTCCTCTCAACACGGGCGACTGCCGCGGCCGCAAGATCGTCAACATAGATCGGCTGCAGTCGATAGCGTCCGTCCCCGTATACGCCAAATACCGGCAGAGTCCGCAGCGCCCAGGCGATGTTGTTGATCAAAATGCCTTCCTTGCCAAACAGCACCGCCGGCCGAAATATGGCATGAGATAGGCCAGTCTCTTTGATGTGCTCCTCAAGCTCAGCCTTGCCTCTGAAATAGGGTAGCTCAGAGTAGCGGTCTGGGTTGGTGATACTAATGTGGATGAGGCGTCTGACGCCGGCACGCTTGGCCGCGTCAAACAAAACCTTCGCATTGGTCACTGCTTCCGCAAAGCTGAAATACGGTGGGTTATCGAACCTAACCCAATAGGTGTTGATCAGAACATCGACGCCACGAAGCGAGTTTTCGAGTTCGTGCGGCTTTGAGAAGTTATAAGGAAACGCTTTGACGGATTCGCCGAACGGGTTGGCACGGTGCGGCGAGTTTGTAAGCGTGATCACATCATGCTCGAGGTCGAGCAGCCGCCGCGCGATGTATTTACCTGAAAAGCCATAGGCTCCGGTCACCGCGATCCGCATGTCTTTGCACCATGCGCACTATTCAAGCAGGGCTTTTCTTCCGCTGACCGGTAGATCGGCCGGGTAGCTTGGGCACCCCGAGTTGATCGAGCAATCGGCCTACCAATCGGTCACATCGAGGCCGTTCGAACGGAAATACGTCCTTAAGATTTGCCCTGACTTGCTCTCCGAGGACCTCCCGTAATAAGCGCCGGGCCCGGTGCAGTCGGGTCTTTACCGTTTGTGGGAGAATACCTAGGGCAGAGGCCGTTTCCTCCGTACTCAAACCCTCGACCGCTCGCATCACGAAAACTGTGCGGAATGCGTCAGGTAACCCGTCGATGGCTCGCTCCAGAACCATTCGAATTTGGTCCTGAGCAGTCGCGCGCTCAGGGTCTTGGACTGGGTAGATGAAAGAATCGTGGATTTGCGCATCACGTTGACCGCTGGAGGAATCCAGCACTTCAAGACCGAGTTGATGACGATGGCTACGCTTGCGCCGGCGCGACTCATTGAGCGCAATCCGCGTCAGCCAAGTTGATAGCCTCGACTCACCGCGGAAGCCGACAAGCCGGGTAAAAGCGCGAATAAAGGTCTCTTGCACGACGTCTTCCGCTCACTGGTCATTCAGGAGAACGCTTCGCGCGACGCGATACAAATATCTATCGTGGCGCCGGACCAAAATTCGAAATGCCCGAGAGTCGCCCTTTCGGGCCAGCCGGAGAAGTTCAGTATCGCTAGACTTTTGGGGAACCTCGTCAGGCAAGAAGACCTCGCTCACAGCGATAAGGACGTCACTGCCTAAGGCGGGAACCTTTTGCACCAACGCAGCATCTAATGCGTTCGCGACCTCTGATCGGTTGCGCCGGAAACCAACTGCTTCGCTCTCATAGAGCGGGTTAAAAGGAACATGCCATGGGGTCCAAGGTCCGCCAATGGTATTTGCTGATTGTCGGCATCTGTGTTGCGGCTTTGTTGGCGTCTTGGCACGTAGCTTTTGGACAGAAACCCAGTTCCGAAGCTCCCAGCGCTAAAGTCGATCAGTCCGTAAGAGATTACGCCAACGGGCTGCTCGCCGAAGGAATGCGAACCTTCAGATTCGATACCTTCGGGAGCGAGGAGTTTTGGGGCGGAAAACTCAAACTTCATCACGCCATCGAAGGGGAGAAGAACGGCGGCACCGGGCCTGGCCTCAGTCCGAAGAAAGCTCTCGAACTTGGGCTTAAAGTCGACATGGATGCTGTTCCCGAGAAGGTCGCCGCAGGGATCAAAAGCGGTAAGGTCGACTTGAATGACCCGGCGAACACCTTGGCTCTTTTAAAGGCTGGCGCCGTAGTGGGGGTGACAGGTTTCTTTGAGAAGGACGGCGAGCGACTCAAGTCCGTGGGCATTCAATGTGCGCTTTGTCATTCCACGGTGGACGATGCCTTCAGGCCGGGGATTGGGCATCGTCTCGATGGCTGGCCAAACCGTGATCTCGACATTGGCGCCATTGTCGCGCTCGCCCCTGATCTTTCTGCTTTTGCTGAATTGCTTCAGGTGAGTGAAGCCGACGTCAAAAAAGCCATCACTGCCTGGGGGCCCGGAAAATTCGATGCCGAACTTAATCTTGATGGTAAGGCCTTCAGACCTGACGGCAAAACGGCAGCTACGCTAAATCCCCCAGCCTTCGGTTTGGCCGGCGTCAATAACCATACCTGGACGGGCGCTTGGGGCACCGTCAGTTATTGGAATGCCTATGTTGGCAATTTGGAAATGCACGGCAAAGGCACCTTCTTTGACCCTCGACTGGACGATGCCGAAAAATATCCGGTGGCTGCCCG
>JBKOUI010000363.1:0-6025 GCA_046723315.1 Pseudomonadota bacterium | reverse complement strand
ATGACCTATGCGCTCCTTTAGCCGGCGCCTTGTCGGGCCGGAATGAGCTCTGTTGAGCCAGATCATGCTCATGCCGGGCGCCATTCGGGAAATGCCGGTTGGCTAAGGAGTCGATAGGAGAGCGCTATGGCTAATCCCGGGAGCCTATGCCCGGCGAAAAAGCCCTAGTTTCGGGTGCTCCCTGGCATCACGCCGCATCAAAAAAAGCGGGCGTGCCTGCCAAATCATCTCGACGGGAAAGTCCGATCAATCGTACAACTCGCCCAATAAAAGGCGCGAACCCACAATTCCGAGTCGATGACCATTAGCATCGTGAGGAACGAGGCCAGAACCCGTCCGGCCCGGCCGCGAAGCCGCGCGAGAAACGTAAGCTCAGCCATTTCGGCGAGCTCATCGACAAGTTAGGGCAGCGGGGCGCGTCTCTCATGGAAATGCATCAGGTCCGCTATTTCCTCGCGGTAGCACGTGCGCTCAACTTCACGCGCGCCGCCGAGGAGTGCAATGTCGCCCAACCCTCCCTGACCCGCGCGATCAGGCAGCTCGAGGGCGAGCTCGGCGGCGACCTCTTCCGGCGCGAGCGGCCCCAAGCCCAGCTGACCGAGCTCGGTCAGCGCATGCTGCCTCTGCTCAAGCAATGCTATGAGAGCGCCATCAGCGCCCGCTCGCTGGCTACCGCCATCAAGAAAGGCGAGGTCGGCTCTCTCAGGCTGGCACTGTCGCGCACCATCGATCCATCGCTCGTCACGCCACACGTGGTCGAGCTTGGCAAGCTGTTCGATGGTCTCGAATTGAAGCTGCTGCGTGGGACCGCCGGCGAGGTGCTCGAATATCTGAAACAAGGTGAGGTCGAGCTCGGCATCGCGGCGAAGATCGGCGACGAATGGGAACGGCTCGACAGTTGGCCGCTTTTCACCGAGGACCTTCAGCTCATCGTCAATTCCATGCATGCCTTGGCCACGGTTTCGAGCGTTGCGCTCGATGATCTCAGGCGTGAACGGCTGATGGTTCGCACCTATTGCGAGACGACCGACGAATTGCTCGATCTCTTGCGCGGCCGGGAGTTCGACGTTGCCCGGTTCCACGAGGTCAGCGCCGATGGTGATTTAATTTCCTTACTCGAAGCAGGCCTCGGTGTGGCCCTGGTGCCGCGCAGCACACAAAGCCCGGCGACCCTCGTGCGTGTCGCCGTGGACGGCATCGAGATCAAGCGCACCGTCCAGCTTTATGGCGTCGCCGGCAGGCAGCGGACTGCGGTCGCCTCGGCGATGATGAAGATGCTCCGCGCCTACGACTGGTCGCGACTTACCGCCTAGTGCGCGGTTCGGAGTGCTGATAGCAAGTCCTCGATGGTCATGCGCTTGCGGTAGTCGGGATCCACAAAACGCGCCTTCACCTCGCCGTCGGTGCCAACCACGAACGTGGCGGGAACCGGAAGCAGCCAAGTATCGCTTCCTTGCGAGCGCGATACGTCCCAGCCCGCGCTCGACATCAGGTTTTGCATCTCCTCCCCCACCCAAAACGCGAGATTGAGCGAGAGTGCATAGCCATTGTCGAAGTCGGTCAGGATGGGAAACGGCGCGTCCGATTCGGCTTTCAGCTCAGCGGTGAAATGCTCGCGGTCAGGCATGATGGCGGCGACTTGCCCGCCTTGTGCCGCGATGTGGCCTTGCGCCTCGGCAAGAGCGCGCGTGTTGATGCGGCAGTATGGACACCAGTGTCCCCTGTGGAATGTTACCGCCACGGGTCCTTGCTCAAGCAGTGCCTCGAGGCTGACCATCTGTCCGTTCTCGTCGGGCAAGACGAAAGGCGGCATCTTCTCACCCAACTTCGGCGCGTTCTCGCCGACGTCATGCTCCTTCAGCCTTGCCACCAATTTGTCGACCGCATCTTGGAAATTTGGCCCGAGCCGTCTGACAGCGTCGGCGAAGGCTTGGAGCCTCTCGGCGAGCGAGGCGTCCATGTCGCGGCACTCGACGAAGGCTTCTTCAAGAAGCACCGAGAGTGGCTTTGAATTCATGACATAGTTCCCGGGCCTGGCGACGGCTGCCGGCACAAACGTGCAAAGAGCTAAAATTATCCAAGGTGCCCTGAGGCCTTGAATATCACTCGGCCCCTGTCCGGAACAGCCGAATGCGTGGCAGATCTGAGGCCTACTGCCCCGGTCCTCCGTGGGATTGGGCTCTTTTCAATGCCAATAATAGATCCTCGATCGCCATGCGCTTGCGATAGTCGGGGTCGATGAAGCGAGCAGCGATGATCCCGTCCTGGGCTATCACAAAGGTTGCGGGTATCGGCAGCACCCACGCTTTGTTGCCTTGATAATCGGGGAGCTGCCGGCCTCGAGCTTCGAGGAGCTTTTGCATCTCGTCGCCGACCCAGATCGCGAGATTGAGCGACAGCGCATAGCCGTTGTCGATATCGGTCAGGACGGGATAGCGGACTCGCCCTTCGGCTTTGAACCTGGCCGCGTACTGCTGCCGCTCGGGCATGATTGCGGCGAGGCGCCCGCCATCAGAAGCAATGTGCTCCTGCGCCTCGGCAAAGGCCTTGGTGTTGATGCGGCAATAGGGGCACCAATGGCCGCGATGAAAGGTCATCGCCAGCGAGCCTTCACTCAATAGTGCGTCGAGGGTCACCATGTGCCCTTGCTCGTCAGGCATAGCGAAGGGGGGCATGGGCTCGCCCGGCTTCGGCGCCGCTTGCCCAGCGTCGTAGGCCTTAAGCCGGGCGACCATCCGGTCTACCGCCTGCTGGAAACCGGGCGTCAGGTAGCGTGCGGCAAGACTGAAGGCCTCGAGCCTTTCAGCAAGCGAGGCATCCATGTCGCGGCAATAGAGGAACGCTTCCTCGAGGCTGGCGAAGGCCGGCGTTGTCATCATTCGATTTGGCCCGGTAGGACCCGCGAAATCCAATAGCGACCGGCTATGGTGTTCATCGTCCATCAGCATTTCCTGCGCGGAACCGATCAGGCTTTGGTATGCCGGGCTGGAGAGACCAATCCGCCAGCGCCGGTGCCATGCGCTCTATCGCGCGCGACGTGATGGTTGAGAGGAAGCCATGAAGACTTACGACGCGATCGTCATCGGTTCCGGCCAAGGCGGCGTGCCGCTCGCCACTAATCTCGCCGATCAAGGTTGGTCGGTGGCTCTGATCGAGAAAGCCAATGTTGGCGGCTCTTGCATCAATTACGGCTGCACGCCGACCAAAACGATGATCTCGAGCGCCCGCATCGCTCACTATGCCAAGGTCGCGCCTGAGTTCGGGGTTCACCCTGGCAAGATCAAGGTGAACATGGCCGAGGTGGTGGCACGCAAGAACGAGATCGTGGACTCGTTTCGCGCCGGCGTGCAGGACCAGATCGACAGCAGCACCAACGTCACGCTCTATCGCGGACAGGGACGCTTCACGGCCCCGCATCAGGTCGACGTGAACGGCGAGGCCCTGATCAGCGACAAGATTTTTATCAATACCGGCACGCGGCCGCGCATGGCTCAAATTCCCGGCCTCGACCAGATCGAGGTTCTGACCAATCGCAACATCATGGATCTTAAGGAGCTGCCGGCGCATCTGATTGCGCTCGGCGGTAACTATCTCGGGCTCGAATTCGGTCAGATGTTCCGTCGTCTCGGCAGTGAGGTCAGCGTGGTCGAACCTTCGGACCAGGTCTGTTCGCGCGAGGATCCAGAGGTCTCACAAAGCTTGAAGGAGGCGCTCGAAGCCGAAGGCATGAAATTTCAGCTCGGGGCAAAGGCCACAAAAGTCGCCAAAACTGCCGACGGATTGGAGGTCATGGTCGAGAAAAAGGATGGGACCACAGCGACGCTGAAGGGCACACACCTTCTCATGGCGATCGGACAAGTGCCGAACTCAGATGATCTCGGCCTGGACAAGGCGGGCGTGGCAACGGACAAGAACGGCTACATCGAGCACGATGGCAAACTCGAGACAAATGTCCCCGGCATCTGGGTGCTGGGCGACGTCAAAGGCGGTCCGGCCTTCACCCACGTCTCCTATGACGACTATGTTGTGATCTTCGACAATCTGGTGAACGGCAAAGACCGCATCATCGACAACCGTTTGGTGCCCTACGCCCTCTATACCGACCCCGAGCTCGGCCGGGTGGGTCTCACCGAGCACGAGGCAAGGGCAAAGGGCCATCGACTGAAGATCGGCAGCTTGCCGATGTCATACGTCGCGCGTGCCATCGAGCGCGGAGAGACCAGCGGTCTCATGAAGATCGTGGTCGACGCCGATAACGATCGCATCCTAGGCGCGACCATTCTCGGGCCTGACGGCGGCGAGCTCATTCAGACGCTGATGATGGTGATGCTGGCGGGCGCGCCCTACACTCTGTTCGAGAACGCCATGTTTATTCACCCCACGCTCGCCGAAGGATTCTTCTCCCTAATACGAAATGTCGAAGCGGCGTAGCGCGGCTCTAAGCCTAGCCGCTGCGCAGACGGTTCAGAAGCTCCTCGCTCGGATAACCATCGGCGGGCAAACCAAACTTGATCTGCATCGTACGGATCGCGTCGCGCGTGCTCGCGCCGATCACCCCGTCTATCTTCCCGACGTCGAAGCCCCGTCTGGCAAGAAGCTGTTGCAGCTCCTTCGTCTCCGGCAGGCTCAAAGTCTCGACCGGTGCGTTGCCACGGCTGAGCGCGGGCGCGCCGGCAAGACGCGTCGCGTAGTAGGCCGCGGTGGTGGAATAGACCAGCGACTTGTTCCATTCGAGATAGACGTCGAAATTCGGGTAGGTCAGGAATGCTGGACCATTGCGGCCCATGGGGAGATGTAGCCCGACCGGCACGTTGTCGGCGGGAATCGGCTTGCCGCTGGGGTAGGTGACGCCATGCTGCGCCCAAAACGAGCGCGGCTTCTTAATGGTGACGTCGGCTTGATCCCAAGGAAGATCGGCGGGAACACGCACTTCCTCGAGCCAAGGCTGGCCGCCTTTCCAGCCGAGCCCGTCGAGATAGTTGGCAGCCGAGGCGAGCGCATCGGGCGTGTTGCTGATCAGGTTACGCCGTCCATCGCCATCGAAGTCGACGGCGTATTTGTAATAGACGCTCGGCACGAACTGGAATTGTCCCACCTCGCCCGCCCACGGCCCGCGCATCTCAGGCGGGCTCAGATCGCCCCGCTCGATCACGCGCAGCGCATCAAGCAGTTGCTCCTTGAACTCGTCGGGGCGGCGGCAATCGAAGGCGAGCGTGGCGAGCGAGCGCAGCGTCTCCATATTGCCCATCACCTTGCCGAAATCTGTCTCGAGCCCCCAGAAGCCGACAAGGACAGGACCGGGCACGCCGTATTGCTGCTCGATCCGGGCGAAGGTGCCGGCATTCTTCTTGAGCAAGGACGATCCGACACTGAGACGATTCCCGGAGACCATGCGGCCGGAGAATTGGAGGAAGCTCTGCGCAAAGACCGACTGACCACGATCCTTTGCGATCACTGAAGGATCGTAAGTCAATCCGTCGAGCGCTTCGGACACGACTCCGGGCGAGATCCCTTGCGCCACCGCCTCTTTCTTGAAGCCTTGCAACCAGCCGGGAAAAGGCGCTGCGGTTTGACACGCGGCAAAAGCATTCGGCACCAAGAGAGTGGTGGACGCCACGGAAATGATGAAAATGTGAAGGAAGGCCAGGGAGGAGGGTTTGCGCATGGCGCCACTGTGCTGATGCGCGCGTCGCAGTCAAGGGCAGGAAATTCGAGTTCCCTCTAAACCGAACGATACGATCCTGTGGATGCCGAAATGCGGTTATGGATCGCCCTTCTGATAGGTGCCGATCAATTCGGTCTGGGCGAGCACGTGGCCTTTGATGGCGCCTTCGACGTCGGCCTTGGTGAGCGCCTTGGCCGGCAGCGTCGTATCTAGCGCTTAGTGCTTGTGAACGTAGCGGTGCCGCCCCGTCGGGGGACACGGACCGTTATACGAAACCTTTTTTGAATCATTGACGCCGGTGACGGCTCCCTTCGGTAGGCCGCTTGCACTCGCATTCTCGACAAGCTCCGTGGTGTCCGG
>JBKOUI010000102.1:0-2629 GCA_046723315.1 Pseudomonadota bacterium | reverse complement strand
ATCGGCAGCACCGCCACAAGCAGAAGGCCTATGACGCTCAAGATTGTCTTCAGTGCCGGAAGGCGCTTTGCGGGCATGGGCCGGTTTGGATCGCAGCGGGGCGGGTCTTTACGGGGGTGACGGAACGACCAGAAGCCGCGGATTCTGTGGCAGTTTCAAGAATAGGCAGAAGACATTCAACTTCTAGACGCATCCTGGCCAAGGACATGCTATGACTGCCGCCGTGCCGAGCGCCTGGGGAGGCGGTCATGCGATTTCCGTTTAAGTGCGCATTCGCAGCGTGCGCGCTGCTTGTATTTGCCCTCTTCACCCTACGCTCCGACTCGCAACGCGCCGTCGCAGGCGAGCATTACCACGGCCATGGCGGTAGTGGTGGCGGCTGGAGTGGAGGCGTAGGGGTCGGCGTCGGCGTCGGCACCATCCTTCTCAATGAAGCGATCCGCCGCCAGCAGGAACGGCAGCGATATCAACCGCAGCCGCAGCACGTGACTCAGCCAAACAAAGGCTGCCCCGAGGGAATGACCTGGTCACGCAAGAAGCGGACCTGCATCAAGATTTACGTCCCCGAGGTCGCCAAATGCGATCCGCCCAAGATCAAGACGAAACGCGGCTGCGTGATGCCGCAAAAGCCAAAGATCGTTTCCTGCGACTTCCCCGAGGTCAAGACGCGCAAGGGCTGCGTCTGCGCCGAGGGATACACTCGCAAGCATGGCGAATGCGTGCAGCCTATCGTCTCCTGCGACTGGCCCAAGATCAAAGTCGGCCCAGGCTGCATGTGTGCGCCTGGTTTCGTACCTCGTGGCTCGGGCTGCACCAAGGTGGTCGTGGTGGAGCCCGCGACCCCGGAGCCCCCGCAGGCAGTCCCGCCGCAGCAAGTGGAGGAGCCGCAAGCTCCGCCTCCACCGCCACCCCCGCCGCAACAGGCTGAGGAACCCAAGCCCAAGCCACAGCCGCAGCCCGTCGCGCAGATCGATGCGCCGATCCGCTGCCTGCCGCAGGACCTTTACGATCTCCTGTCCGAAGCTTACGGCAAACGGCCCGACGTCGGCCCCTGCCCGACCGCGTGCCTGCCGAAACCAGCGTTCTTTTCGCCGGCGAAGCTCGATAAGGTCGCCGTCAAGGCCGGCATCAAATGGTGCGAGACCTGCGTGCAGGTCGGCCCGTATATGCCGCTCGCCTCGATCAACAAACTTGAGGCGCTGGCGCATCTCACCATCTGTGTCTCTCCCGACGCTTGCGTCTACCCCGGCGGAGCGCCGGCCGTACCGCGCACGGAGATCCGGACAGTGTTCAAGAACCTCCCGGCGGGCGTGAAGAACGAGGACAACCTCGCCGTAGTGGTCGGCAACCAGACTTACCTCTCAGGCTTGCCGTCGAACCAATATGGCACAAGCGACGCCGACGCGGTGACCGCCCTGCTCATCGAGCAGCTCGGCTACCGTAAGGAGAACATCATAGATCTTCGCGACGCGAGCCTCGGCGATTTCGAGCGGGTGTTCGGCTCCGACGCCAATCCCGGAGGCGAGATCGCCGGCCGCATCGACAAGAAGGATCCTGGCGACGTGTTCATCTACGTCGCGAGCCACGGCATGGTGAAGGAGGATGACGCCAAGGCGGTCTATCTCCTCCCCGTCAACGCCAAGCTCGACGAGCTCGATAAGACCGCGTACACGCTACAAGAGCTCTACGACAATCTCGCCAAGACCGGCGCGCGCACGACCATGCTGGTGCTCGAGGCGAACTTCGCCAAGAATCTCGACGAGCTGATCGATCCGCCGAACCTGCCCGAGCTCGAGGTCGAGGCCATGCCGGTAACTCCGGTCGCGGGTCTCGCCGTGTTCAAGGCGTCAGACCGCGACCAGCGGACGATCCAGGATCCGGAATACGGCATCGGGCTGTTCACCCGCTATCTGATCGAGGGTCTTGCTGGGCGCGCCGACGAGGCGCCGATCGGCAACGGCGACAAGCGCATCGAGACGGTCGAGCTCTATGTCTATACCTCCGACTTGGTGCGGACCGCGGCGCGCAAGTCGTTCGGCCTTGAGCAGAAGCCGATGCTGAGCAAGATCGACAATCTCGTAGTCGGCCAGCTCGCCTCGCGCTAGCTGTGTTCCATCGTCGAGCCGGGCAATGACAATGACTTGGATACATGGGAATCACTCCAGAGGGCGGGCGACCCGGAAGCCGATCACATTGAGCCGTGACCCTTTGGGAAAGCTCATGCGTGCCGCGGCACGAGCGAAATCGGCCTCGTAGTACCAGGCTCCGCCCTTGGCCACGCGCCGGGCACAATCGCCGCCGCGGGGCGACGCGTCAGACGGTGCGCCGGCATGGGTCGGGTTCCAGCAGTCCTCGACCCACTCGAACACGTTCCCCTCCATGTCGTAGAGGCCGTACGGGTTGGGCGGAAAAGTGCCGACCTCGAGCGTCGTGCCCTTGTACTCGACGGGGCCGCGGCCTGCGCCGCTCGACGCATCGAAATTGGCCTGGGTGGGCGCGAGCGTTTCGCCGGCGGCATAAGGCGTGCTCGTGCCGCCGCGCGCCGCGAATTCCCATTCGGCCTCCGACAGCAAGCGATACGGTTTGCCGGTCTTCTGCCTGAGCCACTCGACGTAGGCCTTGGCGTCCT
>JBKOUI010000106.1:0-5718 GCA_046723315.1 Pseudomonadota bacterium | reverse complement strand
ACCTGGAGCAGCTGGAGAAGCTCGCGGTCCTGATCGAGCGTGACGACGTAACGCTGCTGCTTCCTCAGCACGTGATAGAGGGGGTCAGCTCCTTAGCCGAACAAAATGACCGAACCTGTTTGTGTGCTAAAATATGTCTGCGTTTGTTTCAGATGACTGTGGATAGTCACTGTGCGTGAGTTTTGTAACGAGGAGGTCGTTATGGCAGACACCAGACGAATGGACGAGGAGGCGAGCAGGATAGGAGAGGAAGTTCAGGAGACGACCCAGAGAATGGGGCGCGAGTATCAAAAGGCTGTGGAGCGTGGCTTCGAAACAGCAAGCAGGTCATTCGGTGAAGTCAACAGAGGCTTCCAAGCCATGGCTGCTGAGGTGACTGACTTTTCTAAGCAGCGTTGGGAAGATGTCTTTCGTGCTTGGGAGCAGCTTCTCCGTGCTCGGTCCTTCGGAGACGTGGTCGAAGTCCAGACGCGGTATACCCAAAGGGTATTTGAAGCCTACACCTCTGAGATGTCCAAACTCGGAGAAATGTGTTTGGGCACAGCCCGCAGTGCCTCCAAGCCAGTCGAAGACGCTACGAGAAGGCTCCGTTAGTCGAAACTTTCAATGGCGAAGCCACTCAAGCTCCAAATCGTCGAGAAGTCACTGGTGCCGGGGTGAGCTTGCGCAATCATACACCGCACTAAGGACGATTCTGGGGCAGAACAGCACTGCAGAACCAATGTAAGAGCACTCAAGCCGCGCCGGCTTTTCCGTCCTTTAACAAAGCGGCGGCGAGTGGCTTCATGAAGAACGTGCCACCCGAAGGCGCAATGCTCATCTGCACGCCAAAAGTGCTTCTGGTTTCTCTCGTTGCCTGGCAGTAGCATTTGGGCAAGGTGGCCAATGCTCGGCCCAGACGCGTGGTTTCACTCATCGCGAGCGCGACGGAGGTGGTCTGTGCGCTCGGCGCCCGAGACCTCCTCGTCGGCCGTTCGCATGAATGCGACTTCCCGCCCGACATTGCGCGATTGCCGTCCCTGACGCAGCCGAAATTCCCGGTGAGCGGCACGAGCTACGACATCGACGCCCGCGTCAAGGCCATCTTGCAGGAAGGGCTCTCCGTCTATCGCGTCGATGCGGAGAAGCTTGAAGCGCTCAGGCCCGATGTCATCGTCACCCAGGACCATTGCGAGGTCTGTGCCGTAAGCCTCAAAGATGTCGAGGCGGCGCTGCACACATGGAGTGGCCGTCGGGTTGAGATCGTATCGCTCAAGCCCGACTCCCTCGGCGACATCTGGGAGGACATCGCTAAAGTCGCTCGCGCACTCGGACGGGAACGTCAAGGCGAGTGTTTGGTCAAACAGCTGAAAGCGCGCATGAGCAGCATCGCGAGGCAAAGCGGCACCGCGCGAGCGCGCCCGCGCGCCGCCATGATCGAGTGGATCGATCCGCTTATGGCCGGTGGTAACTGGATGCCGGAACTCGTGGAGATGGCCGGTGGCGAGAATTTGTTCGGCGCGAAGGGCCAACCTTCGCCATGGCTTGATTGGGACGAGCTTGTTGCAGCCGATCCGGATGTCGTCCTGGTGCACCCTTGCGGCTTCGACATGGCGCGAACGCTTGAGGAAATGCCGCTGCTTGAGCGCTGTCCCGGCTGGCGCGACCTGAAGGCAGTGCAGTGCGGTACCATCTTTGTTGCTGATGGCAATCAATATTTCAATCGCCCGGGCCCTCGCATCGTCGAAAGTTTGGAGATTTTGGCCGAGATCTTTCACCCGGAGCTATTCCCTTCTCGCTATGAGGGGAAAGGCTGGATGCGCTATCCAATCGAACCAGTAGTCAACAAACAGAGCCGTTGCTCCGGATCCACCAGAAACTTCAACTGATGGTAGTAGCCGAGGCCGCGGGCCTCTGGCCCGATATTGTTCTCGACGGGAAGTAACGGGTACCGGTCAGTGTCAGGCTCCGAGGTCACGACAAAACATCTGGCGAGACTACAATCGCCACCGCGAGAGCCAAATCATATCGGCTTCTCCTTCTTTGGTGGTGGAGAAGCCCCCGCAAAATCTTCCTGGAGGCGCAGCTTTGTCGATCATGTCTTCGCCGCCGCTCTTGGCCAGGAGAAGGGGATGAGTGACTCACCTACGCTGAGCTTCGTCTAAGCTGTGACAGGTTTAGAGGAAAGGACCAGGAGGTTGGCCATGCCTGATACCACAATCAAGAAAGTAGAATCTGCCTCGTCTCCGCGCGGCGAAATGGGTCAGAGGTATCTTGTTTCAGGCAAGCGTGTCTCGATGCGCCTCTGGGTTCTTGAACCCGGCAGCAAAGTCGAGGCCGCTACAAGCAGGGATTACGAGACGGTGGGCTATGTGATCTCGGGTCGCGCTAAGCTCGATTTGGAAGGGCAAACACTGAATCTGAAGGCCGGAGATTCATGGCTGGTTCCTTCGGGAGCTATGCACCAATACACGATCATAGAGCCGTTCACGGCGGTGGAGGCCACAGCTCCTCCCGCCGAGTTTCACGGTCGCGATGAGGCTGTCTGACCCGCTAGGATGATGACCAGGCATTTGGTCAGATGACCGACAATCCCCGACTCCACGTCGAAGTGTAGGGCGACTACATCATCATCACCCTGCCAGGGACGAAGTTCATGGTCACGTATTACAAGCTGGACAATCCACCGGAGTTGCGGGCGAAGTCCGATTGGACGGACGATCCCGATGCCTTTGTCACCCTGGGAGCGTTTCGAGCACGGGCATGGATAGCAGCCAATGACAAAGCGAGAGAACTAGGGTGGATTGTGTGACCATTCACGAAAAGCCCCATTATGCCGAGCACGGCCTTCAGCATCACGTACTCGGATCAGGATCATTGTCCGAGCAGACGCCCACCGAGCTTTCCTCCTGTATCGGCTGGCCAGACTCGGAGTCAGCCCCCAAACATTAACTGAACTTTCGGGGCATAGGCGCCCAGTGTCCTTCAGCCCTTTCGCGAAGGAAGCTCAGACGGCCCCTCTCTCGCTGGCTGCGATGCAAGTACTGGAGACCCCTTAGGGCGAGGTGAGTGAGAACCCCTTTTATTTGCAGCAACCCGCGCCTTTATTAACAGCATGAACGAGAAAGATCACAAGCAGAGGCTGAGGGCCGCGAAATGTAGATGAAGATACTGGTAGCCCATGATGGTTCCGAGGGAGCGCAGAAGGCACTGGATCTCGCCATCAGCCTTACTAAGCGCTTCCGCGCCAAGCTGCACATGATCATGGTGAAAGAGCCGCTGAGATTCCCGACCACGCTCGATGACGTCGCGAATGCGGAAGAGGAAGCCAGCCACCGTTTCGAACAACTGATCGCCGATGCTGTTGCCCAGGCAACGAAAAGGCGCGTTCTTATCGAGCCCCACGTGGTGGCAGGGCACCCGGTGCCCACCATCGTCGAGTTTATAGAGCGCGACGGGTTCGATCTTCTGGTGATCGGATACATGGGCCACTCGGCGATTTATAAGGGGATTGTTGGCAGCACCACTGATCGCCTCGTCGAACTAGCTCCGTGCCACGTACTGGTCGCGAAATAGTTGTTAGGGGGCGTCCACAATCATCTAGCCAAAAACGGGTCTTTTCCTGGTACTGAAGGCCTTGGAACTGGCCTAGTCTTTGGCCTATTGAAGAGGCGTTGGTTAGCCGGGACCTATTGAACGACGCTGCTTAAAAGCACGCCTCCAGATCAAAAGGATCACATTGGCCCGTCTGATCTAGTAACTGCCCCGGAGGCACGGGCGTGGCTTGGTTTCTCTGAGACCGGCCAGGGTCTTCGTCGAAATGTCTAGGGAAGACTTCCCCCTCTTTCATTGCCGCCCGATACACCGCCCTCCTATGGGAGCGTCGCCTCCGCAACGCGGGGAGACAGGGGGAAACCAAATCGCCACAGAGTGAGAGCGGACTTCTGAGCGTCTAGTGCAGCGCGTCGAGCACGACGACCGCACATACTGGGCTCTTTCATGCTATAATGTGAAACAGAACAGGAAGGACGCCATGCATCATACAATGGTTCCGAGTGATCGCGTGGAGCACGTCACCGTCTACGGGCGCGACGGCACAAAGCTCGGCACGATCGAGCGACTGATGCTCGATAAGGTGAGCGGAATGGTTGCCTACGCGGTGATCAAAACAGGCGGGCTGTTCGGCAGCCACCACCATTATCCGGTTCTGTGGGGCGCGCTCAGATATGATCCCGCGCGCCAGGCCTACGAAACCGAGCTGACGCTGGACGACCTACGCACCGGCCCGTCCGAGTTCGACGGCGAAGCCTTCGACTGGGGCGACCGCTCGCGACCTTACCGGCACCCGCAGTACTGGACGGTCTAGGGCGGCCCTTCGCCACTGCCCTAGCAGTTGGGAGAACCGGGACCGAAACCCCTGTGTGGCGGTCGCGCCCATACCCAACCGCAACCGCACTCATATCAATCAAAGAAGGGGGGTGGCTTGGAATTTGCACCAGGCCTAGAGGTACTGAAAGGTGCGGCGGCTCGACCGTTTCGAGTCTCATCTGCGGTGAGGGTTTGAGCCATGCTCCAGGCTTGGCTGTCTTTCGGTTACATCGTTCTGCTCGCGATTCTCATGCTCGCCTTTATCTTATGGCGCAGGGGACTCCCGTTCTGGCCATCGCTGCACTCGTGCTGAGTATCCCCCTCTGGTTTGGATGGGAATACGCAAGTCCGACATGGACAACTGGCGTCGTCACAGGAACGCAAGTGCGCCGAGCGATCCGGATGCCCGCGGTAATACGACCGACATCCAATACATCTACATGCGCAACCGGTCCGACAGGGGGTTCGAGCTGATCGATGACGATTCCTGGTGGTGGTTGAAGCGCAACAGCGACCGCATCTTTAACGACGCCCAGACCGCGTAGGATCGCAACACGGAAATGACCCTCATGTGCAATCGGTGGCGCTCCACGCTATTCTCTTGGTAATCCCAATGTGATCGCTATCGGCTCCGCCGGCTCCTGGCCGTTGTGGTCGGTGCGAGCCATCATCTTCTACAATCTCTCCGTCGTCCTCTGGCTCAGTTATTTCTACGCCTTCTTCAGGCTGCGCCGATCGAGTGCGCCCGCTGCGCGACGCAACCCTGATCGGCAGTAATGCTTCTCGAAGAGGAGAAGGCCGCCGTTGGGATTCGAACCCACGGTACGGTTACCCGTGTAACGGTTTTCGAGTTCTATGATTCTCATGCTGGCCTGTGCCGCGCGGTAGTTAACTGTGTGCTCTAGTTTGGCATTTCTCATGCGATGATCCTGGCTTGTGGTGTCCCGTGCCATGCTGTGCTGCGTAGTTCGTTTGCAAATCCGTTGGCAAAACTTTCTTCACAGCGCATGCGTAGAACTCCGAAGCGGACAAGCTTCGTAGACACAAATTCAATAAGCCTAACCCCTACGCTGGCCGGCTACTATCGGCGTAATCTTAGTTCCTGCGCTTAGAGCCACGCCGGCCACCGGAACGCTTCCGTCTCGCTCGCACCCGGCCACGCGCTCCCTTGGTGATCAAGCGCTCCGCCTTGGCGATTGAGTCAAAGTCAGGCATTTTCATCCGTTTCAGGCGAGGGACACTAATATCTGCGCGTTTGGCGACGACACGGTAGCTGAAGGTCCCGCTGCCGCCGTCCGCGTGTTCAATGCGGAAGCGGCCAGGCAGGCGCGCCACGACTGCCAATCCACTGATCTTCACGCTGTGTGGCCT
>JBKOUI010000255.1:0-17920 GCA_046723315.1 Pseudomonadota bacterium | reverse complement strand
CTCCATCAGCGGGGCGTAGAATTTCTTCGATGTCTCGAAGTCGCCGACGCTGACGACGAGATGGTCCACTCCATCGACCTCGACCATGGCTTTCTCCTGTAGCTGGCTCCGAGCTTAACGCGGGCTGAGCCGGACCGTTCGCTCACCGCGTCAATGCCGCTTTGATCCCGCCGACGGCACGCAGGGTTAGCGCGGCAATGGTGAGGGTGGGATTGGCTGTCGCAGAGGTCGGGAAGACCGCCGAGCCCAGGATGAACAGATTAGTGTGGTCGTGGGTGCGAAGGTCGCGGTCGACCACAGAGTCTTTCGCGTCGTCACCCATGCGTGCAGTACCCATGATATGTCCCGCGCCCTCGGCCGCGTCCCGATGTTGGACCTCACTCGCCCCGGTCGCGGTGAAAATCGCGTTATGGGCGTCGCGAGCGGCGGCGAGCCCTGCCTGATGTATTCGCCGAGCCTGTAGGCGATACGCGGCAGCGGCACGCCGTACATGTCTGAGGCCTCAGGATCGAGTGTCACGCGATTTTCCGGCTCAGGCAGCTGCTCGAGCAGCGAGGTGAGACGAAGGTGGCGTGAGGCTTGGTCGCGCAACGCGGTGTTGAGCGCATCATGGCGCAGACCGAGTCGCGCAAGGTCTGCCGCAGTGCTGGTCGGCGCGCCTTTAGGCCATGCCCAGCCGTCGTTACCGAGCTCGATGCGAAAGGCAGGCCGGTCTTTGCGGAATTCGCCGTCGCGCAGGTTCTCGATGCCCGAGGTCGACAGAGGCCCCCGATAAGGCCACACCGGCACGGGCGCCAAGGCCCAGCTTAGTTGCGCCGGGTGATCCATGAGATTGCGGCCGACCTGGTCCGAGCCATTGGCCACACCGTTTGGCGTCGCCTCGCTGCGGGAGTTCAGCAACAGCCGCGGAATCTCGATGCCATGCGCTGCGAGCACGAAGACTTTGCCGGTGGCAATGCCTTCGCTGCCGTCCCAGCGCTTGAAATGGATCGAGGCAATGCGGCGATCAGGATCAACGTCAACTTTCGTGGCGGTCGTTTGCGCGTAGAGTCCCGCACCGCTCTTTTCCGCCAGCGAGACGTGCACCGTCGCGTCGTATTTCGCCTGGATCGGGCAGACAGGCATGCAGCTGGCGTTACCGCAGCATGAGGGCCTTTCACCACGATCAACCGAATTGTGGCCTTGCGGCGTCGCGCGCACCTCGAACTCGCTCCCAGCAAGCGCCCGCGCGTAAGCCTTGTCCATGAAGGTCGGCGGGATGGCCGGCATGGGGTAGGCCTTGGAGCGCGGCGATCCGAGCGCTTCGTTAGAGTCGCCCGAGACGCCGATTTCCTGCTCGGCCTGGCTGTAGAACGGCTCGAGCTCATCGTAAGTGATCGGCCAGTCGGTCCCCCGCCCATAGGCGCTCGCCAGGCGGAAATCGTTCGGTACGAAGCGGAGACAAGTGCCGAGCCAATGCCAGGTCGTGCCGCCCACGATTTTGAGATAGGTGCTCTTGAATTTGTCGGGGCCGGTTTGCCGGTACCAGTAGTCAGGATCGTTGCTGATTGGGTGCTCCGCCAGAGGACTCGGCGGGTAGGGGCATTCGGGGACCCTAATCGCGGAATTCCAGAAGCGCCGTCTGGCTTCTCCGCGGTGAAGGCGTGCGCCCGCCTCGAGAATCGCAACCTTCACGCCGGCTTGCGCGAGTTTCGCAGCCAACAGCGCCCCGGAGATGCCGGAGCCGACGATGATCACGTCAGCTTCGATGTCGGCCATGGTGACGTGTCAGGCCTGGGGTGGATCGGCCCAATAGCCGGTCGGGCCACCGCACAACGCGGGAGGCTTGGTGAAAGTCAGCACGTCCCACACGAGAGCGTCGGGAAGATTGAATTCAGCGAGGCCAGCAGCCGTGTGGTAAGCGCCCGAATACCAGGCGGCGACGATATCGTCGGCCAAAGCCCCCGTGTTTGCTCCGCTCGCAGCGAGAGCCACGAGATCAGCTCCCCGCCCTAGTGAATTGAAGCCGTCGAGGAGCTTGCCCGCGGCGACAGGGTCGAGATCGTACAGTCCGGCGCCTGTCAGCCGTAATGACAAGTTGCGGAACTGTTCCACAGTAAGGCTCTCTTGCGCGGTGGAGCGAAATGGAAACCCGACCGCCAGCGCCGCAGCGCTTGCTCCGCCCATGATCACGCTGCGACGGCTTATTCTCAGCACGTGCAAATCCTCCCGCATTACATCGATCATTATGCACGGCAATTGGTTTGCCGGTGGGTGCTTTTAGGGGAGCATCGAAGTTCTCATCCTGCTATGTAGCAGACCCATGACGGCGGCAGAGGGCACCCGACGGCCAAGCATCGGCGAGCGGCTGAAGCGCACAGCGCGTGTGCTGATCGACCGGCGTGTGCTGGTCATCATGCTGCTGGGGTTCTCCTCGGGGCTGCCACTCGCGCTCTCAGGCTCGACCCTCTTGCTATGGATGAAAGATGTCGGCGTTGACCTGAAGACGATCGGTCTGTTCGCGCTGGCCGGAACACCCTACACGATCAAATTCCTCTGGGCGCCGCTGGTCGATGCGTTTCAAATTCCGGTGCTCGGTCGGCTGCTCGGGCACCGGCGCGGCTGGCTCGTGTTCACCCAGTTGCTGTTGATCGCCGCAATTGTTTTTCTCGGATTTCAGAATCCCCTGACGTCGCTCTGGATGGTGGCGCTTGCCGCCGTGATGGTCGCGACCATATCGGCAACTCAGGACATCGTCATCGATGCGTTCCGCACCGAATATTTGCCGACAGACGCGCAGGCGACCGGCATGGCCTACTACGTTGCCGCCTACCGGATCGCGATGCTGGTCTCGTCCGGTATCGTCGTCGGATTCGTCGCCTATCTCCAATATGCGGGCGTCGATAAAAACCTGATTTGGCCCATTGGCTACGTGGCAATGGCTGTGCTGATCCTCATCGGCCTCGTTGGAGCATTGCTTGCCGAAGAGCCGGCGCGCAAGGAAACAGCCGAAGCGGCCAGTGGCGCCGAGAGCGCCAGCAATCCCCTCACGCGCTTCTTCGCCGCAGCCTACGCGGCATTCGCCGACTTTCTTTCCAAGCGCGACGCGTTGCTGATTCTTCTTTTTGTCGTGATCTACAAACTGACCGACACCTTTGCCGGGGTGATGACCGGGCCCTTCGTGCTCGATATCGGCTTTGACAAAGCGAGCTACGCGGCGATCATCAAAGGCGTCGGCTTCGTCGCTTCGCTGGTCGGCGGCTTCGCTGGCGGTCTGCTGGCGCGGGCAGTGCCGCTATCGCGCGCACTGTTAATCGCGGGCATCTTGCAGGCGTTGGCGAATTTTGGGTTCTCATGGGTCGCCTGGCTCGGCGTCAACCATGCGGCGCTGACCTTCGCGATCACGGCGGAGAATTTCACGAGCGCCATCGGCACGGTGGTCTTCGTTGCCTATCTTTCGGCGCTCTGCACCAACCGGGCCTATACCGCAACCCAATTCGCGCTGCTTACGGCGCTATCCGCTTTCGGGCGCACGCAGCTCGCAGCTATTACCGGATATGTCGCCGCCGCGGTCGGCTGGTTCTGGTTCTTTGCGCTATGCGCCGCGGCGGCGCTCCCTGGCCTTGTGCTTCTTTGGGTGCTGATCAAGCGCGGCGACTTCGAGTCGATCGAACGCAAGGAACATCTTCACCCCGCCTGACAGAGGGCAATTAACGACAAAAGCGGGGCGCGACGAGCGCGTCCCGCTTGTCATGTCTATTACCAATAGCGGCGGCTACCAGTACCAGCGCCGGCACGGGACCCAGCCATAGCCTGGAGCCCAGCAGCCACGATAGCGGGGACCGACATAGACGCGCGGGCCCCAACCCCAGCCCCAGCCGCCCCAGCCCCAACCACGGCCCCAATGGCCACCATGCCAATGACGGCCGCCATGCCAACCATGGCCGCCGTGCCAACCGTGGCCGCCATGCCAGTGGCCGTGACCGCCATGACCGCCATGGCCACCGTGGCCTGCCGAGGCGGTGACGGGAACGAGGGCGACCGCGGCAAGCGCGGCTGCCCCCACACTCAGCATCAGGACTCCTCTCATCTCTTTTCTCCTTGGACGAACCCCGACTGCCGACCTTGAGAATGTATAGCACTCAGGCTTGGTTCCTTGCGGCTATTCGGCGCGAAGGCCGCCGCATGAGGGCAGCCAACTACATCGACTTGCGGGCCTTGACCGCGGCGGCGAGCGTACCTTCGTCGAGATAATCGAGCTCGCCGCCGATCGGTACGCCGTGAGCAAGCCGCGAGACCGCGACATTGCATCCCGCAAGCTGATCCATCAGGTAATGCGCCGTCGATTGGCCTTCGACCGTGGCATTCAGCGCAAGCAGCACTTCCTTGACGCCAGGGTCGCGGGCGCGCTCGATCAGCTTGGCGATGGAGAGGTCGTCGGGGCCGACGCCATCGAGCGGCGAGAGCGTGCCGCCGAGCACATGATAGAGCCCGTTGAGTACTGAGGCGCGCTCGAGCGCCCAGAGGTCGCCCACCTCCTCGACCACGCAAATGAGCGAGCGGTCGCGCGCTGGATCGCGGCAGAGCGTGCACGGGCTCTGCGTGTCGATATTGCCGCAGGTCTCGCAAGTGAGGATGGTGTCGCGCGTCTCGGCAAGAGCCGCGGCAAGTGGCCCTAGCAGCTGCTCCTTCCTTTTGACGAGGGCGAGTGCCGCGCGGCGCGCCGAGCGAGGCCCTAGCCCCGGCAGCCGTGCAAGCAGCTGGATCAGCCGCTCGATCTCGGGCCCTGCCGCTACCTTAGCCATGAGCGCTGGAAGCCATCAAAACAGCTTGAGGCCGGGAGGGAGCGGCAAGCCGCCGGTAAGCGACTTCATCTTTTCCTTCATCGCCTCCTCGACCTTGTTCTTGGCATCGTTATGCGCGGCGACGATGAGGTCCTCGAGAATCTCAGCCTCCTCGGGCTTGAATAGCGATGGGTCGATCTTGACGCCCGCCATGTCGCCCTTGCCGGTGAGGGTAACTACCACCATGCCGCCGCCGGAGCGGCCCTCGATGCGAGTGCGTTCCATCTCGGCCTGGATTTCGGCCATGCGCCCCTGCAACTCCTGCGCCTGCTTCATCATCTGCGAGAAGTTCTTCATCGCGTGGTGCCGTCCTCTTTGAGCTCGTCAGCCTCTTCCGGCGCGCTCGGCTCAGGCTCGGGCTGCGCGGTCGGCCGCACCGCGGCGATGCGCGCGCCGGGAAAATGCTGCATCACTTCTTTCACCGCGGGATGTTCGCGGATCGCTTCGATCTCGCGCGCCTCTTTTGCGCGGCGTTGCGCGCCAAGGGGCTCGGCGCCCGTCTCGTCGCTCACAGCCACGATCCACACGCGGCCGGTCCACAGTTTGAGCTTGCGCATCAGTTCCTGCGTGAGGTCCCGGGGCGCTTGAGGCAGAGGATTGACCTCGATATTGCCCGGCTTGAAGTGCACGAGCCGCACCTGCTCGAGCAGCGCGTGCTTAAGCTTCAGGTCACGCTTCGATTCGGCAAGCGTGACCACATCCTCGAAGCTTTTGAGCTCGGCGGCAGCCTCGCGCGGCTCGGGAGCATCGTCGTCAGCCTTGTCGAACACGGGCGGCGGAGCTTCGGCCTCGGCATAGACAGGCTTGCGCGAAGGCTTCGCCGGCGTACTGGTGGGGGCCGGCGCGCCGGTGCCTGTTCCCCCATCCTGCAAACGGCGAGCGAGATCGGCCGGCGACGGCAGGTCAGCAGCATAAGCAAGTCTCACCAGGACCATGTCGGCGGCAGCGAGCGGGCGTGGGCTCTCGCGCACCTCCTCATGGCCCTTCAGCAGCATTTGCCAGGCACGGGCGAGCGCCGGCATAGGCAGGCGCTCGGCGAGGCTCGCGGCGCGACCTCGCTCCGCCTCGCTCGCGGCAGGATCGGCACTGTCCTTGCCGGCGGCCTTGACCAGGGTGATGGCATGCACGGCATCGGCGAGATCGGCGATGACCTGGCCAGGCTCGGCGCCGTCCTTGGTAAGCTCGGAAAGTGCGCGGAGCGCACCGCCGGCATCGCCGGACAGCACAGTCTCGAGGAGGTCGAAGATACGGGAGCGGTCGGCTAGGCCCAGCAATCCGCGCACGGCCTCGGCCCCAACTTGTCCGCCACCGAAGGCGATGGCGCGATCCAAGATCGACAGCGCGTCGCGTACCGACCCTTCGCTGGCGCGGGCAATCAGTGCAAGCGCGACGGGATCTGCCTTGGCTCCCTCCTGCTCGACCACCTGTGCGAGATGCTGTGCGAGCTGATCGATCTCGATCCGCCTCAAATCGAAGCGCTGGCAACGCGACAGTACCGTCACCGGCACTTTGCGCACCTCGGTCGTAGCAAAGATGAACTTTACATGCTCGGGCGGCTCTTCCAGCGTCTTGAGCAGACCATTAAAGGCCTGCTTCGACAGCATGTGCACCTCATCGATGATGTAGACCTTGTAGCGGGCGGTGTTTGGTTTGTAGTGCGCGCTGTCGATCAGCTCGCGGATGTCGTCGATACCGGTATGGGATGCCGCGTCCATCTCCACCACATCGAGATGCCGGCTCTCGAGGATGGCGCGGCAATGCACGCCCTCCTCGGTCATGTCGAGGGTGGGGCTCGTAGCGCTCGGCGTCTCGTAGTTCAGTGCGCGAGCGATAAGCCGCGCGGTCGTGGTCTTGCCCACGCCGCGTACGCCCGTCAGCATATAGGCTTGCGCGATGCGTCCCGAAGCGAAGGCGTTGCGCAACGTCCGCACCATGGCGTCTTGGCCGATCAGCTCGGCGAACACCTTTGGCCGATATTTGCGGGCAAGCGCGGCATGGTTCCCCGCATGCCCGGAGGCTTGCGCAGCAGCGTCCCCAACCTTGCTCTTGGCGGCAGCTTTGTGCGCGCTCTTTTCTCGATCTTCGACTTCGGCCACGGGCGGGACTTTCACGCGAAGGCTATGTGCAAGCGGGCAACAAGGGAATGCGCCCGGTACGTACTATAACGCTTTAAGGCGAGGTGGGAGGCTGGACGAGCAACCCGCGAAACGCTCGTTAGGGCTGCTTCCTTCCGGACCTGACCCGGTTGGCGAGGCACGCGCCTGCTGCCAACCTCCCATTGGAGTATATCGGGAATAGCTGTCCTTGTGGCAACCCGCTGTTCGCGGCCAACTTAGGCCGAACGATGCTAGGGTCGTGAGCCTAGAGCGGAGGACATCGTGGCACCCGAGCAGCAAAGCGGCTCTGCATGCCTTCACCAACCTCGATCGCGCGCCAAGCATCAAACCCTATGTCGCCGCGCTCGAAGCGTTCGACGCCCTTCCCCAACTCCAGGAGTTGAAAATTTTGGCGCGGCAGCGCGCCCGGATCGGAGATGGAACGACAGTCCTTGATGTTGGCTGCGGCTTCGGCCTGGAGAGCTTGCGCCTGGCGCGTCGTTGGCATCGACAAGAGCGCCGACTTCATCGAGGAGGCCAAGAGGCGTGCGGCCGAGGCAAAGCTCGCCATAAACTTCCAAGTCGGCGACGCCGAAGCTTTGCCAGTCGCTGACGGCGCCTTCGACGTGGCCCGAGCCGAGCGTGTGCTCGTCTATCTACCTGAGCCCAAGCGCGCGCTCGAAGAGATGCGCCGCGTGACTCGCCCTTGGTGGAATCATTACCGCCATCGAGCCCGACTTCGGCACCAACGCCATAAACGTCGAAGACCGCGCATTGGTGCGCCGCATTCTCGACCATGAATGCGACGTCAATATTCCGCATGGCTGGCTCGTGCGCGACCTGCGTGGATTGATAGAGGACACCGGCCTGCGAAACGTCGCGATTGACACGCGCATCGTCATCTTCACGTCCGAACTGGCGGCGGCATATTTCACCGAAACAGGCACGACGGCGCAAAGCGCTGGAGTGATCAGCGCTAGCGAGTTCGACCGCTGGGCGACGGCGATCGAAAATCTCAGGCAGCAAGATCGGCTGTTTTGCAGCATCGGCTACTACCTGTTCACCGCACAGGTCTGATCGCGGACGCAACGAGGATCACACCGGTGGGTCGCGAGCCGAAAATCCATTCCAAGCCGGATGACGCAAAGGAAATGGATGCCCCCCGGCAGGCCGGAATGTTTCATCCGCCTGGATGGACACCCTGACCGCGCGGTTAGGTCGCGGCCTTAAGCAACGCCATGCCTTGATCGAGGCCTATGGGTTGGGGATCGCTCTAAAGACTGGCCGAAAGGTGAGCGCGACATGAATAAGCGCACTTTAGACAGGGCGAGCAGGCTGGCCCACCTCATATCGAGAGTGGGCGCGAAACGCGTCTTATCGGTCCTGAAATTGTTGCCGGCAGGGCAGCGTGCAGACGCGGTCGATCTCCTGCTCAGCAAACCTGTCGTCGTCGACACGCCGCACGGCCCAATACGCTTCTTGGGTCACAGTGGCGTCAGCTACTGGCGGGCGCGCACGATCATGACCAAAGAGCCGGAGTCGCTTAAGTGGATCGACGCAATGGTCCCCGGTTCCGTGTTCTGGGACATCGGCGCCAATGTCGGCGTGTTGACGCTCTACGCCGCGATGCGCGGCGACCTCGAGGTTTGGGCCTTCGAGCCTGCGGCCGTCAATTACTACAACCTAGTCGCCAACTGCGAGCTGAACCGCTTGGAGAAGCGTGTCCGGTGTTTGCAGCTCGGGTTCAGCGACGTTTCGGGAATTGCCGACCTGCACGTCTCGCAACTGATGTCGGCACACTCGTTCACTTTCAGGGAAAGCAAAAAGCTGGACGCCAGGCGGAAGACCTTTCCATCGATCCAAGCCGTTCAGATCTTCACCATCGACGACTTCATTGCTCGCCATGATCCCCGCACCCGAACTACATAAAGATCGACGTGCCGGCCCTCACCCCGGAGATTTTTGCCGGAGCACGGCAAACTCTTGCCAACCCCGCGCTAAGACAGATTCAGGTCGAGGCCAGGGAGCACAAAGGCGGGCGGCGCATCGCCGAGCTCCTGGCGCCACTTGGTTTCAAGCTGCTCAGCCGCGGCATGAGGTGCGACGGGAAGCTCCAGCGCGATCTCGTTTTTGCCCGCGATATTTTAGGCTTCAGTAACGTGACGGCACCGGCATCAGGTGCAAGCAATCAGGTCGGTTTTCGCAGAGGCGCGGCGGAACCTTCCAGATAAGCAAATGGTTTCACCCGCGAGACTCGCTTCATTTCTGGGCAATGCAAGGAGTACTCGCATGACCAACCCCTCCAGCTCGGGCAAAACAGGCGTTTGCCGCCGCTCATTGTTGAAGAGCGTGCCGATGATCGCCGGGGCCATCATTTCCACAAGCGCCGTTCCGCAGAATCTGTTCGCGCAGCAGAAACTCACGCACGAGGCAGCCAAGTATCAGGACAGCCCGAAGGACGGGCAGCAATGCTCGGGCTGCGTCCAGTTCGTGGCGCCGGCGTCATGCAAGGTGGTCGAGGACCCGGTCGCCGCGAGCGGCTGGTGCCAACTGTTCACCGCTAAGCCAGCCTAAAGTCTAATCGCGCGACTCAGCCCTGCGAAGCCTTGAGCTTGGTGCGGAACGGGCTCGCTTTGTAAGTGCCGAGCACCGTCACCTCGCTTGAGAAGAAGTGAAGCTCCTCCATGGCGAGCTTGACTAGCCTCTGGTCGGGGTGTCCCTCGATGTCGGCATAGAACATGGTGGCGTTGAACGAGCCCTCGAGCTGGTAGGACTCGAGCTTCGTCATGTTGACGCCGTTGGTGGCAAAGCCGCCAAGCGCCTTGTAGAGCGCCGCCGGCACATTGCGCACGCGGAACACAAAGCTCGTGACCACAGCACCGTCGCCGGCGTGTACTTTCTCGGGCTTGGCAGACAGCACGACGAAGCGCGTGGTGTTGTGCTCGGCATCTTCGATGTCCGCCTTTGCCACCTTGAGTCCATAGATATCGGCGGCAAGCTTTGAGGCGATCACCGCCGCGCTGCGGTCTCCAGTCTCGCGCAAATGGCGCGCGGCGCCTGCCGTGTCGGCCTCGACCACCGGCCTCAGTTTCAACGAACGGATCGCATTGCGGCATTGACCTAGGGCCATGATGTGACTGTGCACGGTCTTGAGCCCTGCGAGCTTTACCCCGGGAAGCGTGAGCAGCTGGTGCCGCACGCGCTCGAAATGCTCGGCGACGATGTGAAGTCCTGAATGAGGCAAGAGATGATGGATGTCGGCGACGCGCCCCGCGACTGAGTTCTCGATTGGGATCATGGCGAGCTTGGCCTTACCCGTCTTCACCGCGGCGATCGCGTCCTCAAAAGTGGGGCAGGCAAGCGCTTCCATGCGCGGATAAGCATCCTGCGCGGCAAGGTGCGAATTGGCTCCCGGCTCGCCCTGAAAGGCGATTCTGTTTGAACGCGATTTCTTCATCGGCGTGGGAAAGCGGGCGAGGTCAGCGGCGGGACTTGAACAGCTCACGCGCCCGCGCAAGGTCGGCCGGAGTATCGACACCGAGCGGGACGGTGTCAACGAGCCCGACATGGATGCGCATGCCGGCCTCCAGGGCCCGGAGCTGCTCGAGCTTTTCTCTGAGCTCGAGCGCCGACGGGGGCAGCGAGACGAAGCGATGCAACGCCTGCCGCCGGTAAGCATAGATGCCGATATGATGGTAGAGCGGTCCTTCACCGTAAGGCGCGGTGGCGCGGGTGAAATAGAGCGCGCGGAGCACCGATCCGCCTTTGAGCCGCGAGCCGACAACCTTCACCACGTTTGGATCGGTGCGCTCCTCCTCGCGGGTGATGGCCGCGGCGAGGGTGGCAATATCGGCATCATGCTCGCGGAGCGCGGCAAGGCAGCTCCGCACGAGGTGAGGATCGAGCGTTGGCAAGTCCCCTTGTAGATTGACCACGACCTCGAAGGCACCGCTCGGGTCGAATTTCTCGATGGTCTCGAATACTCGGTCGGACCCGCTCGGATGATCTGCTCGCGTTATCAGGGCCTTACCGCCGGCGAGAAGCACGGCATCCCTCACCGCCTCCGCGTCGGTTGCGACCACGACAGGCCCGCAATCGGCTTCAACCGCCCGCCGCCAGACATGGACGATCATCGGCTCTCCGGCGATATCCGCCAGAGGCTTATCGGGAAGCCGCGTCGCTTTGAGCCTAGCCGGGATGACGATCAGAGAGTCCATGGCGGACTGTCAGGTAGCATGGGAAAAATCCGGAGGCGACAATGAGCGCAGGGCCGATGTCCCGGTTGCAACAAGGGCATACGCCCTTTAGTCTCGCGCCGCGTCGGAAGAGCTACGCTCGCCAAGTAGCCCTGCTGGGGGGATGAGGATCATGGACTATTACCGCCTAAATCAGATCGCGATGGCCGTGCTCGGTGCCTTGCTGCTGTTCTTCGGCACGAGGACCATCGTCAACATCGCCTTCCAGGAGCACAAGCCAGAAGTCGCCGAGCAGAAGCCCGAGGAGAAAAAGCCGGCCGGCGGTGGCGAAGCGCAGCTAGCTACGCTCCTTGCGAGTGCCAAGCCTGAGCACGGCGCGGAAGTCGCCAAGAAATGCACAATCTGCCACAGCTTCGACAAGGGCGGTCCGAACATGATCGGGCCAAACCTTTATGGCGTGCTAGGGCGCCCCGTTGCCTCCCATGAGGGCTATGAATATTCCGAAGCGCTGAAAGCCAAGGCCAAAGAGCTCGGCAATTGGGACTACGAAAAAATCGATCACATGATCGCCAATCCGGGCGCGTTCGTGCCCGGAACCAAGATGGCGCTGTTCCCCGGGCTGCCCGACGCGAAGGAGCGCGCCGACGTGCTCGCGTTCTTGCGCACCAAGACCGACAATCCGCCGCCGCTGCCTCAAGCTCCTGCTGCAGGCGCTCCAACCGCGGCTGGGGAGCAGAAGCCCGCCGCTGAGGCTGCGGGAGGCGGCGCGGAAATCGACAAGCTGATCGCTTCAGCAGACCCAAAGCAGGGCGAGGCTGACGCTGCCTTGTGCAAAGTGTGCCACACCTTCGATAAGGGCGGTGCCGCGCTGGTTGGACCCAACCTCTACGGCGTGATCGGACGGAAGATCGCCTCGGTCGAGGGTTTCAATTACACCGACGCTCTCAAGGCGCATCAAAAGGACGGCGTCTGGACCTACGCGCTGCTCGATCCCTGGCTCACGAATCCGCAAGCCGTCGCGCCCGGAACGGCGATGGCATTCCCCGGCATTCCCGATGCCAAGAAGCGCGCTAACGTAATCGCCTTCCTGCGGACGAAGAGCGACAACCCGCCGCCGCTCCCTGCGGCCGGTGGAGCGCCCGAGAAAAAACCGGAAGGAGCTCCGGCTCCGGCGGCTCCGGCACCGTCGGCCGAGACTCCGCCCCCGGCGACGCCTGCTCCGGCACCATCTGCTGAGACTCCGCCCCCGGCGACGCCTGCTCCGGCACCATCTGCTGAGACTCCACCCCCGGCGACCCCTGCTCCGGCACCATCGGCTGAGACTCCACCCCCAGCAGCACCCGCACCTGCGCCATCCGCCGAGACGCCGCCACCGGCAGCGCCTACTCCTGCGCCCGCGCCATCGGCAGAGACTCCACCGCCTGCTCCCGCCGCTCCAGCGCCATCGGCAGAGACTCCACCGTCTGCTCCCGCCGCTCCAGCGCCATCGGCAGAGACTCCGCCGTCGGCACCGGCACCTTCCGCCGAGACCCCTGCGCCTTCGGCCGAGACGCCGCCTCCGTCCACAGAGACGCCGCCTCCGTCCGCTGAGACGCCCCCGCCTCCCGAAACACCTACGCCCCCAGCCGAGACTCCTGGGGCTTCGGCCGAGACACCGCCCGCAACGGAAACTCCTTCGCAAGGGGAAGGACCGTTCCCGTCGCAGCCACAGCCGGTTTATCCGGAGGGCGCACCAGCGGGGCAATAATCTCGCTGGAACTTGGGGCAACGGCGGGGATTTTGCCCGGGAGCCTTCCCGAGCGGAGGTCGCTCAGACTGCCCGGGACATGACCGATAATTCATTTGGTCATGGGGCTTGCCATGTTAGCTTTCTCGCGCCTTTTGGCGCCGAGGGGGCCTGCCCCTTGGCGCGGCTCCGCGTCGCGCTCCGGTAGGCTCAATTCCAGTCATATGGAGCGCGTCTTCGCCACCATGACATTGCCTCGTCTGATCACCGCAGTCCTGTTTGCGTGCTTCCTCTCCGCGACGGCCCTGGCCGAGGACGCTCCCGCTCATCATCACGCGCTCTCGCTCATCGGTGAGCCGAAATATCCCGCCGACTTCACCCATTTCGACTACGTCAATCCCGACGCGCCCAAGGGCGGCAGCGTGCGCATGGCCGATATTGGCTCTTTCGACAGCCTGAACCCGGTTCTCTACAGGGGCGAAGCCGCTGCCGGCCTTACGCTCGTTTACGAAAGCTTGATGGCGGACAGTCTCGATGAGCCTTCGACCTCTTACGGGCTGATCGCCGAATGGGCGTCCTATCCCGCTGATTACTCCTCGGTCACCTTCCATCTGCGCAAAGAGGCACGCTGGCACGACGGCACGCCGGTCACGCCCGAGGACGTGATCTACAGCCTCGATGTGAACAAGACCGCCAACCCGCGCATGGGCCTCTACTACAAGAACGTGTCTCGGGCAGAGGCGACCGGCGATAACGAGGTCACTTTCTATTTCGACGTGAAGAACAACCGAGAGCTACCCATGATCATGGGACAGCTCACCATCCTGCCGAAGCATTATTGGACAGGGAAGGATGCAAGCGGCAATCAGCGCGACCCGATGAAGACGACGCTCGAGCCGCCGCTCGGCTCGGGTCCCTATCGCATCAAGCAGGCTACGCCAGGGCGCTCCATTACTTATGAGCGCGTCGCCAACTATTGGGGCAAGGACCTCGCGGTCAACAGAGGCCAGTGGAACTACGACGAGATCCGTTTCGACTATTACCGTGACGAGACGGTCGCCTTCGAGAGCTTCAAGGCGGGCAATCTCGACTACTGGCAGGAGACGAGCGCCAAGAACTGGGCCACAGCTTACGATTTCGGCGCGGTGCGGGATGGCTTCATCAGGCGCCAAGAAGTCAAAATCAAGCGCACGCAGCCGATGCAGTGCTTCGTGCTCAACCTGCGCCGCCCGCAATTTCAGGATCGCCGCGTGCGCCAGGCGTTCAACCTCGCCTTCGATTTCGAATGGGCCAACAAGAACCTGTTCTACGGGCAGTATTCCCGCGTCGGCAGCTTCTTCCAAAATGGCGAGCTAGCCGCCCCGCAAGAGATGCCGCAAGGGCGCGAGCTCGAGATCCTGAACGAGGTGAAGGACGGCGTGCCGCCTGAGGTTTTCACCGAGGTGCACAAGAACCCGGTGAACGCCACCCCCGACGATATTCGCGCCAATCTGCGCAAGGCTGCCATGCTCCTCAAGGACGCAGGCTGGGAAATCAAGAACGGTGTTCTTACCAACACCGCGAGCGGGCAGCAGATGAAGGTCGAGTTCCTGCTCGTCTCCCCGCTGTTCGAGCGAATCGTTCAGCCTTATCTGCAAAATCTCGCGCGGCTCGGCATCAAAGGCACGATCCGCATGGTCGACTCGGCGCAATATACGCGCCGCCTCAACGGCTTCGATTACGACATCGTGGTCAGCACCTTCGCCCAGTCGGACTCGCCCGGCAATGAGCAGCGCGATTTCTGGGGCTCAGATGCTGCCGGGCGCGAAGGCAGCATGAACCTGATCGGGATCAAGGACCCGGCGGTCGACAAGCTGATCGACCACGTCATCTTTTCCAAGGACCGTGCCGACCTCGTCTCGGCCACGCACGCGCTAGACCGGGTGCTGCAATGGAACGAGCTCGTGGTGCCGCAATGGTACTCGCCCAATGTGCGCATCGCCTATTGGGATCGCTACGGCCAACCCAAAACGCTTCCCGGCTTGACGCCTGGTTTCATGCAGGTGTGGTGGTTCGATCAGAAGCTCGCCGACAAATTGCCGGGGCCATCGAAGCTTTGATGCAGCGCCGCGCGCCATGGCGATCAGTCAGTTGCGTTGCGATTCTTCTTTTTCTGGCGCTGACGGCGCCGGCGGAAGCTTCTGAGCGCAAGCATGGGCTCTCTGCCTTCGGCGATCTCGCCTACCCCGCCGACTTCGACCACTTCAAATATGTCGACCCAAATGCGCCGAAGGGCGGCACGTTCTCGCTTGTGGGGTGGGGCGGCGTTGCCACCTTCAACAGCCTCAACAACTACATCCTCAAGGGCGATGCGGCGCAGGGGCTCGAGCTTCTGTTCGACACGCTGATGACAGCGGCGGCCGACGAGCCGGACGCCGTCTATGGGCTCGTGGCCGAAAGCGCGGAGGTGGCGGACGACAAGATGTCGGTGACCTTCTATCTCCGGCCAGAGGCGAAGTTCGCCGATGGAAGCTCGCTCACCGCCGACGACGTTGTCTATTCCTTCGAGGTTCTCAATACCAAGGGCCATCCGATCTATCATCAGATGCTCGATGACGTAGTGAAGGCGGAAGCACTTGACCCACATACCGTGCGCTACACCTTCAAGGGCGAGCTCGTGCGCGATCTGCCGCTCACCGTTGCCGGTCTGCCAATCCTGTCCAAGACCTATTACGCGACGCATCCCTTCGACCAAACCACGCTCGACCCGCCGCTCGGCTCGGGCCCTTACGTCGTGGACAGCCTCGCGCAGGGGCGCACCATCACCTATCGCCGCAATCCCGACTATTGGGCCAAGGACCTACCCGTCAATCGCGGGCGATGGAACTTCGACAAGATCCGCTTCGAATATTTTCGCGACCGCACCGCCGGCATGGAGGCCTTCAAGGCCGGGGCCTACGACTTCCGCGAGGAGTTCACTTCGAAAGTGTGGGCAACCGAGTACGACTTTCCAGCGATCCGCGACGGCCGAGTGAAGAAGGAAGTGCTACCCGATGACACGCCGTCAGGCACGCAAGGCTTCTTCCTCAACACGCGGCACGATGCGCTGAAGGATCTGCGCGTGCGCAAGGCGCTCGATCTTGCCTTCGATTTCGAGTGGACCAACCGCAATGTGTTCTACGGGCTCTATACGCGCACGGTAAGCTTCTTCGAGAATTCGCCGATGAAGGCCGAGGGCACGCCGTCCGACGCCGAGCGGGCGCTGCTGACAAATCTCGGTGTGCCGGTTTCCGACGAGGCGCTCGGCCCCGCCTACGTGCCGCCTAAGAGCGATGGCTCAGGTCAGGATCGCAACATCCTGGTCGAGGCCGGCAAGCTCCTCGACGAGGCTGGGTGGACCATCAAGAACGGCGTGCGCGTCAATGACAAGGGTGAGCCGCTGAAAATTGAAATCCTCTTCTTCGAGGATGTGTTCCAGCGGCTCGTCGCGCCTTACGTGAAGAATCTCAAGCTGCTCGGCATCGATGCCCGCCCGCGCATGGTCGATCCCGCGCAATATCAGCAGCGCCTCAAGGGTTTCGACTTCGATGTGACCACTGAGCGCTATCAGATGCGCAACACGCCTGGCGTGGAACTCAGGAGCTATTTCGGCTCGCAAGCGGCGCAGATTAGCGGCTCGCTCAATCTCGCCGGCATCTCCGATCCTGCTGTCGATGCGTTGATCGAGCGTGTGATCGCCGCGAAAAGCCGGGATGAGCTCAACACCGCGGCGCGCTCGCTCGACCGCGTGCTCCGGGCCGGTCACTACTGGGTGCCGCACTGGTACAAGCCGTCCTTCAACGTCGCCTATTGGGACAAATTTTCCAAACCTGCGGTGAAACCGCGCTTCGACCGAGGCATTCTCGATACTTGGTGGTATGACGAGGCCAAAGCTGCCAAACTGGCCAGAAAAGTTGCAGCGAGCCCGGACGATTCGACGAAATCCGGCTCGCGGAGTCCGCTTCTGATCATCGCCGCGCTCAGCGGGCTTGCGCTCGTCGGGTTTTTCATCTGGCGATCGAGAAGGCAAACCAGACCCCAATGACCGCTTATATTCTTCGACGCATCCTGCTCATCATCCCCACAATGCTCGGCATCATGCTGGTGACCTTCGTCATCATCCAGTTTGCGCCGGGGGGGCCGGTCGAGCGCCTGATCGCGCAGCTCAGCGGAACCGATGTAGGGGCGACGTCTACATTCAGCGGCGGCGGAGGCGATATGATGGGGCGCCCCGGCCAAGGTGCCACCCCGGGAGACGTGTCGGCGCCCTCGAAATATCGCGGCGCGCAAGGCCTCGATCCCGAATTCATCAAGAGTCTCGAGAAGCAGTTCGGCTTCGACAAGCCGGCCTATGAGCGCTTCTTCCTGATGATCAAGAATTATCTCCTGTTCGATTTCGGCCAGAGCTATTTCCGCGACACGAGCGTGCTTAAGCTGATCGGCGAGAAGATGCCGGTGTCGATCTCGCTCGGTCTCTGGATGACTCTGCTTTCTTACGCCATCTCGATTCCGCTCGGCATTCGCAAGGCGGTGCGCGACGGCTCGAAATTCGACGTGTGGACGAGCACGGTGATCGTCATCAGCTACGCAGTCCCCGGTTTTCTAGTCGCTGTGTTCCTGATCGTGCTGTTCGCCGGCGGCTCGTTCCTTCAGATCTTTCCGCTGCGCGGACTGGTGTCGGAGAATTGGTGGTCGCTGCCCTGGTATTCCAAGATCCTCGACTATTTCTGGCACCTCGTGTTGCCGATGATCGCCATGACGCTGTCGGCCTTCGCCACCACGACGTTCCTCACCAAGAATTCGTTCCTCGAGGAGATCAGGAAGCAATATGTGATGACGGCGCGGGCCAAGGGTCTGCCGGAGCAGCGAGTTCTGTACGGGCATGTGTTCCGCAACGCCATGCTGATCGTGATTGCGGGCTTTCCCGGCGCGTTCATCGGCGCCTTCTTCGCCGGTTCGCTCCTGATAGAGACCATTTTCAGCCTCGATGGCCTCGGGCTGCTTGGTTTCGAGTCGATCGTGAACCGCGACTACCCCGTGGTGTTCGCCACGGTCTATATC
>JBKOUI010000115.1:0-13423 GCA_046723315.1 Pseudomonadota bacterium | reverse complement strand
GTCTATACCTATCTCAGCCGGCGCGAGTTCCTCGAGGCCGATCTCGAGGGCACGCAAGATGCGCCTGCGTTACCGCGGCCGCGCAGCGTGTTGGAGCCTGCCGAATAGCCATGCAATTCGTTGCGCTCTGAAGCGCGCAGCAATCACTTGATGGGAGTAAGGGTTTCCTCGCCGACGCCCTTCTGGTCGGCGATGGTCCAAATTCCCTCGAGAGAGCCGTCGTCCTTCGTCTGGTAGACGACGAGGCCAACGGACTCGCCCAGGACGTAGCCGGCCGCGAAGGCATTGCCGTTGCGCATGCAGATGCCTTCGGATGTGGTGCTGCCGGTCTCCCAACGAATGCGGTACGTGTTTTCGCTGGTCGCGACAATCTCAGCGGTCCCCGAATATGGAGTGCCGTCCACGTTCTTGCCCTCGACATTGTATTTGCCAGGCAGGTCTTGTGCTGATGCCCCGGTCATGGCGGCGAACAGAAGGGCAGTCGCAGCGGCAACAGTCGTCTTCATGGAATTTCCTTTGTGGTGATGTGCTCGCGTGAGCAGAGGTGAGGGCAGGAAGAATAGTCTGCCATCTGCGGTTTAGCTAGGCCGAGGAGCGAGGGACGCTTGGCACAAAAGAAGAGCCCCGGCGCGGGGAGTGCCGAGGCTCGTACGCATTACACAGAACGCACCTACCCAGACCGAACACAACTGGGCATATAGAGCATGCCTTGGGCCTATGGCAGTTTTTTGACGATTCCTTGTCAGTCTTTTTAATAGCCACAAGCATTTATGGGCGCGCTTTAACGCCGCGTGGCGCGCCCCGCGCATAATTCTCCGGGACCTGAACTCCGCAGCGGCCCAAGGGGTTCCGCGGTGGCGCGAAGCCTTGTGCAGCAGGCCGCGTCGTGCGCTATGATGAAAATTCGGGCGACCCTGAAGGGCTAGAGAACCATGCGCTGGCGCGGCGAAAGAGAGAGCCAGAACGTCGAGGACCGGCGCGACGAAGGCGGCGGCTTCGGCTTTCCGTTGCCAGGCGGCGGCGTTAGCTTCCCAAGCGGCGGAGGGGGACGCGGCGGCGGGATCGGCATCCTCGGCATTCTGATCATTCTCGGCCTGATGCTGTTCTTCGGCATCGACCCCAGCGTGATCATGCAGGGAGGTGGTGGCGGCGAAGATAACTTCCCCAACATTCAACTGCCGCAGTCTCGTCCCGAGCCCACCAACGTGCCAGCGCCAGGCACGGAGCACCAAGGTCCGCCCATCCAGCATCCTCAGTCCACGAGCGAGGACGATCTCAGACAATTCGTGGGCGTGGTTCTCGCCGACACCGAAGACGTGTGGCAGAACCTGTTCAAGCAATATGGCCAGCGCTACGCCGACCCGAAGCTCGTGTTGTACTCGGGCGCCGTCCGCTCGGCTTGCGGGCTCGGCCAATCAGCCATGGGACCGTTCTATTGCCCCAACGACGAGAAGGTTTACATCGACCTCGATTTCTATCAGGAGCTCAAGAATCGCTTCAGGGCGCCTGGCGATTTCGCGCAGGCCTATGTCATCGCGCATGAGGTCGGCCATCACGTGCAGAAGCTGCTCGGCATCATGGATCAGGTCGAGGCGGTGCGGCAGCGCATGGGCCAAGCCGAGTCGAACGCCTTGCAGGTTCGCGTTGAGCTCCAGGCCGATTGCTTCGCCGGCGTGTGGGCCAATCATGCGCAGGAGACAAAGAACATCATCGAGCCTGGCGACATCGACGAGGCGCTGAACGCCGCGAGCGCCATCGGCGATGACCGCATCCAGAGGCAGACGCAAGGCTATGTCGTACCCGACGCCTTCACCCACGGCTCGTCGGCGCAGCGCGTGCGCTGGTTCAAGCGCGGCTACGAGAGTGGCAAGCTCGAAAGCTGCGATACCTTCAATACCGACCAGCTTTAGCCGGTGGCTGCGAGGGCCGGGCCAAGGCGTTACAAGAGTCAAAAAGATATTTAGCGGCGGGGATCGATAAATTGCAGATTGGTGGTCGTCCGTGCGCGGGGCTTAGCGCTGCGCTTGTTCTTATCTGCGGGATCGGATTCGCTGCCGAGCCGGAGAACGACGTCATCGTCCTCGGCGCCGCTATCTCTCTGACCGGAAAATATGCGCAGAACGGAACCAACACCAAGAACGGTTACGACCTTGCCGTCGCCAGGATCAATGATAAGGGCGGAATCGAGATTGGCGGCAAGACCTACAAGCTCACCATCCGCTATTACGACGACGAGTCCACCCCAGCACGTGGCGCCGAGCTTGCCGAGCGGCTCATCGAGCAGGATAGTGTCAAATTCATTCTGGGACCATATAGCTCGGGCCTAACCAAGGCGATCCTGCCTGTCGTCGAGAAGCACAAGGTGCCGATGATCGAGGCGAACGGCTCTGCGCGCGAGCTGTTCACCAAAGGCTATCGCTACTTGTTCGCCGTGCTGTCGACCTCCGACCAATATCTTTCTCCCGCCATCGACCTCGCCGCCGCCGAGGCCGATAAGCTCGGCAAGAAGCCTAACGAGATCAAGGTCGCCATGGCCATGGAGAACGATCCCTTCGCGCAGGACGTGCGCGCCGGGGTGCTCGACGATATAGAGCGTCATGGCATGAAGACCGTAATCGACGATCAACTGCCGCCCGAGCTCAACGACATGTCGCCGACGCTCAACAAGGTCAAGGCGGTGAAGCCCGACATGCTCATTGTCTCAGGCCACGAGAAGGGCGCGCTCATGGCGGTCAACCAAATCAAGGCGTTGAAGGCTTATGTGCCGATCGTTGCCATGACCCAATGCGACTCGGCACAAATCGCCGAGAAGCTTGGTGCCGACGCCGATTACACGCTCTGCGCCCACCAGTGGCACGAGTCGCTTGGATACAAGGACGATCTGTTCGGGACCGCCAAGAACTTTGCCGCCGAGTTCAAGGCGGCCTATGGCTACCCAGCGCCTTACCAAGCCGCAGAGTCGGCAGCGGCTGTGGAAGTGTTTGCCGATGCGTTCAAGCGCGCTCAGAACCTCGATCCCGAAAAGGTGCGGGAGGCGATTGCCGCAACCGACCTGCAAACCTTCTACGGTCCGATCAAGTTCGACGCCGCAGGCCGAAATATCGCCAAGCCTGTTGTGTTGACCCAGGTGCTGGACGGCAAATATCAGTTGGTCGAGCCCGCCGAATGGGCTACCGCCAAGCCCGTCATACCTCGCCCACCGCAATAGACGGGGCGCTTCCCGCTTTGTAAGCAAGGCGTGCGGCCCGGGCAGACGCGGGGAACGGCAGGACGTGATCGGCAATCTTCTCATTCTTTTCGAAGCGCCTGCGCTCGGGCTTCAGCTTCTTATCGACGGCATTTTGATCGGCGCCGTGTTCGCCCTTGCGGCTTACGGCATGGCGCTTGTCTGGGGCGTGACCAACATCGTCAATGTGTGCCAGGGCGAGTTCGTGATCCTAGGAGGCCTGATCTCCGTGCTGTGTGTCGATCAGGGCATTCCGCTGCTGCTTGCCGTGCCGATCGCCGCCGTCGTGCTCCACTCTGCTTGGCTGGGCGTTGTTCCAGATCGTGATCGTGCATCTCGTGGGGCGCGACATGTTCAACTCGGTGGTCGCGACATTCGGCATCGCCATCGTGCTGCAGCAGCTGATGGCGCGCATCTTCGGCACGTCGGATCACATCGTGCAGAGCGGGCGCGGCACCTGGTTCTTCTTCGACGGGCTGATCGGGGTAGCGAAGGTGAAGGTACTGGTCTTTGCCGCCTGCGCAGTGCTTGGTCTTGCGCTCGCGTTGTTTCTCGCGCGCTCGCGCCAAGGCCAGGCCATTCGCGCTACGGCGCAGGAGCCACGCGCTGCAGCAGTGCTCGGTGTCGACACGCGCGCCGTCTACCGCCTCACTTACGCGCTCAATGCCGCGATCTGCGGGGCGGCCGGCGCGCTCGCCTCGATGGCCTATACCATGCACCCTTATGGCGGGCTGTCTTATACCATCCGCTCTTTCATGATCGTGGTGGTGGCCGGGCTAGGCAATCTAGCCGGAGTCCTATGGGCGGCGGCCGGGCTTGGCGTCGCCGAGAGCTTCGCGGGCTTCATCCTCGGTACGCAATATCAGGTCGCCTTCGTATTCGCGCTGCTCGTCGCCGTTCTTGTCTTGCGCAATTGGCGGCTAAGACGGAAGCGCCTCTACCTCGAATAATACGATGCGCGCGGCCCCATCACTCACGCCAGCCCGGCTCCTTCTCCTGATCGCTTTGCTCGGGATTGGCATTGCTTTGCCACTTGTGGCGCCAGCGCATCAATCGCAAGCAACGGAACTTCTGTTGTTTATCGTCTTTGCCCTCGCCTGGGACCTGGTCGGCGGGCAGATGGGCTACAACTCCTTCGGCAACGTCCTGTTCGTCGGACTCGGCATGTACGTGTCGGCCATCGTCCAGGTTGGGCTGTTCTATGATGTCGGCCTCTACACCGAGGCGCGAGGAGGCGGCACGGAATTCGTGTTCGACGTGCCGCAGTTCCTCACCGGGCTTGCGCTCGGGTTGCCTACGGCAGCGCTGGTAAGCGCGCTGGTTGCCTGGCTGCTTGGCTCGCTCGTGCTGTCGATGCGCGGGCACTATTTCGCGATCTGCACGCTTGGCCTCGGCATCGCGGCCGGTCAGATCGCTGCCGGCATTCCGTGGATCGGCGCCGCCTCAGGCATGCTCACGCCGAATCCCCCGTCTGGCCTCGGCGACGTCGAGCTACTGCTCTATTACCTTGCGCTCGGCGTCGCCGTGGCTTGCGCCGCGACGTTTGCCTGGCTGTTGTCCACCCGCTTTGGCCTAGCGCTCAACGCCATCAGGGACGATGAGGACAAGGCGGAAGCCATGGGTGTGCGGACGCATACGGCCAAGGTGACGGCCTGGGTGATTGCCGCCTTCTTCCTCGGCGCGGCGGGCGCGATCTACGGCAACCATGTCCGCTTCATCGATCCGACCGAGACGGCCTTTGCCGGAGCCACCATCGGCGTTTGGATGATCCTCATGGCGCTGCTCGGGGGCAAGGGAACACTGCTCGGGCCGATTGTTGGCGCGGTGCTGTTCCAGATCACCAAGGAGCTGACCTGGGTCTATCTCATCGGATGGCAGAGAGTGGCTCTCGGACTTCTGATCATTGCCGTTGCCGTGTTCTTCCCCTCGGGCATCGTCGGCTTTGTCAATGAGCGTTTCGGCGGAAAGCGCCCCGCGCCGGCCCCAGAGGAGCAAAGCTCGTGACGGTGCTGCTAGAGGTCGAGGGCGTCACCAAGAGCTTTGGCGGCGTGGTCGCGAGCGACAACATCAGTCTCAGCGTGGAGCAGGGAGCTGTCGTCGGGCTGATCGGCCCTAACGGATCGGGCAAGACCACCCTGTTCAATACCATCACCGGCGCGTTTCCCATTGATCGCGGCTCAATTCGCTTCAAGGGCAAGGAAATTGCGACGCTCACGGCAGGCGACGTGGCACGCGCCGGAATCATCCGCACCTTCCAGCAACCGCGCGTTTATCCGGCCATGAGCGTAGAGGCCAACATGCTGGTTTCGGCCTCGATCCGAACCGCATCGTTCCGCGGTTTGTTTCGCCGTGCCGCGGCGGAGGCGAAGGACCACGCGGCAGATCTTCTCGACTTTGTTGGTCTTGAAGCCAAACGCGATATGCGGGCTGGCGATCTCTCTTTCGGCCAACAGAAGCTGCTCGAACTCGCCATGGCACTGATCAACGAAGCTGAGCTGCTGTTGCTCGATGAGCCGACCGCGGGTATCCACCCGAAGCAGGTCGATAGACTCGTCGAGCGCCTGAAAGAAGCCAACCGACTCGGACTGACGCTGCTCGTGATCGAGCACAACATGCCGGCGATCATGGGTCTCGCGCAGCACATCTATTGCCTCGCTCACGGGCGGCTTCTCGCCGAAGGCCCACCCAACACAATCAAGAGCGACGCCCGCATCCTCGACGCCTATCTGGGGGCGGCGTGATGGCCCGGAGCAAAGTCTCACGTACGAAAGAGTCAGAGGACGGCGTGCCCACCTCCGAGCTTGACCGTCTCGCGGGAGCGTCCCCGCTCGTCGCGATCGATCATCTGAATGCCGGCTATGGCCGGATGCCGGTCCTGCACGATCTTTCGCTTCGTGTCGCACGCGGCCACGCGCTCTGTCTCGTCGGTCCCAATGGGGCCGGCAAATCGACCGTGCTCAACGCGATCTACGGTTTTGCCCGCATCTTCTCTGGAACCATCGCGATTTCGGGTAGCGACGTCGCCAAGCTCTCGCCAAGCGAGAAGCTCAAAATCGCGCGTCTCGCTTATGTGTTGCAGAAGGACTCGGTTTTTCCCGATATGACCGTGGAAGAGAATCTCCTGATGGGTGGATATTTGAGTGAGCTTCCGTCGGAGGCGAAGCGGGCGGCGGAGCAGGTGTTCGACTACCATCCCAAGCTCAAGAGCCGCCGCCATGAGCGCGCCCGGGTTTTGTCCGGTGGCGAGCGGCGTCTGCTCGAGATCTCGCGCGCGCTGATCATGGATCCCGAGGTCATTCTGGTTGATGAGCCTTCGATCGGGCTCGAGCCGCGCGCGATCGAAGCGGTGTTCGACACGTTGCGCGAATTGCGTGACGAGCGGTGCAAGACGCTCATCCTGGTCGAGCAGAATGCGCGCAAAGGTCTTGAGTTCGCCGACGTCGGTTATGTGCTGGTCGGGGGACGCGTGGTCAAAGCCGGCTATGGCAAGGAGCTTCTCGCCGATCGCGAGATTGGCAGGCTGTTTTTCGGCGGGTGACTAGAGGGAGTCGCCGGCGAATACCGTCGCCTCACACGGTTGCTGCGCCTTCTTGAACAAGAGGCAGGCCTGGTTCGCCTCGGCGGCGTTGGCAAAAGGCCCGGCGATCAGCCGCCACTTCTTGTCGGGCGCGAGCACGCGCCGCGGCTGAAGTCCGGCAACTAGTGCGGCATGGTTGGTGAGATATTCGCGCCATAGCGGCCGCAAACCGTCCTGCTTCGCGACAATGCCGATCTCGATGCCGTAGCGCGTGGTGCCGTCATTGGCGGCAGGCGGCAGAATGGTGGGACTTAGGGCTGCGATTTCGGTAGCTGCCGGTTTAGTGCCTTCGCTGCCGGACGCTGTCGAAGACAAATTGCTGCTGAGATTTGGGCCTGGCGTGAGCTCGCTCACAGGCTCGTCGGGTACCTCCGAAACCGTCACGGGTGGCGGAGTGGGTTCAGGCTCGTTCTCAGCTTCGGCAGGATCCTCGGGAGCCGGCGTGCTGGTCACGGCCGGGGCTGCTGGCTTGACCTCTGTAGGTTTCTCGACCGCATTGGGTTCGAGCGCCGCGACTTGCGTCGGCTTAGGAGCCTCCGCGGGCTTTGTTGCCTCGGCAGGTTTTGCAGCCTCTGCGGGCGGCTCGGCGGGTTGCGCCAAAGCCACGCTGGGCTTATTCGGCTGGGCCGGGGTGGGCCCTGGAGCCTTCACTGGCTCTGGCGTTGAACTCGAGGGGCCTGTGTTTTCGGACAATGAACCGGCCGGCCGCGCAGCCTTCTCAAGTGGCTCGAGCCGCGTGTTGATCTCGGCGATCTGCTGTGACAGGTCGCGCAAGGTGGACTCAATCTTGCTGGCGTCGGCCGCGCCAAGGGCGCTCGCGGCTTGCTCCGAACTGATCGACGTCTCACCCGGCTGCGCATTGGTGCGAGCAACTTGGCCGCCAAGCGCGGAGGGATTGGTCAGAGTGGTGAACAGGTAGATGGCGGACAGACCGCCAAGCGCGATCCAGAAGAACGCAAATGCGCTGCGCGCGAAATTTGGTGAACCGGTCCGCCGATCCTTTGCCATAGGGATTCAACCCCTCTCGCCTGGAAATTCAGGCTCAAAAGCGACCTGAATATGGCCTAGCCCGTTATGTGGAGACGCCCCAAGGAGGAGAGATTACTCCCTTGGCTTCGCCGGTCAATTTCCTACGATGCGGTCTTGTGGACGCAGAGTTATGGCCCTTGGCGCCCGTTTGGACTAGACAGATCGCCGTCCATGCGACCGCGCTAGCGATTCGGGCATTGCCGCCCTCAACACAGGATTAACGGTTTCAAGTGTCAGTAAGCCAAGCCCCTGCCGCCGCTAAGAGACGTTCCGGCTCGTGCTCGATTGAGTAAAGTGTCACCGATCCAAGCCTCATGAGCCAAACTCCCTCGCTCGCCATCATCCTTGCCGCAGGCAAGGGCACACGGATGAAGTCCGACCTGCCCAAGGTCATGCACAAGCTCGCCGGCGCGACGCTGCTTGCCCATGTGATGAAGGCCGCCAAGGCTGCTGGCGTCGACCGCACCGCCGTGGTGGTGGGGCCTGGGATGGACGATGTGGCCGCCGCGGCGAACGCGCTCGATGCGAAGGCGCAATCCTTCCTCCAGGCGAAGCAACTTGGCACTGCTGATGCGGTCAAGGCTGCGCGGACAGCATTTGAGGCCTTCACCGGCGATGTTCTCGTGCTTTATGGCGATACGCCATTCTTGAGTGCCGAGACGCTCAAACGGGTGCGCGCCGAGCTCGCAGGCGGCGCCGATCTCGTCGTGATCGGGTTCGAGGCAACTCATCCGACAGGGTATGGCCGGCTCCTTCTCGATGAGCGGGGAGGCCTTGCAGCCATCCGCGAGGAGAAAGACGCAAGCGATGAGGAACGCGCACTCACGCTGTGCAATTCCGGCATCATGGCGTTCCGCTCGGCCAAGATCTTGCTCGATCTTCTCGGTCGCATCGGCAGCGAAAACGCCAAAGGCGAATTTTATCTGACCGACGCCGTTGCGCTCGCGCGCGGCGACCGCCTCGAAGCCCGCATCGTGCTGTCGAACTCGGAGGAAGTGCTCGGCGTCAACTCGCGCGCAGAGCTCGCCGAGGCTGAGGCTGCCATGCAACGCCGGTTGCGTGCCAACGCAATGGCCAACGGCGCGACCCTGGTCGCCCCTGACACGGTGTTCTTCAGCCATGACACCCGGATCGGCAGGGACGTGGTGATCGAGCCAAACGTGGTGATCGGTCCTGGTGTCGTCATCGAGGACGGCGCCACCCTCAGAGGCTTCTGCCATATCGAAGGCGCCCGTATCGGCTCAGGCGCGATCGTGGGTCCATACGCGCGACTCAGACCCGGCGCCACGCTGAGCGAGGACGCCCATGTCGGCAATTTCGTCGAGATCAAGCAGGCGGAGATCGGCGAGGGCGCCAAGGTCAACCATCTCACCTATATCGGCGATGCGAGCGTCGGCGCGCGGACCAACATCGGCGCCGGCACCATCACTTGCAATTATGATGGCTTTGCCAAGCACCGGACCGAGATCGGGGAAGGGGCCTTTATCGGTTCGAACTCATCGCTCGTAGCCCCTGTAAAGATTGGCGACGGCGCCTATATCGGTTCCGGCAGCGTCATCTCCAAGGATGTCTCTCCCAATGCGCTCGCGCTCACCCGCAGCCCGCAGGAAGAGCGCAAAGGTTGGGCCGCGCGACGGCGCGAGCAGCGCGGCAAGACCAAAGCCAACGCCAAAGCTGACACCGGCACCGGCAATAAAGGGACATAGCTCGTGAATTGCGACCGGCAATCGCCCCAATTAGCTAATAGGAAAAATTCGAAGGAGTAGGGGACGATGTGCGGCATCGTTGGCATTCTCGGCAATAGTCCGGTGGCCGAGCAGCTGGTCGACGCGCTGAAGCGTCTCGAATATCGCGGCTACGACTCCGCCGGAGTTGCCACCGTCGAGGAGGGGCGGCTCGGGCGGCGGCGCGCCGAGGGCAAGCTGCGCAACCTCGAAACCGTCCTCAAATCGAACCCGCTGTTCGGCAACACCGGCATCGGCCACACGCGCTGGGCCACTCACGGCAAGCCGGTCGAGTCCAATGCACATCCGCATATGACCGCCAAGGTCGCAGTGGTGCATAACGGCATCATCGAGAATTTCCGCGCGTTGAAGCAGGAGCTCATTGCTTCGGGCGCGCAGTTCACGAGCGACACCGACACTGAGGTCATCGCGCATCTCGTCACCCGCGAGCTTAACGCGGGGAGCGATCCGGTGCAGGCAGTCTACGCGACATTGAACCGTCTCGAAGGCGCGTTTGCTCTCGCCATGATCTTCGCCGGCTATGAGGATCTGTTGATCGTGGCGCGCCGGGGCAGCCCTCTCGCCATCGGCTACGGCAATGGCGAGATGTTCGTTGGCTCAGATGCCATCGCGCTCGCGCCCTTCACCGACTCGATCGCGTATCTAGACGATGGCGATTGGGCCGTGCTGACGCGCAAAGGCGTCGCCGTGCGCGACCGCAACGGCCAGGCGGTCGAGCGTCTGGTCACGCGCTCGCACGCCACCGCCCTCGTCATCGACAAGGGCAATCACCGCCACTTCATGGCCAAGGAGATCCACGAGCAGCCCGAGGTCATTGGCCACACACTCGCCGCCTATGTCGATCTTGCCACGAACAGGGTGGACGTTCCGGCGCTGCCCTTCGACTTCGCCAACCTCCGGCGGCTGTCGATCTCGGCGTGCGGCACTGCATTTTATGCCGGTCTGGTCGCCAAATATTGGTTCGAGCGCTGGGCCAAGCTTCCGGTCGATGTCGATATCGCCTCTGAGTTCCGCTACCGGGAAACCACACTAGACACTGGCGGCGCGGCGTTATTCGTGTCGCAGTCGGGAGAGACGGCGGACACGCTCGCGAGCTTGAGATATTGCCGTGCGCAAGGGCAGCACATCGTCTCAGTGGTCAACGTTCGCGAGTCGTCAATCGCACGCGAATCGGATGCCGTACTGCCGACGCTCGCCGGCCCGGAGATCGGCGTCGCCTCGACCAAGGCGTTGACCTGTCAACTCGCAGTGCTTGGCTGCCTCGCCATTGCCGCGGGCAAGGCGCGCGGCGTGATCGAGCCTGAGCTCGAGATCGAGCTCGTGCAGGCGCTCTCCGAAGTTCCGCGCCATATGGCGACAGTGCTCCGTGACGAGGAGCCCTACGAGACGCTCGCCCACAACCTGTCGAAGGCGAGGGACGTGCTGTATCTCGGCCGCGGCTCGTCCTTCCCCATCGCGCTTGAAGGCGCGCTCAAGCTGAAGGAGATCTCCTATATTCACGCCGAAGGTTATGCTGCCGGCGAGCTGAAGCACGGGCCGATCGCCCTGATCGACGAGAACATGCCGGTCATCGTCATCGCACCGCGCGACGACCTCTACGACAAGACCGTGTCGAACATGCAGGAGGTGGCGGCGCGGGGCGGCCAGATCGTCTTGGTCAGCGACGCTGATCCTGCCAGCACCGGCTGCGCAATCGCGACTCATCTCGCCGTCCCTTCGGTGCACCGCTTCGTCACGCCGCTCGTCTACGCGGTGCCGGTGCAGCTCATCGCCTATCACACGGCGGTATTCATGGGCACCGATGTCGATCAGCCGCGAAACCTCGCAAAATCTGTGACTGTGGAATAAACTACAGCCTCGGATTTGCCCGATTTCTTTGTTTGAGCAAGGACATGGCGGATCATCGGAAGTTCTTCCGGCCGCGCCGTCTTGCTTTCGGCGGGCGCCTTCTCCCGCACGCGTGTTTTTTGGCTGTTTCCTTTGCGGTTTTCAACTTGGCCCAGGCGGAAGACGCGGGGCTCAAGAACGGCGCAGCCTCTCTCGCCGCCGGCAAATACGATGCCGCCGTGCGGCAGTTCTCAGCCACGATTAATGCCGATAGCGCGCCGCCGGGCGAAGCCGCCAAGGCGCTCTATTTGCGCGGCATCGCCTATCGCAAGCTCAACCAGCCATCACGCGCCATTGCCGATTTCGGCGCAGCACTGTGGCTTGGCCTGCCCGAGGGTGACCGCGTCAAGGCGCTGGTCAATCGCGGCCTTGCCTATCAGTCGGCGGGTCTCGCCAAGGAAGGAGAGGCGGACATCGCGCTCGCGCGCAAGTCAGGCGGAGGCGGGGTCGATCAGCTCATCGCCGAGGGCGGCGGCTCGGCCGAGGGCGCTGCGTCGATTGCCGCCTTCTCGACGTCGGTGACGCCGGGGTCGACCGAGCAGGCCACCGCGGTCCCTGCAGCCGAGACGCCAAGCCAGACCGCGAACGCTTCGAACCAGTGGACCACGACCGCGAGCTCAGAAGGCGAAAGCGCATCGAGCGGCAATCGCGTGAGCCGCTGGTGGGGCTCGCTGACCAGCTCCTCGTCTTCCGAGCAGACAGCCGCGAGTGCGCCGGCGGAAGGCACTTCACCAGCCCCGGCTCCCTCGAAACCTGCAGTGGCGCCAAGCACGGGATGGGGAGCTCAAACGCAAGCGGGCGAGGCGGCCGCTCCCAGCGCTCCGCCGTCGGCCCCGAGCACTGGATGGGGCGCGCAGACGGCGCAGACCGCCGTTGCCGCGGCGCCCACCAGCTCGGCACCAGCGACGACTAGCCCCGCACGGGCGCCGAGCACCGGATGGGGTGCACAGACGCAACAAGGTGAAACCGTGGTGGCGAGCGATGCGAGCCCAAGCAGGTGGAGCCGCTGGTTTTCCAAGTCGGCAGAGGCCGAAGCTCCCGCCGCGCCAGCGACCGCAGCCGCGTCATCCGCTCCAGCCGGCGGCGGCTTTCAGTTGCAGCTCGCGACCAGCCGCTCTGAGGCAGAAGCCCAGGCGCTATGGAAGCAAGTATCGAGCGCGAACCAGTCGGTCGCCGGTGTCCAGCCGGTAATCGAGAAGGTCGCTATCGGCAATTTCGGCACGTTTTACAGCCTCAAGATCGGACCCTTCCCGGACAAGGCGGAAAGCCTTAAGGTCTGCAACGCACTGAAGCGAAGCGGAGTCGACTGCTCTCTCGTTCAGTGATGCGCGATAGCCTGCATGACGCATAAATCCTAGGACGCGTCTCGCGCATTAGTTCAGTCAGCCACATTCCGGGTCCATGAAAGCTAAAGAGAAGTCCCATCCCGTTTCCAAGCCGGACGACAAAACGCACCTGCAGGCGGATCAGCTTGCTATGCTTGCTGCTGCGGGAGAGCCTGCCTCGCTGCATATCGGCGCGCGGCTACGCGGCTATTTCCTCACTGGCCTCATCGTGGTCGGCCCGGTTGCTATCACTCTCTACGTGGTGTGGTGGTTCATCAACCTCGTCGATGCCTGGGTGAAGCCGCTCGTTCCGCAGACCTATCTGCCGGACACTTATCTTCCCTTCCGCGTGCCGGGCGTTGGGCTGATCGTCGGTATCGTGCTGCTGATGGTGGTGGGTGCGCTCACCGCCAATCTGTTCGGGCGCACCATCGTGAGCTACGGCGAGATGATGCTCGATCGCATGCCGGTGGTGCGCGGCGTCTATCGCCTGGTCAAGCAAATCTTCACGACGGTGTTCTCCAAGAGCGGGACGTCGTTCAAGCGCGTGGGGCTGATCGAGTTTCCCCGGCGTGGGCTCCTGTCTCTTATACACATCTGACGCTGCCGACGACATAGTAAGGGTGTAGATCTC
>JBKOUI010000171.1:0-6917 GCA_046723315.1 Pseudomonadota bacterium | reverse complement strand
GCGTAGCGAACCGCGCGAGCGCGTGCCCTATCCGTCGCTGAAGCAGAGCACGCGCACCTGGATACGAGTCGCCCTTCTAAGCTTCGGGGGCCCTGCGGGGCAAATCGCAGTCATGCATCGCATCCTCGTCGAGGAAAAGCAGTGGATCTCCGAGCAACGATTTCTCCACGCCCTGAACTACTGCATGCTGCTTCCCGGTCCCGAGGCCCAGCAACTTGCCACCTACATCGGCTGGCTAATGCACGGAACCGTCGGCGGTCTCATCGCGGGCGGGTTTTTCATTCTGCCGGGTGTCATTTGCATCATGGCGCTAAGCTACGTGTACGCGCTTTGGGGGCAGGTGCCCGTCGTCAGTGCCTTGCTGTTCGGGCTCAAAGCCGCCGTCCTCGCAATTGTCGTTGAGGCCGTCATTCGGATCGGCAAGCGAGCGCTCAAGAGCCGAGCCTTAATCGCTGTCGCTGCGGCGGCATTCACCGGCATCTTTTTCTTCGCTGTTCCTTTTCCGGTGATCATCCTCATTGCCGGCATCCTTGGCATTGCAGGCGTCGTCCATGCACCACCGCCTTCGCACGCTGGCGGACCGTCCGGAAAAAATTCGCACGCTGAGGAGGAAAGCCTCTTTGGCGATGAACCTACTCAGTCCGCGCGACCGAGCCTGGCTCGCGCCGTTCGGATCGCAGCGATTTGGCTTGCACTCTGGCTCACGCCTGTCCTTGCGCTCCTGATCTTTCTCGGACCCCAGGACGTATTCAGCCAAATCGCCGCGTTCTTCTCCAAAATGGCAATGGTCACGTTCGGCGGCGCTTACGCCGTGTTGGCTTACGTGGCCCAGCAGGCGGTCCAGCACTACGGCTGGCTCAAACCGACAGAAATGCTCAACGGCCTCGGAATGGCTGAGACCACGCCCGGGCCGCTGATCATGGTGCTGCAATTCGTGGGGTTCATCGCGGCGTACCGCGATCCCGGCGCGCTTTCGCCTTTGATAGCTGGAACCCTCGGTGGCTTGCTAGCGACCTGGGTTACGTTCACGCCCTGCTTCCTTTGGATTTTCGTAGGTGCGCCCTTCATCGAGGACCTACGCGGCGTTGCAGCACTGAACTCGGCGCTCGCGGCAATCACCGCGGCTGTTGTGGGAGTAGTCCTCAACCTAGCGCTTTGGTTTGCAATCCATTCGATCTTTGGTGCCACGATTCCCCTCAGCGTTTGGCCGTTGGCCTTCGATGCTCCGGTTTTGTCCAGCCTCGATCCTTGGGCCCTGGGCCTGTCCATTGCTGCCGCGGTGGCAATCTTTGATCTCAAGTGGGGAGTGATCCCCACGCTTGCTTCCTCATGCGCGGCCGGCGTGGTCCTGCATTTCGTCGGTGCAGTCTGAAACGACACAGAAAAAAAGGAGTGACACATGCGCAGTACTGTTTCCTTTACTCTCCTCAGTCTCGTCCTTGCGCTCTCAACGCCGTCGGTCGCGGGAGACATCGATTGGACAAAAGTCGATAACGCTCTCGGGAAAACCGCGGCCGTTCAAGGCGAGGTTCACCGTTACGGCATTCCGCGCTCCGATCTGAAGGTGACCCTGGACGGCGTTGCCATCAAACCGGCCTTGGCGCTCGGCGGCTGGGTCGCCTTCGAGCCATCGCAAGACGGCGCGATGCTCATGGGCGACCTCGTTCTCACTGAAGATGAGGTGAGCCCCGTCATGCTGAAGCTGATGCAAAGCGGCATCGAGATCACTGCCTTGCACAATCATCTAATCCGCGCGACGCCCGCAACGTTGTATATGCACGTGCGGGGCCATGGCGACCCGGTCAAGCTTGCGACGGCTGTGCGAGCGGCATTGGCGGAGAGCAAGACGCCGTTCGAGCCAGCTCCGCCTCCACCGAACCAAACTGCGCAGCTCGACCTCGACACAGCCAAGCTGGACCAGATCTTGGGAGCCAAAGGCAAAGCGAATGGCGGGGTCTATCAGATCTCAATACCAAGGCGCGACGCGATCACAGAAAACGGAATGACCGTTCCGGGTGCGATGGGAACCGGAACAGCAATCAACTTCCAACCGACCGGCAGCGGCAGGGCCGCGATCGCCGGAGATTTCGTGGTGACGGCCGAAGAGCTCAATCCGATGATCGTCGCCCTGCGGCAGAACCGGATCGAGGTGGTCGCCATTCACAGCCATATGATCGAGGAGCAACCGCGGCTTTTCTTCGTGCACTTCTGGGCGAATGACGAAGCCGTCAAGCTCGCCAATGGACTTGAAGCCGCGCTGAGCAAGATGGCGGTGGCTCGCAGCTGAACTGGATCACGCGCGCCTTCTGCCTAAGCGCGATCAGTTTTCCACGCCTGACTGCTTCCCGAAGGCGTTCTGACCGTCGCGCAAGAATCGGCTCTTCGCCGGCCCGCGTCATCGGGCACAAATTTGCAAAATCATGTCGTGATTCCGGAAGATCGCGCGGCCCCCGCTGCAATAGCGTTTCAGCCACACGAAACATCGCGCGCGCTGTTCGAGACAATCAGCCGCGAAATATTTTTTGCCTTTGCAAAGGGGGTTGCCATGAAGATCATCCGGCGATCTGCCAAGGGATCCGGCCGGTCCGCTGTCGTTTTGGCTGGTATCTTTCTTGCCGGCACCGTTGGAACGTCGATCTCAGCGGGGTCCTAAGACGCGCCCGCCGCCCGCATCGAGCGTACGCCTGTCGTCCAAACAGACGCGGGCCCGGTTCAAGGTCTCGTCGAGAAGGGGGTCGCGCAATTCCTCGGCATTCCCTACGCCGAACCGCCGGTCTCTACGGACCCAACTGCAGCACCCTGCTCACCCAGCAATCGGCGATGGTGCCCTCCCGTGAAGCATGCGCCTTGGCGCAGAGTTTTAGACGCGACGGCTTATGGGGCGATCTGTGCCCAAACCAACACGTTCGGAGTGTTCGCAGGGCCGGTGAACTACAACGAAGACTGCCTTTATCTGAACGTCTTCACGCCGCGCTTCGGTAGTGAGGGGAACCACGATAGCCTGGGGGACCAAGACGAAGACAACAATAGGAACAAAAACGAAGACAAAAATAACGGGAAGCTTCCAGTCATCGTATGGATCCATGGCGGCGGCAATGTCGACGGCGAGACCCCCGGTTACGACGGGAGCAAGCTGGCCGCTCAGGGCGCGGTCGTCGTCTCAATGGAGTATCGCCTCAACGTCATGGGCTGGCTCGCGCGCCCGGCCTTGGATCATGAAGGCCATCTGTTCGCGAACTACGGCGTTCTCGACCAACAGCTTGCGCTCAAATGGGTGCAGAGCAATATCGCTCAATTCGGCGGGGACAAGAACAATGTCACCGTTGGCGGTCAATCCTCGGGTGCACTCAACGCCGCCTTCAGCATGATATCGCCGCTGGCCAAGGGCCTGCTCCACCGGGTGATCTGCCAAAGCTACTGCCCGGCCCCGCTTCTTCCGGGAGGATTCTCGGTGGAGTTGGCAACCGCAGAGGCGGGGCACGGCCTTCTCCGTTGCGGCCGGCTGCGGCTCAGGCACGGACGCGGCTACCGCCGTATGTCTGCGCCGCCTGACTGCCGAGCAGGTGGAAACAATTGGAGCAAGAGGTAATTTCATCGGAGGCCAGGGCATCGTGGACGGCCAAATCGTTCCGGCTCAACCGATGACTGCCTTTGCCAAAGGCCAGTTCAACCATGTGCCCTTGACGAACGGGGACACGAAGGACGAACACACCTTTTTCCTCGCCATTACGGAATACAACTCCAGCCCGGATAATGCGCTTCGCACGCCGCCGACCGCCGCGCAATATCTGAACTACGTCAATACGACCTTTCCTGCGCCGCCTTACCCGGCTGGGACCGCTGAGGCGATTCTGACTCTCTACCCCTTGAGCGCTTATGCGACCCCGGAATTAGCTTGGAACAGGGTGGGGACAGATTCGGCAATCTGTGGCCAACGGGTACTCGATAAAATCTTGGCGCCTCAGATCCCCGTCTATACTTATGAATTCGCTGACGAGACGGCGCCGTTTTACTTCCCGGAAATGCCCGGGTTCGTCTCACTCGCCTATCATACCGCCGATATCCAATACCTGTTTCCACTCTGGCATGGCGGACCGGACGGTATTCAGCATCCGCTCAACAAGCAGCAGAAGAAACTTTCGGACAAGCTAGTGGACGCCTGGACGAACTTCGCGCGTACAGGGAACCCGAACGGGCAAGGAAATAAACCTTGGCCGCGCTACACGGCTAAGCAGGGACCAGCTTGGCTGATTCAAGATCTCCGAGGCTTTTCAAGTTTGACGGACGCCAAGTACGCGGAGATTCATAATTGCGCGTTGTGGGAGCCGATCGCATTCGCTCGCTTCCCAACGCCCTAAAGGTTTGCGCTTTTCGGCACGCCCATCACCCTCTCTCGAGGGGGGTGAGGTAAAGCCCCGATGCCGGAATGCATGGCGGGAACGACTGCGCACGGCTCTTCGACCTCGCGCTCGCGCATGGCGTCTCGCCGCGCAGCTTAGCCCTGCGTTGGACGAAGGAAGACAGGACGCGTCTCAACCCGCGACGCCGAAACCGCTGCTCCTCAATCTCAACGTGCGGGCGGCCTCGACATCACGCCATGGGCAGATCGGGTTCAGTTAATCGACGCCAAATACGTAGGTGTGTGGGAGCTTCCGGTAGTTGGCGCGGTTCGTGCTCCCACTGCCGTGTTGATTCGGCCCGACGGATATGTCGCCTGAGACGGAACCCATAGGGCCTCCCCGAGGCGCTAGCCACTTGGTTCGGGCCACCTACGACGGAGAATGGCCGTCAATATCCTCTGAGCTGCTTGAGCTGTGCGTAGCTCAGTCCCTCGATATCCTTTTGGGTGAGATTCTCAACTCCCTCGCGTTTTGCTTTCGCTTGGGCCGCCTTGAACTTGGCCTCCGCTTTTTGCGCGGCGGTTGATGAGCATGTCGCCTTCGTCGGCTTACTTGAAGACGCGGGCACGGCACGGGACTGATTGGCGTTCCGCTGTGTAGGGGCGGTCACACGAGGGTGCGGTCTCGGTGGCGGAGGCCCGTAGTCGGGCCCGTAATCATAGTCCGGTCCGTAATCTGCAGGCCCGTAGTCGTCGTAGTCGTAATAACCGTAGCCGTAATAGCCGTCATAGTCGGGCGGGGGCGGGCCGTAATAGACCTCCGATGGCGTGAGCATGTTGCCCAAGACGGTCCCAAATCCTAACCCGACCAGCCCCGCTCCGATGGCAGAGCCATGGCCGGCATGCGCGGGCCCCGCGCCCGAAAGGACGGCTATTCCGATTATTCCCATCGTGACGCCGAGCTTAAGGCCTTTGTACATGGTCATCTCCACTTGCCCCTGCTGCACGTTCAGCCCTGAAACGTATGGGTGAGCATCCTTCGAGGATCGCGCGGAGAAATTAAGGCACCTCTAAGGTGCGCGTGCGGGGCATGACGCGAATTGCGCGGTCCCAGCGACAATCATTTTTGCGACTCATGGCCGGCTAGGGCCTCGAGCAATGCCTTGTGGAAGGTGTCGGGCGCCTCGATTTGCGGCGCATGACCTACGCCTGGAAACTCCACGAGCCTGGCTTCCGGAATTGTCCCCGCCGCACGGCGCGCCAGCTCGGGATAGTTGCCGAGGCGCGTGGCAACTTGGGGCGGCGCTCGGTTGGCTCCCGGGGCTGTGCGGTCAAGCTCGCCGATCAGCAACAAAGTTTTAGCCCGTACGTTGCCGAGCTCGTGCACGACGGGCTGGGTGTAGATCATGTCCGAGGTGAGTGCCTGATTCCACGCCACCCGCTCTTTGCCCGTGCCGGCATAAAGTCCCGCGAGCATCGCGACCCAGCGGTCAAATTGGGGTCGCCACTGGCCGTGGTAGTAGAATTTGAGCTGATAGTTCTTGATGCTGTCGTAAGTGGTCGCAAGTTCGCTTTCATAGGCGCGATCCACAGTCTCGTAAGGGACGCCTTCCATCTTCCAGTCTTCGAGCCCAAGCGGATCGACCAGCACGAGCTGCTCGACTGAATCGGGATACATCAAGGCATAGCGCACCGCGAGCATCCCACCCATTGAATGTCCCATGACAATCGTTCGGTCGATGCCAAGGGACACAAGCAGCGCATGGGTTTTCTCGGCCAGCTGTTGGAAGCTGTACTGATACCGCTCAGGCTTGCTGGATTTGCCGAAGCCAATCTGATCCGGCGCAATGCTGCGATACCCGGCTCCGCGTAAGACCGTCATGGTGGTTTCCCACGTCGCCGCACAGAAATTCTTGCCGTGCAACAGCAGGACGGTGCTGCCGTTCTGCGTGCCCGGTACAAGGTCCATGTACGCCATGGACATGTTCTGACCCTGTGAGGAAAACCTGAACCGTTGCACCGCGAAGGGATAGTCGAAGCCTTCGAGCTGGGGCCCGTGGACCGCTTGCTCGGCGGCAACAGCCGGGATAGCGGTCACGCTCGCCACCGCCGTCGCGCCAGCTGCGGCCTGTATGAGAAAGGACCGTCTGCTCACGGTCGAGGCCGCTCGTGTGTGATCGCAAACTCCCCCGGCGTCATTCCCAGCGTGGCCACCGAGCGAAGAAGAGAACGAGACATGATGGGCTCCTTTGAGTGAACGAAACAACACGTCGTCTGCCCACAAGATCTCTCATGTTCGCGTAATGGACAGTCCGCCATCTACCAGCATGGCGGTGCCCGATTGGAAACTTGACGCGTCAACTTGTTCTTCGCGAACTCGGCGAGTTGCGCCGATTTTTCGGGGATGAAAGCGTAATGGTTCAGGCTCGCCCGCAGATTGCCAGGCTGCTTCATTTGCATGACGTATTGCCGAACTTCCTCCTCGGGAATTGCGTCGGGGTTGTAGGCGAAGTCTCGGAAAAAATGCCGAAGATACTGCTCCTCGCGTCCTTCAACGAGGAAGCGTGCGATATCCATG
>JBKOUI010000162.1:0-2584 GCA_046723315.1 Pseudomonadota bacterium | reverse complement strand
GGCTCGAGCCGCGCATGATCGAGGTGAAAGGCCTAGAGGACTACGGTGGCGCATTTAGCGCAATGGACGATGCCCGCGGCCAACCGATCATTTTGCCGGCCAGCCCGATGTTCTTCCGTGACCGTGAGGCCATCGCGCAAGCATTGCTCGAGCGTCGGATTCCGTCATCACGGCATTCCGGGAGAACTTGGAGGCCGGTGCGCTGATCAGTTACGGCTTCGACCTCATGGGGTTGTTCTACGATATCGCGAGCTATGTCCACCAGATTGCACGGGGCGCCAAGCCGTTCGACATGCCAATCGAGCAATCGCCGCGCTTTTACATGGCGGTCAATCTCAAGACGGCGGCATCGCTCGGCGTTTCTTTGTCGGATGTGTTCGTCGCCCGGGCCAACGAGGTGCGCGAATGAAGCGCCGCGAGTTCATCATACTGCTCGGCGGCGCGGCAGCCGCGTGCCCGTTCGCGGTGCAGGCGCAGCAGGGCGAGCGGATGCGGCGGATTGGCGTGCTCATAAATTTCGCCTCCGATGATGCCGAGGGCCAAGCGCGCCTCACCGCGTTCCGGGAAGGGTTGCGGCAATTAGGTTGGACAGAAGGCCGTAACATTGGCATCGACGTCCGTTGGGGTTCCGGCGGTGCCGAGCGGATTGGCAGATACGCCGCGGAATTGGTCGCGCTGGCGCCCGACGTCATTTTGGCCGCGACCAGCCCAAGCGTGGCTGCCTTGCAGCAGACGACGCACACGGTGCCGATCGTTTTCGTGCAGATCGCCGATCCGGTGGGAGCCGGCTTCGTTGCAGGCCTGGCGCAGCCAGGAGGCAACACCACTGGATTTACGAGTTTCGAATATACTCTCGGCCCTAAATGGTTGGAGCTGCTCAAGGAGATCGCGCCGCGCGTGACCCGAGCGGGACTCCTGCGGGATGCCTCCAGTGTGGGCGCGATTGGCTTGTTCGGCGCTGTTCGTGCAGCGGCTCCGTCGATGGCAATGGACTCCAGCCCGCTCTCGTTGCGTGATGCCGGCGAGATCGAAAGTGGCATCGCCGCATTCGCGCGCGAGCCCAACGGCGGGCTAATCGTGCTTGGAGCCGCCGGATCGGTCGTTCACCGCGAGCAGATCGTCACGCTCGCGGCCCGATACCGCTTGCCTGCGGTCTACCCGGATCATCTATTCGTGACCACGGGCGGCTTGATCTCCTATGGGCCTGATCGCATCGACCAGTACCGGCGCGCAGCCAGCTACGTGGATCGTATCCTCAAGGGTGAGAAGCCGGCTGACCTCCCGGTGCAGGCACCGACTAGGTACCAACTGGTAATCAACCTCAAGACTGCGAAGGCCCTCGGCCTCGACGTTCCACCGAAGCTGCTCGCGCTCGCCGACGAGGTGATCGAGTGACACGGCGCGAGTTCATCACGCTGCTTGGCGCCGTGGCCGCGTGGCCGCGCGCGGCGCGCGCGCAGCAGCCGGCGAAACTGCCCACCATCGGCTTCTTGGGCCAGAGCACGCCTGTGGTCGAGAGCCAACGGCTTGACGCCTTCTTGAAGCGGCTGCGCGAGCTCGGATGGATCGAAGGCCGCACCATTGCGATCGAATATGCGTGGGGGCAAGGAAGCAGCGAGCGCTTCGCCGAGATCGCGGCCGACTTTGTCCGGCTTAAGGTCGATGTGATTGTCACGTCGGGAACCGCAAACGTCACCGCCGCAAAGCAGGCTACATCGGTCATCCCGATCGTGTTCGCGGTGGCGGGGGACCCGATTGCGAACAATCTCGTAGCGAGTTTGGCGCGACCGGGCGGAAACGTGACCGGCCTGTCAACCCTGGCGACTGATCTTGCTGGCAAGCGACTCGAACTTTTGCGTGAGGCTGTTCCCGGTTTCCGCCGTTTGGTGACCATTGGCAATGTCGGCAATTCGCTGGCCGTTCTGGAGATGAGCGAGGTCCAGGCGGCGGCGGCTAGGTTTGGTCTCGAGGCTGCTGCGCTCGAAATCCGGCGAGCGGAGGATATCGCGCCGGCCTTTGAGACGCTCAGGGGCGGCGCAGATGCTCTTTATGTGGTTGCCGATCCGCTCGTAAATACCAACCGCGCTCGAATCCATACCTTGGCCATGGGGGCTCGGCTACCAGCGATTTACAATGCCAAGGAGCACGTCGAAGCCGGTGGCCTGATGTCCTATGGACCCAACTTCCCGGACCTGTACCGGCGCGCTGCTGACTATGTCGACAAGATTCTGCGTGGTGCAAAACCGGCCGACATCCCAGTCGAGCAGCCGACCAAGTTCGATCTTGTCATCAACCTCACCACCGCCAAGGCACTCGGCCTCGACATGCCGCCGACGCTGCTCGCCCGCGCCGACGAGGTGATTGAATGACCGCGAAGATGAAGCGGCGCGAGTTCATCACGCTGCTCGGCGGCGCGGCGGCCGCGTGGCCGCTCGCGGCGTGGGCGCAGCAGCTGGCGCCGCCGGTCATCGGATTTCTCGAGATCAGATCGCCCGAAACGATTACCGAGCGGCTGCGCGCTTTTCGCCAGGGCCTCAAAGAAACCGGCTATGTCGAGGGCGAGAACATAGCGATCGACTACCGC
>JBKOUI010000204.1:0-5387 GCA_046723315.1 Pseudomonadota bacterium | reverse complement strand
GCCGCGAAGTTCATGCCAAGGATCGGGGTCGCTATCTTCAGCTTGCCGAGCTCGGCCAGACACCGACCGCCATGGTCATTGCCTGCTCAGACGCGAGGGTGGACGTCTCGGCAATCTTCGATGCTGAACCAGGCGCTCTATTCATTCATCGCAATGTCGCCAATCTCGTGCCCCCTTACGAGCCAGAGGGCAAATATCACGGCACGAGCGCCGCGATCGAGTTCGCAGCACTCGCCCTCAAGGTGCCGCACATCATTGTGCTCGGTCATTCGCATTGCGGCGGCGTCGCCGCCTACCGGCAAAAGGTCAGAGACCATGTGCCTGAGCGGGGTTTCATTGGACGCTGGCTGACCTTGCTCGACAATCTCAAGGTCTTGGAGACCGACATATTCGCCGACGGGGAGGAGGTGGCGTTCGAGCTTGCGGCGATCCGCTCCTCGCTTACCAATCTCCGCACCTTTCCCTTCATCGAGAAACGAATCAAAGAAGGCCTGCTCGCGTTGCACGGCCTCCACTTCGATATTGCCACCGGCGCCCTCATCGAGCTCGACGAGGCAAGCGGCACCTTCGCTGCATTGACCGAAACGTAGCGGCTTCCAAGGACATCAAGCGGCCGATACCACAGGAGGATTCCGCTCGGCAGTCGCGAGGGCTTGCGATTCGCCACGGGCCTTGATCTTGCGGCGCAAGACTTCGATTGGACGTTCCACGACGTGGAATGTCAGCGCTGCGAACAGCGCGCAGGCAAGAATGGCGACAAGGCCGAAGCTGGCACGGCCGTAGCGCCCGAACGGCTCTCCGCCAATCGCTTCGGCAAGCCAAAGCAGCAGACCAGCCACAAGGAAATGATTGAGATAGATGCCGTAGCTTAAGTCGCCGAGGCGTGCCTCCCAGCTCTTGAGCGCTTGCGGCGTGACTGTGAGGCAAACTGCGGCGCTGACCGGAATGCCAAGCAGAATGTTGGCGATGAAGGCATTGGACGATTTGTGGTCGGCGCCAAAGAGATCGCTCGCAGACCAAGCATAGAAATAGTAGAGGCCAAGGAGGATGAGCGGGGCGCCGAGAGCAAAAGGAATGCGGAAATTCGTATCGCGCAAGACGACATAGGTCACCGCGCCCCAACAGAACATGAAGCCGCCGGTCAGCGCATTCTTGTAGATGACATCGTCGACATAGTCGAAATCCGGCGCCGCGAGCGTAGCGCCAAGGAAAGCGATGGTGGCGAACGCCGCTAGGGCAGCAAGCGGCCAGACATGACGCCGCCCTAGGAGCACCAGAACGGGTGCGACCAGATAGAACAAGACTTCGACGCCGATCGACCAGGCTTGCGGTATTACATCGGGCGCCTGACCGGTGATCATCGGAATGGGAGCATCCTGGTCCGTATAGGGCAACGGCAACAGCCCGCGCAGGGGTGGGAACGAACCGCCCGCAAGTCCCTCCTTCAGCAACGTGAACGTTTCCCCGTTGCGCAGGAAGATCGTCGAGCCGCGCAGGTTGAACACGAGGATGGTGAGGACAGCGACGACGAGATAAAGGGGCAACAGGCGCAGAGCCGGTTGGCATAGAATGCGGCGAGCCGGTCCGCGCCGCCGCGATAAGAGGTATCAAGCACGCGGCAAATGAGGAAGCCGCTCACAAAATAGAAGCAATAGACTGCGGCCCGGCCAATGACCCAATTGCCGTTGCCCACGTGGAAATAAACGACACCGATCGCAAGAATAAAGCGATAGAAGCCCATTCCCCGCGCCCTTCCCCCTAGGGCACGGACGCTTCGCCGCCAGCGTCCCCCACAGCCTTGCGCTCGGCTGAAGCCATCTCACTGCAGCTTTGCGCGCAACGCCGGCAGGTCTCGGCGCACAGCACCATCGTCTCATCGTCGGCGAGCCGCGTGCAATCCTCGGCGCACATTTCGCAGACGCCGGCGCAAATGCGGCAGGTCATCTGATGCAGCGGCGAGCTGCGCAGCATGAAATCGGCGCTCGTGATGCAGATCTGCGCGCAATCCTGCAACAACCTGATGTGATCTGGCGCGGCGTGCTCGCCGCCCTTGCGCAGGCAATGCGAAATGGTCGAGAGGCAGACAGAGTGGCAGTCGAGGCAGTCGGTGATGCAGTCTTGCATTGTTGCCATGGCGGTTTCCTTCCTGTTTCGCCAGGACAACGATGCCCTCAAAGCATCCGTTCCATCTCTTTCGCTCGGACTTAGGCCGCTTTTTCCAACAGATTGCGATTGATGATGGTCTCGGCGATCTGCACGGTGTTGAGTGCGGCGCCTTTGCGCAGATTGTCCGACACGATCCAGAAGGACAGCCCGTTGTCGAGCGTCTGATCCTCCCTGATGCGCGAGACGAAGGTCGCGTAGTCGCCGACGCATTCGATCGGCGTCACGTAGCCGCCAGACTCGCGCTTATCGACCACCAGCACGCCCGGGGCCTCGCGCAGAATTTTGCGCGCCTCTTCCGCGCTGATCGGTTCCTCGAACTCGACATTCACCGCTTCCGAATGGCCGACGAATACGGGCACGCGAACGCAAGTCGCGGTCAGCTTGATCTTCGGGTCGAGGATCTTCTTGGTCTCGGCCGACATCTTCCATTCCTCCTTGGTCGAGCCATCATCGAGGAAGACGTCGATGTGAGGAATGACGTTGAAGGCGATCTGCTTGGTGAACTTCTTAGGTTCCGGCGGCTCGGTGATGAAAATGCCCTTGGTCTGGTCCCACAATTCATCCATCGCCTCTTTGCCCGCGCCAGAGACGGACTGGTAGGTCGCGACCACCACGCGCTTGATCTTGGCGCGATCGTGCAGCGGCTTCAGCACCACCACGAGCTGGGCGGTCGAGCAGTTGGGATTGGCAACGATGTTCTTCTTGGTGAAGCCTGCGACGGCGTCGGCATTGACCTCGGGAACCACCAGCGGCACGTCAGCGTCGTAGCGCCAGCAGGAGGAATTATCGATCACCACGCAGCCTTGCGCACCGATCCTCGGCGACCATTCCTTAGACACGGCGGAGCCAGCCGACATCAGCGCAAAGTCGACGCCCCTGAAGTCGAACTGCTCGAGGTCCCGGCAGACCAGACGATGGTCGCCATAGGAAACCTCGACGCCCATCGAGCGCCGCGAGGCGATGGCGAATACTTCATCGGCGGGGAATTCGCGCTCGGCCAGGATGTTCAGCATCTCGCGCCCGACATTGCCGGTCGCGCCGACCACGGCGACTTTGTAACCCATGATTTGCTCCTTGCTGCTTGGGGCCGTCTTTAAGGGCAAGGCGGAGCCGATGTAAAGGCGACTCCGCGAGCCCGGGCAAACGGCCGCCTTGTATGAGCGGCCCCGCGCGGCTAGGAGTCGGCAGACTTCGGTCGGGCTTCCCACATCATTCGAGCAGCCGTATGGCCTTCTTCCGCGACAGGACGGTCAATCTCCTCAACTTGCACTATGGCATCCATGCCATCGCGCTTAGCGGCGGCGGCGCGTTCTTTGCCGTCTATCTGCTGAAGTCAGGCCTCACGGTTCCCGCGGTGCTCGCCTCGCTCGCGCTGATTCTGGCCGGGCGCTTCATCATCAGACCAGTCGTCGTGCCGCTGGCAGCCAAATTTGGCCTGCGGGCTCTGGTCATCGCCAGCACCTGCCTCACTGCCTTGCAATATCCGCTTCTTGCCGAGGTGCATGGGCTTGGTCCGGCCTTGCTCACGCTCTGCCTGGTCGCTTCGCTCGGCGACACGCTCTACTGGTCGAGCTACCACGCCTATTACGCCGCGCTGGGCAACCATGAGCATCGCGGCTCTGAGCTTGGCGCGCGGGAAGCGCTCGCCGCACTGGTCGGCATCGTGAGCCCACTCCTGACCGGCTGGGCGCTGGTAACCTTTGGACCTCGCGTGGCATTCGGCATGACCGGCGTCGTGCTATTGCTCGCAGCTTTGCCACTGCTGTTGACGCCAGACATACGCGTCGCGCGCCACGCCCCTGGCGCCTTTCGCGCGGCCATTCCCGGCATGAAGCTGTTCCTCGCCGATGGCTGGATCGCGGCGGGATATTTCTTCGTCTGGCAGATCGCGCTCTTTCTGTCGCTTGGCCAAAGCTACGTCGCGTTCGGCGGTGCGCTGGCATTGGCGGCTCTGGTGGGCGCCGTGTCCGGTCTCTTGCTCGGCCGGCTGATCGATGCCGGACATGGGCAGCAGGCAGTGTTCTACGCTGTCGGTGTGCTCATCTTCACCACGGTGTTGCGCGCGGCAGCACCGGGCCACGCTCTCCTTGCCGTCATCGCCAACGCAATGGGTGCGCTCGTGGTTTGCCTCCACATTCCGACCATCATGACCGCCGTCTATAACCAGGCCAAGCGCTCGCTTTGCACGTTGAGATTTCACGTAGCGGCGGAAGGAAGCTGGGATGTGGGAGCAGGAACTGGCTGTCTGCTTGCTGCGCTGCTCGTTGCGCTCGGCGTCCCGATCTCCGTTGCCCTTCTCCTGCCGCTACCTGGCGCTGCGGCACTCTTCATCCTGTTGCGCGGCTATTACGGACACCATCCATTGGTGACAGAAATCGCTGCCGCCGATCCTCTGGCGCAGAACGCCATCGTCAATTTGGGCGAGAGCGCCGAGGGCTGACGCCAGCCTTCAGCGACGCAGATTGTCGAGCGCCAAAGCTCCCGGGCTTGTGCCCGCCAGAACGAGGAACCCACCGGCGATGGTGAGGTTTTTCATGAAATTGATCATCTGGCCCATATCGCCTGGCTGATAGTGAAAGAACCAGGCCGCGAGCACGCAGAAACCAGCAAGGGCAATCGCCGCATAGGACGTAAATAGCCCGAGCAGGATGCACAGGCCGCCGCCGACTTCAGTCAGAATAACGAGGGGGAGGAGAGCGCCGGATACGCCTGCTGCGTTCATATGCTCTTCCGTCCCGGCATAGCCGAAAATCTTACTGACGCCGGACTGGATGAACATGATGGACAAGAGCACGCGGCCCACAAGCTTGAGATAGGGAGCAGCAGTTTCCATTGGTGTTCCTCGGTTAAGCATTCTCTGCGTCGTGCTTCGGCCTCGCACCGTTGCCGGCGCTGCGCGTCTACACTAGCCGGAGGCCGGCATGAAGCGAGCAGCATTAAAGCAAGCTGACCGGATTGGCGTCCCGGTACCAGCAAAGGACGCAGACTTCGAGCAGTTCTGGCTCTTTTATCTGCGTGTTCATAGCAAACTCTTGACGCGCCGATTGCATTTCATCGCCATTTCGATCGTCTTTCTCGGTCTGATTGCGAGCATTCTGCTCGGCGATCATGGACTCATCGCCCTCATCTGCATCGTCATTGCCGCGGTCATTGCCGGCGCGACGCATCGTTTGGTGGAGCATACCCATCCGGCGGTGTTCACCGACCCGCTGCCGGCACTT
>JBKOUI010000076.1:0-4141 GCA_046723315.1 Pseudomonadota bacterium | reverse complement strand
GGGGCTGCCCGGCCTGTCCGTGGCGACGATCAGGCGCCCTTGCAGATCGATACGGCTGAGGCTGGTCACGTCGATGCGCCGGTTCATGTTACCGATGGCACCGGGGCGATCGAGGGCTGCGCGGTTGCATCTTGCGTCCTTGCATCTTGCGTCTTTGCATCCTGCGTTTTGGCGGTAGCATCGTTCGCGGTTGTCGGCTCGCCCGGTTTTCCGGTGGTGGTGCTGGTGCCCGCGGGTTGCGTGCTCGTTTGCGCACGCTTGGCTTTCGACTTTTTCAGATTGCGTGAATCAAAGCCTGTGCTGCCCGCTCCTGTCCCCGCCTGGCCGCGCAAGGCGCGGAAACGCGCGGCGTCGCGTTCGTCGCTTTTGCGCCGAATGCCGAAGCGCGGCGGGTTGTTCGCATCGCCATCGAGACACGGGGCCAGCAGCAACGGATCGATGACCTGTGCATGCGCGTGCGGGTTGCCGACAAAAAGGCCCGCCGCCAGCGCAACGGCCGGCAATGCCCAACCCAGAATAGACCAACCAGACGAGCGACAGCGCCACACGTCGTTCCTCGGCCCACGACCGACGCAACTCACCGCCGGTGCCATCCCCACGCGAGCCAACGCGCGCGCGAAATCAATCACTTGCGCAGATCGCACGCACCCGCGCAGCGCGCCGCTCCAGCGGCAGCCGCGCAGGCGTTAGGCGTTGGTTAATGAATGTAAAATGGATATGGTTAATGGGGGGTTGATTGCGCTTGCCGGCTGCTCGCGAGGTCCGGTACTGCTAAATCGCACGGCTGTCCAAAGGGGGATCCATGTCAAAGCCGCTGAGCACGGAAAAGCCGGCTGACCAGCGGGCGCAAAGCCTGCTCGATTGCGCGTTGCGCACGCTCGAGACCGAGGCAGGCGGCATCAGCACCCTGTGCGCGGCCATGCACCAGGAGCTCGGCCGCGCCTTCGTGCGTGCGGTCGATCTGATCGCGGCCGCGCAAGGCCGCCTGATCGTCACCGGCATGGGCAAGTCGGGGCATGTGGCGCGAAAGATCGCCGCCACGTTTGCATCCACCGGCACGCCAGCCTTCTTCGTGCACCCGAGCGAGGCGAGCCATGGCGATCTCGGCATGATCACCGCTGACGACGTGATCCTGGCGCTGTCGTGGTCCGGCGAAACGGTCGAGCTCAAGAGCCTGATCAACTATTCCAAACGCTTCCGCATTCCGCTGATTGCACTCACAGCGGCCGCGGGGAGCACTTTGGGCAAGGCGGCCGACGTCCTCCTCGTGCTGCCCCCGGCGCGCGAAGCCTGCCCGCACAACCTCGCGCCGACCACCTCGACCTTGATGCAGGCCGCCCTGGGCGACGCGCTGGCGCTTGCGCTTCTGGAGAGCCGCGGTTTTACCGCGCTCGATTTCCACAAATTGCATCCGGGCGGCCGCCTCGGCGCCATGCTGAAATTCGTCTCCAACGTGATGCATGCCGGAAACAGCGTCCCGCTGGTTGCGCTCGGCACCCGGATGGCGGACGCAGTGGTGGAGATGTCAAGCAAGGGTTTTGGCTGTGTCGGCATCACCGACCAGCGCGGAAACCTCACCGGCATCATCACCGACGGCGACCTGCGCCGTCACATGCGTCCGGATCTGCTCGAGGCACGCGTGGATGATGTCATGACCCGTTCGCCCAAGACGGTGCGGCCGGACCAGCTCGCGAGCGAGGCGCTCGAGATCATCAATGCGTCGGAAATCACCGCCCTGATGGTGACCGATGCGGGCAAGCCGGTAGGCATCGTCCATTTCCACGACCTGCTGCGCGCCGGAATTGCGTAAATATCCTCCCCCGCGAATGCGGGGGAGGGGGACCGCGCGTCGCAACTCGGGCTTGCCCGACTTGCGCACTTCAATGCCGATCTCGGGTAAACCCCTCCACCACCACTCGCTCGCTGCGCTCGCTCGGGTGGTCCCCTCCCCCACTGCGCTGCGCTCCGTGGGTGAGGACGAACACGTCTGTCTTACACCGCCTCAACTAAAAGGTTGGCGCCGTCGCAGCGCGCGATGCGAACGCGGCTGCCGGCCGGGCAGTCCGGGCCCCTGACCCGCCATACGGTATCGTCGATGCGCACGGCGCCAACGCCATCGACGATCGGCCTTTCGAGCGTGAACACGCGCCCCACGTAGCCCTCGGCCCGACGATTAAGAAACGGATTGTCGAGCGGAGGCGCCGCCGTGCGGCCGAAATGCCGCCACGCCGGGACCGACACAAGCGCGAAAAACGCAAAGGCAATCAGCTGCGCCTGCCAGGACCAGACCACCGCAAGCGAAATGATTCCCACGAGGATCGCGGACAGCCCGAGCCAGAGCATGAAGATGCCGGGTGCGAGCACCTCGATGAACAGAAACGCTGCCGCGGCAATGAACCAGTTCCAGCTGCCGAGGGAAACGATCCAGTCCAGCATGACACCCTCTTTAAGTCGCCGCCGGCGCAGCCCCGGTGGTGGGGCCCGTCGGCCGCCGCGCGGCGACGGCGGGGGCGGCCTTGCCGTCAAGGCCGAATGCCTCCCGCGCAATCTCGCCAATCCCGGCCAGCGAGCCGAGCACGTTCGTGGCCTCGATCGGCAGCATAAGTATTTTCTGATTGGGGGACTGCGCCAGCTGCGTGAACGCACGCAGATATTTTTCCGCGACGAAATAGTTCAGCGCCGATACGTTGCCCCGTGCGATTGCGTCGCTCACCATCTCGGTTGCCTTCGCCTCCGCCTGTGCCGAGCGCTCGCGCGCCTCCGCGTCCCGGAACGCCGCCTCCCGGCGCCCCTCGGCTTCGAGGATCTGCGACTGCTTCTGGCCTTCGGCGCGCAGGATTGCCGCCTGGCGCTGGCCTTCCGCCTGCAGGATTTCCGCGCGCTTCTCGCGTTCGGCCTTCATCTGGCGCGCCATCGCCTGCACCAGGTCGGCCGGCGGAACGATGTCCTTGATCTCGATGCGGTTGACCTTGACGCCCCAGGGCGAGACCGCTGCGTCCACGACGCGCAAGAGCCGCTCGTTAATCTCATCGCGATGCGAAAGCATCTGATCGAGATCCATGCCGCCCATCACGGAGCGGATGTTTGTCATCGTGAGCGCCACGATCGCCTGGTTGAGGTTTGCCACTTCGTAGCTTGCGTGCGCCGCATCAAGCACCTGGAAGAAGGCGATACCGTCGACGGTCACGGTGGCGTTGTCCTTCGAGATCACATCCTGCTGGGGGATATCGATCACCTGCTCCATGATATTCATCTTGCGGCCGATGCGATCGAAGTACGGAATGATGAACTTGAGCCCCGGCTTGAGCGTGTGCGTGTATCGGCCAAAGCGTTCGACGGTCCATTGATAGCCCTGCGGAACGGTTTTCACCGACGCGATTACGGTCAGGACGGCAAGTGCGACGAGCACCACCGCGAATACATCAAGGCCGAAAAACATATTCCCTCTCCTGTGCCTTTGCGGAAAATGTGGAAAAACAGTTGGGCACCCGCAAGTGCGCCGTCTCGCCGTTATTACGGCAGGGCCGGTGTACAGGCATCTTGAATTTCGCCGGAGCGTTATTAGGAGCGGATTGGTTTCAAATCCAACCTTTAAGCTCGCGCAGCGTCATCTGCCAGATGACCAGCATGCCCGGCGTACTGTCGTTGAGGCATGGTATGGTGGCGAAATTCTCGCCGCCGTATTTCCTGAAAATGTGCGCGTTCTCGACCGCGATCTCCTCCAGAGTCTCCAGGCAGTCGGCGGCGAAGCCGGGCATAAGCACGGCAATGCTTTTTGTGCCGCGCTTGGCAAGCTGCTTGATGGTCTGGTCCGTCGGCGGTGTCAGCCATTTCGCCCTTCCGAAGCGCGACTGAAAGGTCATCGGCAGCCCGGTCTCGTCGAGCTTCAGCTCCGCCCGCAGCAGACGCACGGTCTCGGCGCAATGCGCATAATACGGGTCGCCCGCATCGACGAAAGCCTGCGGCACGCCGTGGAACGAGGCGACGATGACTTCCGGTTTGAACGAAAGCTGTCCGAGCTCCGCGTTGAGCGAGGATGCAAGCGCCTCGATGTAAACCGGATCATTGTAATAGGGCGGTGCGATACGCAGCGCCGGTTGACAGCGTAGCGGCAGCAGCGCCCGGAACACCTCGTCACACG
>JBKOUI010000183.1:0-2414 GCA_046723315.1 Pseudomonadota bacterium | reverse complement strand
GAGGCTAGACACCTGACACTGGCGCTCGAGTCTGCGATCGAACGCGTCGAGACCATTTACTCCAAGCACGACGAATTGAAAGCGCTGCGGTCCCTCGACCGACTCATCGAAAGCTCGGACATCGAGGCGAGCGATGCAACGATCGAATCGCGCGCGCCCTTGCTGATTGTTAACCAGGCACCCATTCCGACCGCAGATGCAAAAGCTCAGATCGTGGATGCCAACCGTTTCCCAGTCTTCTTGGCTTCCACGAAAGGCAAGTCACGGTCCATGTACTGGTTGGCTACCGCGCCGCTGCTACGGACAGCAGTGGTCGCCACTTTCGCAGTAGCACTGTGCGTGTTACTTAGCCAATTCGGCCTGCTCGGACTTCAAGCCCCCCAGACAGCCGCGTCCCCGGTCCAAAAAGACGCAATGCTGGAAGCGAAGCTAATTGTCCCGGCGCCTGAACAGAGTCTGCATTCGCCAGTATCTATGCAGCAATCGCAATCCTCGCCATTGCCACTTCCCAGCGTGTATGGCGTTTATGCCATTAGCGGCGGCCAACTGTACGAGTTGGAAGCTGTGCCCGGCAGAGTGCCCGACCAAAGGGTCTTCATGTCGACTCCGATCAAGACACCGAGCCGGACTGTGGTTCCAAATGGACAGATTGTGTTCATCATCTATCGCCGCGATGTGGCGAGCAGCGCGCCCGAGCGTGTCACGGTTCGCGTGATCGCGAAAATCATGCGCTCCATGACATTCGATATGGCGGGACAGGCCAGTCTGGCAAACGTGGAGGATGCGTGGACCATCCGCAACGTGTCATATGAGTTCAGGGTAGCGCCGCTCAGCGAAGGCGCCGAGATGTTGATGATCCGGCCAGAAAACGCCGATTTTTTATTTCCGGCCGGGAGATACGGGCTCGTAATCAAAGGCCAAGCCTATGATTTCACGGTTGCTGGGCGGATTACGGAAGCCGCCCAATGCCTCGAGGGTATCAAAGCGTCGAATGGCACGTTTTACTCTGAATGCCGAAATCCGTGAGCCGCGTGCTATGGATTAGAAATTCCGCTGCGGTGTAGCGATTTCAGCGTCGCGCAGCCCGGGCAGCTTCGGTCGTAGTGACCTGCCCCAGGATTTCGGCCCACGCATTACGTGAGAGACTGGCTCCTGCGCAAAGCGCGTTTCACGGAAGAGCAGATGGTCGCGATCATCCGCGAGGCGGATCGCGAGCCGGTATCGGTAGTATCCAAGCGGCACGGGATCAGCGAGCAGACGATCTACACATGGCGCAAGCGTTTCGGTGGCTTTCAGGCGAGCGAGGTCAGGCGGCTGAAGCAGCTTGAGGCCGAGAATGCGCGGCTGAAGAAGCTGGTTGCCGAGCGTGATCTCGAGATCGAGATCATGAAGGAAGTTGCCGCAAAAAACTGGTGAGCGTGCCGGCCCGTCGGCGGCAAGTTGGGTATGGCCGGGAGCGTGGTCTCTCGGTGCGGCGGGCCTGCGCGCTGTTCAAGGTGGCGCGATCAGCGTTGAGCTACCAAGGTCGCAAGGCAGCCAGGGACGCGCCCGTGGTCGATCGGATGAGAGAGCTGTCGGGGCAGTATCCGCGCTACGGCTATCGCCGCGTCCGCATTTTTCTCGGGCGCGACGGCTACCGCATGAGCCCTGGCCGGGCATATCGGCTGTGCCGGCCGGCCGGCCTGCAGTTGCCGCGCAAGCGGGCGAAGAAGCGCGTCGCTACTGCTCGGCCGCGGCCGCAAGCGCCGTGCGGGCCGAACCAGGTATGGTCCTACGACTTCGTGTTCGACCATTGTGCCAATGGCCAGCAACTCAAGTGCCTGACCGTCACCGACGAGTTCACCAAGGAAGGATTGGCCATCGATGTCGATGGTCGCATTCGCTCCGCGCGCGTCATCGAGGTGTTATCCCGTCTGGTCAGCACACGCGGTGCCCCGACGTTCCTGCGCAGCGATAATGGGCCGGAGTTCCTATTCAAGGCTCTATTGTCGTGGATCGTCGCGCAAGGGATCGGCACGGCGTGATCGAGCCCGGCAAGCCTTGGCAGAATGGCGTCACGGAAAGCTTCAACGGCAAGTTTCGCGACGAGTGTCTGAGCCTCGAATGGTTTCGTTCGCGCGCCGGAGCGAAGATCATCATCGAGGCGTGGCGGCGCCACTACAACGAAGTTCGCCCGCATTCGAGCCTTGATTATCTCACGCCGGAGGAGTTCGCAGCTCGAGTACCAACACCAGCGCCCAGCAACGCAACGGGCCGGGGCGCTGCGGTAAATGGGGCCTCCGCGCCCCGGCCCGTTGCTGAACCGTCCCCTCAGGGACAAATGCAGCCAGCGAGGGGGGCCGTCTCAAGCACTCCCGGCGCTGGCAGCCGAGCTGGTTCGCCGGCGCGTTACTTTGATACTGTCTCTTATACAC
>JBKOUI010000189.1:0-8185 GCA_046723315.1 Pseudomonadota bacterium | reverse complement strand
GGCTACGACCAGCTCAAGCGGCCGTACGCGCCAGTTATCATCGAGACCATCGAGTTCAGAGGCGTACGGCAGCTCGGTTTCGAGCACGCCGAGAAGGTCTCAGACAAGATCCTCGAGCTTTATGATGGCGGTGTGTTCGACGTCGCCACGCTGTTCTTTTCGCGTTTCAAGTCGGTGATCAGCCAGATACCCACGGCACAGCAGATCATCCCGGCAACGATCACGGCCGAGGCTTCCTCGCAGGAGGCTGCGCTCGGCGGCGCTGTCTATGAATATGAGCCCGACGAGGCTGAGATCCTGACCGAGCTCCTGCCCCTCAACATCACCGTCCAGGTATTTAAGGCGCTGCTCGAGAACGCAGCTTCAGAGCAGGGCGCGCGCATGAGCGCCATGGATAACGCGACCCGCAATGCCGGAGACATGATCGGCAGGCTGACGTTGAACTACAACCGTACCCGCCAGGCGATGATCACCAAGGAGTTGATCGAGATCATCTCCGGCGCAGAAGCATTATGATAGAGGCAGTAAACTATGCATGAGCCGAAAAGGAAGTCCGAGATGGCCCGCAAGTCCCCCGTGGTCGCGGAGACCAAGAAGCAGGAGAAGAGGATCGCCAAGGGCGTAGGACCCAAAGGCCACGTGCGGCAGGTCATGGGCGCCGTGGTCGACGTGCAGTTCGAGGAGCATCTGCCCGAGATTCTGAACGCGCTCGAGACCGACAATCATGGCAACCGGCTCGTGCTCGAGGTGGCTCAGCATCTCGGCGAGAACACGGTGCGCACCGTCGCCATGGACTCGACCGAAGGCCTGGTGCGCGGCCAGGAGGTCGTGGATACCGGCGAGGCGATCGCCGTGCCCGTGGGCGACGAGACTCTGGGCCGCATCATGAACGTGGTGGGCGAGGCGGTCGACGAGGCGGGCCCGATCAAGACCGCTGAGAAGCGGCCGATTCACGCGCCGGCTCCAGCCTATGTGGATCAATCCACGGAGGCCGAAATTCTCGTCACCGGCATCAAGGTCGTCGATCTGCTCGCGCCTTACGCTAAGGGCGGCAAAATCGGCCTGTTTGGCGGCGCCGGCGTTGGCAAGACCGTGCTGATCATGGAGCTCATCAACAACGTCGCCAAGGCACATGGCGGCTATTCGGTATTCGCCGGTGTTGGCGAGCGCACGCGCGAAGGGAACGACCTCTATCACGAGATGATCGACTCCGGCGTGAACAAGGATCCGCGCAAGGACGGGAGCGCCAAAGGATCGAAATGCGCGCTCGTCTACGGCCAGATGAATGAGCCGCCGGGCGCCCGTGCCCGTGTGGGCCTTTCCGGCCTGACCGTCGCCGAATATTTCCGCGACCAGGGCCAGGACGTGCTGTTCTTCGTGGACAACATCTTCCGCTTCACCCAAGCGGGCTCGGAAGTGTCGGCGCTGCTCGGCCGTATTCCTTCCGCCGTGGGCTATCAGCCCACGCTCGCCACCGACATGGGCGCGCTTCAGGAGCGCATCACCACGACGCAGAAAGGCTCGATCACGAGCGTGCAGGCGATCTACGTGCCGGCCGACGACCTGACCGACCCTGCGCCTGCCACCTCCTTCGCCCACCTCGACGCCACCACCGTGCTATCGCGCGGCATCGCCGAGAAGGGCATCTATCCCGCGGTGGATCCGCTGGATTCAACTTCACGTATGCTCGATCCGCGCATCGTCGGCGAAGAGCACTACAAAGTCGCGCGGCGGGTGCAGGAGATCCTCCAGCGCTACAAGGCGCTACAGGACATCATCGCCATTCTCGGCATGGATGAGTTGTCGGAGGAGGACAAGATCACGGTGGCTCGGGCGCGGAAGATCGAGCGTTTCTTGTCGCAGCCGTTTCACGTGGCCGAGGTGTTCACCGGCTCGCCCGGCGTGTTCGTCAACCTTGCCGATACCATCAAGGGCTTCAAGGGGCTCTGCCAGGGCGATTATGACCATCTGCCCGAGGCCGCCTTCTACATGGTCGGCACCATTGAGGAAGCCGTGGCCAAAGCCGAGAAGCTCGCCGCCGAGGCCGCGTAAGAATGCCTGACGCCTTCAAATTCGAGCTGGTATCGCCTGAGCGCTTACTCGTCTCGGGCGACGTTGAGCAGGTGGTCGTGCCGGGCGCGGAGGGCGAAATGACGGTGCTTGCCCATCACGCGCCGCTTCTGACCACCCTTAGGCCTGGACTGCTCGATATCGGCTATCCAGGCGGCGAGCATAAGCGCTTCTTCGTGCGCGGCGGTTTTGCCGAGGTGAGCCCTGCGGGTCTCATCGTGCTCGCCGAAACGGCCATCGACCTTGTCGAGCTCGACTCGGCGCAACTCACCCAGGCGATCAAGGACAGCGAGGACGACGTCGCTGACGCGGCCGACGATATTGCCCGCGATAGGGCGCAGACCAAGCTCGACCATCTGCGCCAGGTGCAAAGCACCCTCAATCTCTAATCCTATCCGCGTTACGGCCGGGGTTGTCGCGGCCATCCACGATTAGTCCGCTCCACATAGAATTTCGCGGATGCCCGGGACTTCGCCCGGGCATGACAAGGACGCATTTCGAGCAGACAATTTGGTATAACGGCCCAAACAAAGAACAACTCCCCTTGAGGGCCCAGCCAAACCCTTAAGGAAGCAGGGGGTGGACAGGGACATGCAACAAAGGACCCAACCGAAACGCGTCCGGTCTTTGAGCTTCGGCATCGAGCGGCTTGGTCTTACCGCTCTGCGCTATCCCCGCATCGTCGCGATCCTCATTGCGGTGATCACCGTAGTGGCAGGCCTCGGCTACACAAAGCTGCGGGTGGATGACTCCCTCTCGGAGCTGTTCCGCACCGACACACCCGAATTCCGCGATTATGAGACTATCTCGAAGCGCTTTCCGTCGAGCGAGTACGACGTTCTCATCGTGGTGAGCGGCGACAAGCTGCTCGAGCGGAAATCGATCCAGGCGCTTCGCGAGCTCATTATCAATCTCCAATTCGTGGAGGGAATGGCCGGCGAAGTCTCGCTGTTCTCGGCTCGCGAGGCGCCGGAGCCAGGCAAGGTTCCGGGTCCCGTCTTTCCTGCGAAGCTCCCCACCGGCACGGATTACGCCAAGCTGATCGACCAGGTCCGCAATAACGAGATCATTAAAGGCAAACTCCTCTCAGATGACGGTACGCTCACCCTCATCCTGCTCGCGCTCGACCGCCAGGTGGTCGAGGAGAAGGGCCTGAATTCGGTCGTCCAGCAGATCCACGACACGGCCGAGGAGGAGCTGAAAGGCACCGACCTCAAGATGCAGCTCTCCGGCGCGCCGGTGATGCAGCTTGAGATCAGGAACGCGGTCGAGCGCGATCGCTTCAAATATAACGTGCTCGGCTTCCTGTTCGGCGCGGTCATCGCCTATGCCTTTTTCCGGCGATTCTCGCTCATGATTATTGCCGCCTTGCCTCCCGTGATCGCCATCATCTGGTCGCTCGGCCTCTTCGGCTGGCTCGGCTTCAAGCTCAATCTGTTTCTCAACGTCATGATCCCGTTGATCATGGTGCTAGGCTTCTCGGATTCGATGCAGCTCACGGTCGCCATGCGCAACCGGCTGCTCGATGGAGATCGCCGCATCAAGGCCGCCCGTTACGCTGTGCTTGTGGTCGGGCCCGCTTGCGTGCTCGCCACGGCCACGGCGGCCGCTTCGTTCATCGCGCTTCTCTTTTCGGACTCGGCGCTGATTAGGACCTTCGGCATCGCCGGTGCTTTGTCGACGGTCATCGCCTTTATTGTCGGCATTACGCTCGTTCCCCTGCTCACTCGTGCGCTTATTCCGCGCAATGCCAGAGCCTACGCAGCGAACCTGAAGCGCCATGACCGAGCGATGAACGCCCTGAAGGCCTTCTGCGGCAACATAGCCGAGTTCGGCGTGAGCTATCCGCGCTTCGTCGTCGCCCTTGGTCTTTTGGTGGTGGTTGGGTTCGGCGCCATCTATGTGACACTTGCGCCACGCTATCGGCTTGCCGACCAGGTGCCGGACCGCGAGCAGGCCGTGGCGGCAAGCGAGCAGCTCGACGCCAAGCTCACCGGCGCCAATCCCCTGCACGTGATGATCGATTATCCCAAAGACAAGTCGCTGTACGATCCCGATGTGCTCGAGGTCATCGGCGACGTGCACTCGATCGTCGAGACGCAGTCGGGCGTCGGCAATGTCTGGTCGCTCGAGACGCTTCGCCGCTGGCTCGCCAAGACACAAGAGGATACGCCCGACCGGCTCAAGGAATATGTCGATATCCTGCCCGACTATCTGACCAAGCGTTTCCTCGATCAGCCGGACCATTCCGTGGTGGTCACCGGGCGCATCCCCGATATCGACGTGAGCAACCTTCTGCCGGTGATCGAGAAGCTCGACGGCAAGCTGAACGTCGTGCGCGACGCCCATCCCGATTATCGCATCGTCGTCACAGGGCTATCGGCAATTGCTGCACGCAACAGCGCGACAATGATCGGTAAGCTGAATGCGGGGCTCACCACCGAGATCATCTTCATCTGCATTTTCCTGGGGCTTGCCTTCCGCTCGATCATGGTGGCGATCGTCACCGTGCTGCCGACGCTGTTCCCGGTCTTCACTGCCGGGGCCGTGCTCGCCGCCTCCGGCGAGGGACTGCAATTTGCCAGCATCGTCGCACTGATTGTTGCGTTCGGCCTCTCGCTCAACGCCGCCGTGCACTACCTCAATCGCCTGCGACTCGAGGACCGGCCGGGGGAGAATCCGGCCATCGGCGTGGAGCGCGCCACGGTGCTCATTGGCCCCGCGCTCGTCCTGACCTCGTTGATCCTGGCTTTCGGCCTTGGCGTCACGGTCCTGTCGGACCTGCCATCGTTGCGGCTGTTCGGCAAGCTTTCGGCGCTGACTTTGGTTGCGGCTTTGATCGGCGACCTTCTGTTGTTGCCTGCCAGCGTCCTGCTCTATAGGCGCTTCACCCGACGTTTGCGGCCTGCCCCCGCCCATAGGAAGGCACGGGCCTGAACGCTCGCCTTCAGCCGAGAAGCCGACCCAATTCGGCAATGACCCGCTCATAGACGTCGCGTTTGAACGGCACGACCAGCGAAGGAAGCTCGGCGAGCGGTGCCCAGCGCCACGAATCGAATTCCTGCTCATGGCCTTCACGTGGATTGAGGTCGATTTCGCTCTCGGGGCCTTCGAAGCGCGCGGCAAACCACATTTGCTTCTGGCCGCGATAGCGCCCCTCCCAGGCAATACCAAGGAGCTCGTCGGGGATGTCGTAGGTCAGCCAACCGCGCGTCCGCGCGATCATACGGATCGAGCGCACGCCGGTTTCCTCTTCGAGCTCGCGCCGCGCCGCGTCCTCAGGATCCTCGCCCTCGTTGAGACCGCCCTGCGGCATTTGCCACCATGTCCCGGGGCCTTCAGGCTCCTCGGGGTGAACTGTGCGCCGGCCGATGAATACATGATTGTCGCCGTTGAGCAGCATCACGCCGACGCAAGGCCTGTAGGGCAGCGCCTCTCTTTCTATCATGAGATGTGGATCAGCTTTGCCGCTGGGAGCGCACCACTGCGCTGACGGGCACAAGTACGATGCCTTTGCTTTGCAGCTTTGCGGCCCAGTCCGCCAATTGTTTCGCGGTGCCGAGCTTGACCTTCACCACAGCGATGGCGGCGCCCTTTTCCTTGGCAGTGGCTTCGAGCTTGGCCAGTTGCTTGGCAACATCGGCGCCGTCGCTCTGAACGCTTGCGACGACGTAATCGAGCCCGATTGTGTTGCCAATTTGACTCGTGGTTGATGTCTGTACGCTGCCATCATCGACATAAAGAAGTCCGCGCCGCTTGATTTCCTCGAGCACCGGCGTGAGCGCGTCCTGTGACTCCTCGAATTTGGCTCCCATAAGATTGGTAACGCCCACATAGCCCGTGTAGCGCGACATCATCCATTGCAAGCGCTTCATATTCTCCTCGGGCGGCAGCGTCGTGAGGAGCGTGTGCGGTCCGGGATCAACTTTGGGGTAATCCGCCGGCTCGAGCGGGATTTGCAAAAGGACTTCATGGCCATCGGCGCGGGCATACTTCACTGCGTCTTGTAAGGACCGGCCATATGCGCCGTAAGCGATGCTCACCGGGCCGGGCAAGCCTTTGATCACACTGGCGGGCGGGCTGTCGGGCAGGCCAAGGCCAACGAGGAGCACCGCAACCCGGGGCGGTCCACCGGTGCTATTGCCGGCGTAGGACGACGGCCGGGCATAGACCTCGATCGGGCGCTTGCCATCCGTGGCGACCTTGGGCAGGGGACCGTATTGAGATTCTTCGACCAGTTCTGCCACCGGAACCTCGGGGAGCGTGACGGGGCCAGATTCGTTTTCTGGCGGCGCAGGCGAGGCTGACGGTTGCCCAGAATCCGCAGGCGGCGGAGCAGCTTCATTCCCGAGCGCTGCTTGCTTTGGCTCAGGACCTGCTGCGGGCGATTCCTGTGCAGCGGGAGCCGAGGCTTGTTGCTCAGGCGTCTCTGAAGGCGCTGGTGTGGCCGGTGAAGCTTGCGGCGCAGGCGTCACAGTATCCTGACCGGGTGAAGGCTCTGCAGCCGGAGCCTCCGGCTGGCCTGCCTGGCCGGCTACCCCGAAGCCAGGCGGCAAGTCCATGTTGGGTCCGGAAGCTTGCGTATTCGGAGCCGTTGGCTGAGCTTCGGCCGAGGGGGGTGTGGTCTCGGGCGCTGGCGCTTGCGCCGACTGTGATGGAGCTGACGCAGAGTCTGGTGTGGACGCAGAGCCCCCCGCCCCTCCATCCGGACTGGATGCCGTTGTCGGTTCGATTTGCAGGACAGCCACGGGACCGCCCGACTCGCTTCCCGGAAAAAAAGCGAGCCATGCGATGCCAAGCACGAGCGCCCAGAATACGATGCCAGCTGCTACCGCCAGCGCCTTCATCTCAACTTACCTCCCCGCACGCCGGCCCGGTTGTAGGAGCCTCCTCTCTCCGGCGGCAATTATCGTTATCAAGGCCGGTACCGCATCCGACCTTGTCGGTCGAGACCTTTGTCTAGTTGGCCTCGGCTTTCTTCTTTGCCTCCGTGTCGACCGACTTGATGCCATGCAACAGGTCGATCGCGTAGTTGAGCTGCGTATCTTTGGCCTTGTCCGGCGAGACGTAGGACGAGCTTCCCGATTCTTCCTGATCGCTCTTGCCGTTGTCGTCCTCGTCATCGCCCTTGAGGTGGCCGCGCAGATTGGCCTCGCCGCGGGTGTTCTGGGCCTCGGCCTTCTGCTTAAGATCGTCCGGCAACTCCTCCTCGACCACAGCCTCGGGCTCGATGCCCTTGGCCTGAATCGAGCGGCCCGACGGCGTGTAGTAGCGGGCGGTGGTCAGCCTCAGAGCGCCGTTGGAGCCGAGTGGGATGATTGTCTGCACCGAGCCTTTGCCGAACGAGCGGGTGCCAATGATGGTCGCCCGGTGATGATCCTGGAGCGCGCCGGCCACGATCTCCGATGCCGAGGCCGAGCCGCCATTGATCAGCACCACGATTTGCTTCCCATCGGCGAGGTCGCCCGGCCGGGCGTTGGAGCGTTGCGTCTCCTCAAGATTGCGCCCGCGAGTGAGCACGATGGCGCCTTGATCGAGGAATGTGTCGGACACGGAGATCGCCTGATCGAGCAGACCGCCGGGGTTGTTGCGGAGATCGACGATGTAGCCCTTGAGCTTGGGGCCGAGCTGCTTCTTCAGGTCGTCGATCGCTTTTTGCAAGTTGGCTGTGGTTTGCTCGTTGAAGGTGGTGACGCGGATGTAACCGATGTCGTCGCCTTCGACGTTGTACTTGACCGGGTTGATGTGAATGACGTCGCGCACGACCTTCACGTCGAAGGGATCGTCGACGCCCTTGCGCACGATGGTGAGCGTGATCGGCGAGTTGACCGGACCACGCATCTTCTCCACCGCCTCTTGCAAGGTGAGACCGAGGATCTGCTCCTTGTCGAGATGGGTGATAAGATCCCCGCTCATAAGCCCAGCGCGCGAGGCAGGCGTATCCTCGATAGGGGACACGACCTTGACCACGCCATTCTCCATGGTGACCTCGATGCCGAGCCCGCCAAACTCGCCGCGGGTCTGCACCTGCATGTCCCGGAAATGCTTGGGATTGAGATAGGCCGAGTGTGGATCGAGCGCGGTCAACATGCCGTTGATGGCGGACTCAATCAGC
>JBKOUI010000252.1:0-2092 GCA_046723315.1 Pseudomonadota bacterium | reverse complement strand
GTGCTGGGAATTTCGTCCACGATGGAAAGTTCCTCATGCGGCAGCTAGCTAGTACCGGGCTAAGGAACGGAAAGTCGCGGAGGTGGTTGCCTTCGGCAGCAACGTAGGAGTGCAGCCGATGGCCGAAACCGTCGCCGATTTCATCCTTTCACGCCTTTCGGAATGGGGAGTGACCCGCCTCTACGGTTATCCAGGCGACGGCATCAACGGCATCCTTGGCGCGCTCGACCGGGCTCTCGATCGCTTCAATTTCGTGCAGGTGAGACACGAGGAAGAAGCGGCCTTCATGGCCACGGGCCACGCCAAATTCACCGGCGGGCTCGGCGTTTGCCTCGCCACCTCGGGACCCGGCGCAATCCATTTGCTGAACGGACTCTACGACGCGAAGCTCGACCATCAGCCGGTGCTTGCCATTATGGGCCAGTCGGTCCGCGCCGCGATCGGTGGCGACTTCCAACAGGAGGTCGATCTTCATTCCTTGTTCAAAGATGTCGCGGGCAACTATGTGCAGACCTGCACCACACCGATGCAGATGCGGCATCTCATCGACCGGGCCGTACGCATTGCGCTCGCTGAGCGCTGCGTCACCTGTTTGATCGTGCCCAACGATGTGCAAGAGCTCGAGGCGGAGCAACCTCCGCATGAGCACGGCACGATTCACTCCGGCGTCGGCTATTCCGCTCCGCGCGTGATCCCGGATGAAGCAGACCTGCGACGGGCAGCCGATGTGCTGAACCAAGGCGAGAAGATCGCCATGCTGGTCGGCGCCGGCACGTTGCAGGCGACGGACGAGGTCATCGCCGTCGCCGAGAAACTTGGCGCGGGCGTAGCCAAAGCGTTGCTCGGACGCGCGGCGGTGCCCGATGATTTGCCTTTCGTCACCGGCCAGATCGGCCTCCTGGGAACGCGTCCGTCCTGGGAGATGATGCAAGGCTGCGACACGCTCCTCATGATCGGTTCGAGCTTCCCTTATGCAGAGTTTCTGCCCAAAGAGGGTAACGCGCGCGGCGTGCAGATCGACATCGACCCGCGCATGCTGTCGATCCGCTACCCCATGGAGGTGAACCTCGTCGGCGACGCGTCGGCGACGCTGAAAGCCTTGTTGCCGCTGCTGAACGGGAAAAAGGACGGCGCATGGCGCAAGTCTTTGGAAGAGCAAATCGCTGAGTGGTGGAAGGAGGAAGAGGAGCGTGCCCATTTCGAGAGCGATGAGCTCAATCCTGAGCTCGTATTCTGGGAAGCCTCTGCACGGCTGCCCGACCGCGCCATCATCACCGCCGACTCGGGCACCTCGGCGAGCTGGTTTGCACGCGCTCTCAAGCTCCGCCGCGGAATGATGGCGTCGCTCTCGGGCACACTGGCCACGATGTGTTGTGGCGTGCCTTACGCGACCGCTGCCAAATTCTGCTTTCCGGACCCGGCGACGGCGCCATGCAGATGCTCGGCATCAACGGTCTCATCACCATCGCCAAATATTGGCGCGATTGGGCGGACCCGCGCCTAATCGTGGTTGTGCTAAATAACCGCGACCTCAACATGGTGACGTGGGAGCTGCGGGCGCTCGGCGGCTCGCCCAAGATTGAAGAGACGCAAAACGTCCCCGATTTTTCCTACGCGCAGTTTGCGAAGATGCTGGAGCTCGCCGGGGTTCGTATCTCCAAACCCGAAGAAGTCGGTCCGGCTTGGGAGGCTGCGCTCTCGGCGCACCGGCCCTTCGTCATCGATGCCGTCGTCGATGCGAGCGTGCTGGCGGTGCCGCCGCATGTAACCATGGAGCAAACCAAGAATTATCTTGCGGCGATTCTCAAAGGCGACCGGGAGGCGGCAAAGACGGCGTGGCAGTCACTCAAGCGGGCTTTCGGATAGTCGAGCTTGGCTCGCCGGGCCCCTACTATTTGTTCTCCTGTTTCGGCGGCGCCTCCGACATCTTCTCCGAGCCGGTCTTGCTTTCCGAAGTCTGGCCGCTGCTGCCTGACTGAGTTCCAGAGCTTTCACCCATCTTCGCCGAGTCCTGGCCGCTCGTATCCTGAGCAGCGATCACAATGTCGCTCGTCGACAGTGGGTTCTCGCGCATGACCGGCGTGGGCGACGA
>JBKOUI010000216.1:0-7168 GCA_046723315.1 Pseudomonadota bacterium | reverse complement strand
GCCCGGGGCCAAAATGGCGCGAGAAGTATGGGGCCGAGATAGACGGTGCCTCTCCGGCCGTGACTAGAGCATTGATGGCGGGTCTTCAACCGTGAGTCGATAGCTCCACGCCGCCCTACGCCGCCCTGCGGCATTCGCTGGAGCATGAGCCTTAACGATTAGACCCAATCGGCCGAAGAAGTGGAACGATCTTGATACTGGGCCGTTGCTTCATGTCGCGAGGTGAGCGCGCGCTAATGAGGCGTCGCGCCTAGAAGGGCCAGCCGGGGAAGGCCCGATAGCTCCGCTGCTGTTGGAACGGCCGCGGATAGCTATAGCCGTAATTGTAGTTGTACCGCCGCACCTTCCGCCTCGGCTGATCGCCGCCGGCGCCGGAGGACGTGATCTTGGTGCTCGGGCTTCCCTTGGCAAGCACGACGAAGTCGCCGCCCTTGGGAAGGCTCGCCGAATTGATGCTGGTATCGCCGATGATCAACGTCGAGCCGGGTGTCAGCCTCTCAGAGATGCGCTGGCGTATATCGCCCGGGATCTCGACGCGGTCGAGAGCTGCGGCGGCCGAGTCGCCCTGCACGGTGACGGCCATCCAGCGCGTCTTGGTGTCGCCCGGAGCAAAATTCAAAGCGGTATAGACGTGGGTACCGAGCGGCTCGTCGGGGTTGCGCAAGCCGACTGGCGCATCGAACACGCGGCCGAATTCCTGCCTCACATAAATATGCCCGACTGGCGGCTCGCCTTTGCCGGCGACCGCGTAGACCTTCTTGATAACGTCGTCGGTTAAGGCGCCGGTCTCCGGCATCCCGTTAACCTTCTGGAAGGCCTTGATTGCCGTCACCGTCGGCTTGCCGAACGTGCCGTCGAAATCCTGCCTGTCGAGATAGCCGAGCTCGGCCAGGATGTTCTGCACGGAGATGATGCGGTCGCGCTGGGTGCGGCGCGTGACGAGAATGCGCAATGGCGCATTGGAGCGAGGCTCCGCGGCCTGGATCGCTGCGGCGCTCGTCCCAGCCATGAGCTTGGTCGCGACGATCGAAGGACTCGCGTCGGGAGTGGGTTGCGCGCTTGGCATGGCAGGCGCGGGGATGAGGGGCGTCACGGCCACCGGGACGAGCGGCGCGGTTGGCGTTATCGCTTCAACGCTCGGCGCAGGCGCGGGCGTCTGCGGCGGAACGGCAAGGGCGATCGATGCAGCGGCAGAAGCCGGTGCGCCCATCGATGCCGCAGTGCCGGTGACGGCAATTGCCGACTGCTCTGCGGGCGCAGGTTGGGCGGCGGGTGCAGGAGCGAGCTCGACCGTAGCTTCCTTGACGGCGTCAGCCGGGACAGTCGGCTCGGGCGCCTTAGCCATGGACGACTCGTTGTCTTCGTCCTCGTCGTTCAGCGCATGACGATTGGTATCGCCGCTCGGACCTTTGAGGCGGGTCTGATCCTTGTGAGTCCCGGGCGTGTCGGTGGCGTGAGGATCGCTGCCGGTGGCCGCAGCGCCGACATAGGGATCAATCGCATGCGTGTGCGTGTCCTCCGCGGCTGCACTATTGGTGCTGATATCGGTGAGGCCCATTGGGACAGGAGCTGACGGGGCGTGGCCACCCTGGTCGGCAGCCTCGGCTTCGATCGATGAGGGGACATCGGTGGTGACACCGCTCACGTCAGCCTTGGCGAGCATGCCCGGACGAATCGAAGGCGCAACAACCGGCACCATCTCGTTGCTCGACTGGCGCTGCGGGGGCAGCTCCTGCTTCACCATGACCGGCGGCGGGGGGGGTGGCAGTGGCTGGAACAAGGCAGGGTGCTCGATCAGCGCCGGTGCAGGTCGATTGGGAGAGATCACGACGTTATCGCCGACGCGCGTGATCCCATAGAGCTTGGGGGCGAAGGAATAGGGCAGCCTGATGCAGCCGTGCGAGGCGGGGTATCCAGGAACGACGCCGGCGTGAAGCGCAGTGCCCGACCAGGTGATGCGGTTCATCCACGGCATCGGCGCGCCGCTATAGATGTTCGAGTGGTGCCAGCGCTGCTTCTCGATGATGCTGAAAGCTCCAAGGAAGGTTGGATGGGCGGCGGTCCCGGTGGAAACCTGAGATGTCGTGAGGAGGCTAGTCCCGCGATAGACGTCGACTTTTTGTGAGCCGGTCGACACCACGAGGAATAGCGGGTCGCCACTGTCGACATCGGCGATTCCAGCGTCCGGGCGGGTCTGCTGGTTCTTGGCGTAAACCGGCCCTACAGCAACGGCGACGGCTATGGCCGCCACGCCGAGACCAGTGGCAAACGTCGATGAGACTTTCCCGGCAGCAAGCGCAGCCGTTCCCTTTATACGCCCGTTACGCAACTCACTCGCTCCCCGTCTCTAATCGGTCCCATAGCGAGCCTCCCCCGTCGAGTCCCCCGATCGACTCACGAATCAGACTAAAAGAGGCGTCCCAATTTGACCAGCAAAGCCTTCCGATTACCTAACGCGCGACGGCCTTAATCGCTCCCCCGAAACGATCGCCCGAAAGTGGAAAAAAATCGCAGAAGTGCGGGAGTTTAGGGCTGATCGGGACCGTCTTATCCACCTCGGCGTGATGACGCCGGTTGCGCGGCACTGCGCGAATTAAACCTCGCCCTTGTTCCATTCGCGCAACACTCGAAATCGGCACACTATTCGCGCCGATTCTACTTGCTTGGCGGCAACAACACCGCGGGGTGCTTTCTATGCACGAAGCAGTCGCTGGGCGCCCGTTGCCGTTGCACTTGGCATCTAGTCTACGGTGGAAGATCGGCTGGAATAGGGGCCGACCAGGGCCATTCTCTGTTGCAAAAGCGCTTGCTTAGAGGACGGCCCCTCAATACATCCCACCGCAGTTTCCTGACGCCGTCTGAGGGGAGGAACACATGTTGGCTTCGACGCGTCCGCTGTCGCCGGGCATTGTGCGTGTCTTTGGCATTCTGCTCGCGGGCGCGATGCTCGCCGGCTGCGGCATCAACACCATCCCGATGCTGCAAGAGCGGGCCAAGGCTGGGTGGAGCGAGGTGTTGAACCAGTATCAGCGCCGCGCCGATCTCATTCCCAATCTGGTCGAGACGGTGAAGGGCTACGCGGCGCAGGAGAGCAAGGTGCTCACCGAAGTGACCGAAGCACGCGCCAAGGCGACCCAGGTGCAAATCCCGCCGGATATCCTCACCAATCCCGAAGCCTTCCAAAAATTCCAGCAGGCGCAAGGTGAGCTCACCGGCGCGCTGAGCAGACTGCTTGCCATCACCGAGAATTACCCCGACCTCAAGTCGAACCAAAACTTCCTCGCGCTTCAATCACAGCTTGAGGGCACCGAGAACCGCATCGCGATCGCCCGGCGCGACTACATCCAAGCGGTCAAGGACTACAACACCGAGATCAGGACCATTCCCGGCCGCTGGTGGCGCGCTGTGCTCTATCCCGATGCGCAGCCGATGCAGAACTTCACCGTGGCCGAGGACGTGACCAAAGTGCCGGAGGTGAAGTTCTAGTCCGAATGAGGGCCACATGGCCTCAACGCTCCGGCGCAAGGACGGCATTGTCGCTTGCCTCGCCTTACTGCTCTGGCTCACGCCGTCGAATGCCGAGCCGACCTTTCCAGAGCTGACTGGCCGCGTCGTCGACGATGCGCAATTGCTCGGCGCTGACGATGAGGCGCAGCTGACGACCGATCTGAAGGCGCTCGAGGACAAGAGCTCCGACCAGTTGGTGGTCGTTACCGTGCCCTCGCTGCAGGGTTACGCGATCGAGGACTACGGCTATCGGCTCGGCCGCCATTGGGGCATCGGCACCAAGCGATTGAACAACGGCGTGCTGCTGATCGTTGCGCCTAACGAGCACAAGGTGCGCATCGAGGTGGGGCGCGGACTTGAGCCGACGCTTACTGATGCGCTGTCGAAGGTCATCATCGAGAACGCAATCCTGCCCAAGTTTCGCACCGGCGACTATGCCGGCAGCATCAAGGACGGCGTGCGCGACATCACCAAGGTGCTGACCGGCGATGCCGCCGAAGTCGAAGAGCGCGCCAAGGCGAAAGCGCGTCACGACGCCGACGAGCCTGCCATCAACTGGCTCATGGTGATCTTCTGGCTGCTCATCATCTCGTGGTTCATCTGGAACTTGACGCGTAGCGCACAGCAGCTCGACGGCAGGCGGCGTGGCGTAGGGCCGATCTTCATTCCTGGGCCGGGCTGGGGCGGCGGTGGCGGAGGCAGCTGGGGTGGAGGCGGCGGTGGCGGAGGCAGCTGGGGTGGAGGCGGCGATTTCGGCGGTGGCGGCTTCTCTGGAGGCGGCGGCGACTTCGGAGGCGGCGGGGCGTCGGGAAGCTGGTAGGACGAAGCGATGATGTCCTTCACCGTCGAAGAGCGAGCCACCATCGCCCGCGCCATAACCCGCGCCGAAGCGAACACGAGCGGCGAGATTGTGGTGGTCGCTGCAGGCGCCTCCGACGGCTACCGCTCGTTCGTCATTCTGTGGGCCGCGCTGCTCGCGCTCGCCGTACCCATCCCGCTGATTCTCCTCACGAATTGGCCAATCGAATACATCTACCTGCTGCAGCTTGCCGCGTTCTTCGTGGCTGCTCTGCTGTTTCAGTGGCCGCCACTGCGCTTCGCTCTGGTGCCGCGCTCAGTGAAGCATGCCCGCTCTCATCAGCGGGCCGTCGAGCAGTTCCTGGGGCAGAATCTGCACACCACGAAAGGCCGCACCGGCGTGCTGATCTATGTCTCGTTCGCCGAGCATTTTGCCGAGGTCATCGCTGATGAGGGCATCTATCGTAAAGTTGACCCGTCGGTATGGGGCGACGTGATCGCCGAGCTCACCACCCATCTCGGGTGCGGTACGCGGACGCAAGGCTTCGTCAAGGCTATCGAGATGTGCGGCAAGATTCTCGCCGAGCATTTCCCGCCCGGCCATTTCGACAAGGACGAACTTCCCAACCACCTCATCGTGCTCGACGTCTATGGCAGCCCTTGAGCCACGGGACGCCGTGCGGCGCGTGGGCCCGGGGCGCGGCGCGGGCAAGCTCGCGCTGTTCGGCTGGATCTTGTTCGATTGGGCGACGCAGCCGTTCTACACGCTCGTCGTCACTTTCCTATTCGCGCCATATTTCGTGAACGGCTTCATGGACGATCCGGCGCGCGGCTCCTCGCTGTGGGCTTACGCCACCGGCATTGCCGAGCTGATCGCCGCCGCGCTCGCGCCAGTGCTTGGCGCCATTGCCGACGCAGGCACGCGGCGCAAGCCATGGATCGCGGCGTTCTCGGTGCTGCTCTTTGTCGGGCTGTGCGGGTTGTGGTTCGCGATACCAGGAGAACTGCAATTTGTGCCGTTCGTGCTTCTTTCCTTCGGCCTCGCCACCATCGGCGCAGAGCTCGCCACCGTGTTCACCAATGCCATGATGCCATCGCTCGTCGGCAATCGCAGGCTCGGCACACTATCCGGCATCGGCTGGGCGACGGGTTATGTCGGCGGCCTCGTGAGCCTCGCGCTCATCGCGGGACTTGTCGTCGCAGATCCGCATAGCGGCAAGACGCTACTCGGGCTTCCGCCCATTGTGCCGCTTGATCCGGCAACGCGCGAAGGCGATCGCCTGGTCGGTCCATTCTCTGCGGTGTGGTTTCTCGTGTTCGTCCTGCCGCTCTTCCTGTTCACGCCGGATCGTGCAGGGAAGCCGCTCAAGACTGGCGCCGTGACCGCCGGCCTCTCGCAGCTCGTGCGTTCCGTCAAGGATCTGGTGCGCCATCATTTCGAAATCGCAAAGTTTCTTCTCGCGCGCATGCTCTATGCCGACGGCCTCGGTGCGGTGTTTGCCTTCGGCGGCATCTATGCCGGCACGGTGTTCGGCTGGCGCGCGACCGAGCTTGGCCTGTTCGGGATCATCCTCACCATCACCGGCACCTTCGGCGCCGCGCTCGGCGGACTGCTCGACGACCGCAAGGGCTCGAAAACGGTGATCGTCGCGACTCTGCTTCTCTTCATCGCCGCGTCCATCGGCGTGCTGTCGGTCGACCATGACCACGTGCTGTTCGTTGTGCCGGTCGCGCCCAAGGTTGCGGGCAGCGCACCATTCTCGTCGCTCGGCGAGCGGGTCTATCTCGCCTTCGCTATGCTGATTGGCATTGCCTCAGGCCCGATCCAGTCGTCGAGCCGCACGCTGCTCGCGCGCATGTGCCCGGCCGACAAGGTGACCGAGTTCTTCGGCTTCTTCTCCTTCTCGGGAAAGATCACTGCGTTCGCCGCGCCGCTCGCCATCGGCGCCGCGACGCATGCCAGCGGGAGCCAGCGCATAGGCATCGCCATGAGCCTCGTATTCCTGATCGCCGGCCTCCTGCTTCTGCTCAGGGTGAAGCACGACGGGCATTAACCTTGTTTGTCAGGGACAGAATAGGCCGGGTCTTGATATTTGTGCTCTCGCAAGACTCGCGAGCTCGAAATGGCCAAAACCCGAAGCGGAGCCGCAGTAACGACGCCGAGGAAACGGCGCGTAACGCCGCGGGAATATCGTGCCGCCTTCGCCGCGCGGGTCAGGCAGGCCCGCACCGGTGCGCGCTACCCCATAGACGAGATGGCGCTCTTGCTCGGGATCACGCGCGACACTTACACGAAATACGAAGGCCGGGGCGCCTCGCTCATGCCGCATAACCTGATCGTGCCGTTTTGCCTCGCCTGCCGCGTCTCGGTTGAATGGCTCCTCACCGGCATCGGATCGGCACGCTCGCGTTAGTTTTTGTCGCCAGGCCGCCACCATTTGGGCCATTCGCGCGTTTCCGATTACGGCAGGCTCCGCGCATGGAGGTCCAATGACCTTCTCCGCCCACACAGAGCGGCATCATCGACGCGAAAAACGGCGCAACCCGGCAAACGCGGAGAAGGGTCTCGAAGCGCGGATCGAGCTGCTACAGCGCATGCCCATCTTTGGTGGGATCCGGTCCGACATCCTTGAATTCCTGCTCGCCTCGTGCCCGGCCGTGTTCGTCCCAGCGAACGGTTACTTTTTCCACGAGCACGACGAAGCCGATTCGATGTTCGTCATTCAGGCCGGGAAAGTCGCCGTCGTGAAATCGTGGGACGAACGAGAGCACGTCCTTTCCATTTTGCAGGAGGGGGACTGCTTCGGTGAGATGGCGGTCATGGATTACGGCCAACGCAGTGCCTCGGTCCGCGCCGTAGAAG
>JBKOUI010000349.1:0-4515 GCA_046723315.1 Pseudomonadota bacterium | reverse complement strand
CGGCTAGATAGAGGAGAACGAAAGTATGGCAACTGCGACGATCATAAGCCGACCCCCATTGCCCCCGTTCACTTTTGAAAGTGCGACTCAAAAGGTGCGCATGGCTGAAGATGGCTGGAACACTCGCGATCCGGAAAAAGTAGCGCTGGCTTACGCGATCGATTCACGATGGAGAAACCGCTCGGAATTCATCCGTGGACTAACGGAAATCATTGCGTTCCTCTCTCGAAAATGGGCAAGAGAGTTGGACTACAGGCTCATCAAGAAATTATGGGCGTTCACCGACAATCGTATCGCCGTACGCTTCGCCTACGAATGGCACGACGACTCAGGTCACTGGTATCGCTCCTATGGCAATGAGAACTGGGAATTTAATGCGGACGGGTTAATGGCGGCGCGCTTTGCCTCCATCAATGATCTTCCGATCTCGGAATTAGATCGCAAATACCGCTGGCCCTTCGGTCGCCGTCCGGACAACCATCCAGGATTGAGCGATCTTGGGCTATAGCTTTCCGCTAGTGCCTTAACGATAACCGCTAACGACCTTTGTGCCGATCTCAGTCCTCGAAAATCGGAATGCATTGAAGCCATTTGCGGACCGCAGCTCATACGTTTGTAACAGCACCGAGGGGGAAACATGCCCAAGGTCCGGTTACCGATTGCCTCAGCGTATGCAATCGCGGTTACAGAGTTTAGCCTTCTGCGCGTGGAGGATTGAGTGGTGCGGGTACTCTACGTGACGGCCACCCGAAAATTGCGCATCGATTGCTGCTCACGCAGAGTTTCCCAGTTGTCTGCGATTCTCCTTCACCAGGAACAAGCTGGAGAAATCGCGAAAACCCAGCTCCTCTGCGTGCGCATGCCTCTACCACGATCGGAACAGAAAGCGTGCCAACCCTCGTCAAAGTTAGGCGGATGCGGCTTTGCTCGTGCTTGTGTTTATTGTGCGGTCGAGAAACTCATGCATCAACGACCCAATCCGATCCCCTTCTTCTTCCAACGCAAAATGACCCGTATCAAAAAGATAGAGCTCCGCGCTGGGGATATCTCTTTTAAAGAGTTCAGCACCCTCCACCGTGAAGATTCCGTCGTTTTTGCCCCAAGTGATCAGCGTGGGCGGCTGTTGTTTACGGAAATACTCCTGCCAGTCGGAAAAGACATCCAGATCCCTTTTTGCGTTGTAGAGGATTGAAAGTTGGATTTCCTTGTTCCCCGGTCTGTCCTGATAAGCCTGGTCGATCACCCAATTGTCAGGGCTGATCTTCGACGGATGGCTGACACCATGCAAATAGTGCCACTTGGTTCCTTCAATCGTCAGAAGCCAGTCGCGTAGAACTTGAGCATTCTTTTCGCTCCGGTCTTCCCAATAGTCTAATAATCCCTTTGCGAACTCCTTATTCAGAGCTTCCACATGGGCGCCACCGTTTTGGACAATCATAGCGGTCACTTGTTCGGGATGCATGACAGCTAACCGGAAGCCAACCGACGCACCTATGTCCGAGAGGTATAGCGCATATGAAGAAAGATTCAGCTTTTCGGTGAACGTTTCGGTCACAGCCGCTAACCGTTCGAAGGAATAGTCGAAATCGTCGACCGATGGTGCTGAGCTTTCACCATATCCAGGGAAGTCTGGGGCGACGACATGATATTTATCAGCAAGCATGGGAATCAGATTGCGGAACATATGAGAAGACGACGGAAAGCCGTGCAGGAGCAAAACTGTGGAAGCATCCCGGGGACCGGCTTCACGATAGAAGATTTCCAGCCCCTCCACGTTAAGCGTGCGATAGAAGACGGTCGGCGTAACAGATTTGATCTCGGGCGTCATAGATGTCTCCTTGGGAAGTCCGCAATAAGCGGCTTCAACTGCATGAATTCTGTTGCGGATATGGCCGACTTAAGCGAGGTATCGAAACACTCGCTCAAATTCGGCCGGGAATCGGTTTCCTATTTAGGAAACCAAAGAAGTTTTCTCATGTTGACCCGCGAGCCTCCAGTTAGGTCGAATGAAATGACAGGTGTAACCGTTAGGATGGCGCTGCAAGTAGTCCTGATGCTCCGGTTCGGCTTCCCAAAAAGCACCAGCCGGCGCGACTTCAGTCACCACTTTACCGGGCCAAATCCCCGACGCGTCGACATCGGCGATGGTGTCACTTGCAATTCGTTTCTGTTCGTCGTTAGTGTAGAAAATGGCGGAACGATAGCTGGTTCCCCTGTCGTTGCCCTGGCGATTCAGTGTGGTCGGGTCATGAATCTGGAAGAAGAACTCAAGCAGCGCCCTGTAACTGAGCTTCTCAGGATTGAAGATGATTTCAATTGCTTCGGCATGAGTGCCGTGATTACGGTAGGTCGCATTGGGTACGTCGCCACCCGAATAGCCGGCCCGTGTCGAAATCACACCAGGGTAGCGGCGCAGCAGGTCCTGCATGCCCCAAAAGCAACCGCCTGCAATAATTGCGCGTTCGGTAGATGTGCTCACGTTTTTACTCCTTATCTTCGGTCTCAAATAGCCTCCGGGCTGATAGGACGTAGCCGCCCGATATAGACGCCGGGCGGGCTGGGTGCATCAGTTGGCGCGTGTCGCTCACGGATGAACGCAGATGATCGTCTTTCCCTTAGTTCGCTCGGTAGAGTTGAAGGCGGCAACCGCATCGTCGAGGGCAGCTACGTTGCCGATGTTTGTCCGTAGACGACCATCCCGGACTCGCTGGACGAGCTCAGTCAATTGGGCGCGATCGGGTACGACGACGAAGTCGATAGTGAGGCCGCCAGCCGGCCGCGCCTCCGTCGGCCCGGCAATGGTCACCAGCGTTCCTCCGGCGCGAATCACGCCCACAGACCGCTTCGCGATGTCGCCGCCTAGGACATCGAAAACCAGATCGACCGCGGCGACACCTTCTAGGGCGTCGTTATCGAGGTCGACGAACTCCTGTGCCCCGAAGTCGAGCGCCGTCTGACGGCCGGCAGCGCGCCCGGTGCCGATGACGTACGCGCCGGCTTCACGTGCGAGCTGGGTCGCCATCGAACCGACTACGCCGGCCGCACCATGCACGAGCACGCTCTGCCCCGCACGAAGACGGCCGTGCTCGAACAGCCCTTGCCATGCGGTCAGGCCCGGCATCACGAGGGCCGCACCTACGGTGAAGTCAACGTCGCCAGGCAGCGGTGCGAGGTTACGTGCCTCGACGGCTACGTACTCCGCCAGCGTGCCGTCGCGAGTCCAGTCCGTGAGGCCGAACACCCGCTGACCCACCGACAGCCCTGTCGTTCCATAGCTGAGGGCGGTGACCACTCCGGCCAGCTCGTGGCCGGGGATCGAAGGCGTCCGGTCACGACCGAGGCGGTCGATCCAGCTCGAGGGCCACGACAGCTCATCCCCGGTGAATCCCGACGCATGAACCTCCACAATGACATCGCCGTAGTTCGCGCCCGACAGCGCGCGCCCGTCCTGCGGCTTGGGCCGCTCCATCAACTTCATCCCAGCCGTTCCCGCAGCCTGATCCGTCACCACAATCGCCTTCATCGGTTTCCTCCCTGTGTCGATCTCTTGCCTGTAAGGCAACCGCTCCATCCGTTGTCCCTGGACGGGTTATCAAACAGAAACAAATCGATCAAAATCTTGGCCTCGCCCGCCTCGATGCGAAATGCGGACTGGCCGTGCCATTTCTGTTTCATATTCTTCCTCCTGATTGAGCGATTCGTTCCCGCATCTTGGGCTTCGGTCCCAAGAATGTTGCGGCACGTCGCTTCATCTCCGAGTAACTGCACGAACATCGCCATACCGATTTTCGATTCAAACGCAGCGACAGCAAAGAAAGGAAGGTACTTCACTGCCTGATATGTGCAGGTTATCGAGATCTAGACCACGAAGGGTTCAACGGCAGTCAATGTATGGTCATTCAAGACGTCATAACGACGCGAAGATGACTGGGCGCCAATTAGTAGGTCGGGTAATCTGGAACAGTCTACGTTTAGCAAACTGAACCCACAATGAGAATGAGTGACGGTACTCCAGTTGGCGCGAATTCTTATGCCCGTTCTGCTACATCGGACAGAGTCGAAACGCGATCCTTGTGCAGTATGGTTTTCATCTGGTCGACCTAACATTCCACAGATTCACTGCGAAATCCACACGGAGGGTTTCGAAGAAATTGAACGTTTTATTTATGCCCTGTTAGGTGGATTCCTCGGAGTTGGTTGCCCGACAGCAAGAGGTTGGCTTGACAATCCTTTTGACACCGAAGAACGTTAGCGCAATTCGACACGATGAGGCGAATAAGTCCCCCCGGTTTCTTTTCGATCTCCCGAACGGTCTCCAGATTGCTGGCCTGAACAGCGTGCACGCTGGTCGACCGAGCCGACGTCAGGACCAACAGGTGCAGCGTTCGAATAGGGAGGTTATATGTCAGTCCGGCGCAACAGCCTCGAACCAGACGCAATGTCTGCGATTGTGAACTGCCTCTGTCCCGAATGCGGCTGTCTCTTATACACATCTGACGCTGCCGACGACCAAGG
>JBKOUI010000059.1:0-4741 GCA_046723315.1 Pseudomonadota bacterium | reverse complement strand
CGACCGTGGCAAAGCGCCACGGGTCGCGTCCGGCAGAGACGTTGAGCTTGGTGGGCTTGATGAGATCTTGCCAGTTCTTCTGCAGCACCGGTGAAGCCCTTTCTTGGTCCATGAGCGGGGCAGCCTGCCCCAGCTTCCGAGAATCCTCGTGCAACATTGAGGGTTTGCCTTACCTTTCTTGTTAGACGCGCCTGCGCTTCCGCGGGCGGCAACCGTTATGCGGGATGGGAGTCACGTCGCGAATCGAGACGATGTTGAAGCCCGCTGCCTGAAGTGCGCGCAGCGCCGACTCGCGCCCCGATCCCGGACCGCGCACCTCGATCTCGAGATTCTTCATGCCGTGCTCCATCGCCTTCTTGCCGGCATCCTCGGCGGCGACTTGCGCGGCATAGGGCGTCGATTTGCGAGATCCCTTGAAACCCATTGCGCCGGCGGACGACCAGGAAATGGCGTTGCCCTGCGCGTCGGTGATGGTGATCATCGTGTTGTTGAAGCTTGCATGCACGTGGGCTACGCCCGAAGTGATGTTCTTCTTCTCGCGGCGACGAACCCGCGTCTTGTCCTTGGCCATGCTCTAATCCCGCTTTTGCAAACTGACGCAGGCCGAAGCCGAAGCTCGGGCTGCTCTCTCAGGGCTGCCTACTTTTTCTTGCCGGCGATCGGTTTGGCCGGCCCTTTGCGCGTGCGCGCATTGGTATGGGTCCGCTGGCCGCGCACAGGCAACCCGCGGCGATGGCGCAAACCCCGGTAGCAGCCGAGGTCCATCAATCGCTTGATGTTCATGGCCACCTCGCGCCGAAGATCGCCCTCGACCACATAGTCGCGGTCGATCACCTCGCGAATCTGACTGATCTCCGACTCGGTGAGCTGGCTCACCCGCCGCTCCGGGGGGATGGAGACCTTTGCCAGAATCTGCTTGGCGAAGGTGTCGCCAATGCCATGGATATAAGTCAGCGCTACCTCGACCCGTTTGTTGGTCGGGATATTCACACCTGCAATTCGGGCCACGCAGTCGTCTCCTCGCGCACGCCTAACGTGCTGAAATCAAAGCCGGATTAGCCAATCGGAATACAACAAGACCGACCGCGGACAGGCTCTACCCCCGGGACCGGTCAGTCCATTTTTCAATGGTGCGGGGGCTTATGTAGCGATTCCGCTTGACAAGGTCAACCGGCCCTATTTGCCCGCTTTTCGAACTTTTGCCTTGGCTGGGCCGAGGGCGCTGGCAATCTCCGATTGCACCGTGCCGATATCGGCCATGCCGTCCACCTCTCTCACCTTCCCTTGGCGCTTGTAGTACTCAATCAGGGGCTCGGTTTGGGCGTAATAGGCCTTCAACCTTGCCCGTACCACCTCCTCGTTATCGTCCTTGCGCCGTACGAACTCGGTTGAGCCGCAGCGGTCGCACACGCCTTCAACCTTGGGCCGCTTGTAGCTGTCATGATAGCCCTCGCCGCAATTGGCGCAGGCGAAGCGGCCGGCAATGCGCTCGACCAACGCATCGTCGTCCACGTCCATTACGATCACGGCATCGAGCGTCTTGCCTCGCTCCTTGAGCAGACGGTCGAGAGCCTCGGCTTGAGCCACGGTGCGCGGGAACCCGTCGAAGATGAAGCCAAGCCCGCCAGTGTCCTCATCGAGACGCTCGGCGATCAGCTTGATGACCAGCTCATCGGGGACGAGATGTCCGCGCTCCATGATGTCGCCCGCCATGCGGCCGAGCTCGCTGCCGGCAGCGACCGCGGCCCTCAGCATGTCCCCAGTGGAGAGCTTTACGAGCAAGCGGGAGTCTTCGAGCAGCTTTGCCTGGGTCCCTTTGCCCGCGCCGGGAGGGCCGAGCAGGACCAGGTTCATCGGTTCCGCCTCGCGCCTCTGAGCCGTGCCCGCTTGATCAGCCCTTCATATTGATGGGCGAGCAGATGGCTCTGGATCTGAGCGACGGTATCCATGGTGACGCTCACCACGATGAGGAGCGAGGTACCGCCGAAATAGAACGGCACGCCGGCATAGGAGATTAGGATCTCAGGTAGCACGCAGACGGCGGCGAGATAGATCGCGCCCACCACCGTGATCCTGGTCAGCACGTAGTCGATATATTCGGCGGTGCGTTCGCCTGGCCGGATGCCCGGAAGGAAGCCGCCATACTTCTTCAGATTGTCGGCCGTATCCTTCGGATTGAACACGACCGCCGTGTAGAAGAAGGCGAAGAACACGATCAGCGCGATGTAGAGAATGATGTGCAGCGGCGCACCGCGGCCGAGCATGGCGGTGACCGTGTTCAGCCACTCAGGCCCCCGCCCCGCCGAGAAATTCGCCACCGTGATCGGCAACAGCAGAAGCGACGAGGCGAAGATCGGCGGGATCACGCCGGCGCAGTTCAGCTTAAGCGGCAGATGCGAGGCGTCGCCCTGGAACATGCGGTTGCCGACCTGGCGTTTAGGATATTGCACGAGCAGTCGCCGTTGAGCGCGCTCCATAAACACAATGACGCCGACCACGACCACGCACATGACGAGCAGAAGAATGATGAGCGTTGTGGACAGCGCGCCCTGGCGGCCGAGCTCCAGGGTCCCCACTACAGCGTGGGGCAACTGCGCCACGATGCCGGCGAAGATGATGAGCGAGATGCCGTTGCCGACGCCGCGCGCCGTGATCTGCTCGCCAAGCCACATCAGGAACACCGTGCCCCCGACCAGCGTGATGGCGGTGGTGATGCGGAAGAACCAGCCTGGATCGAGCACGACGTTGCCCGCGCCTTCGAGCCCGATGGCGATGCCATAGCCCTGCAAGGCGGCGAGCAGCACGGTGCCGTAACGGGTGTACTGGTTGATCTGCCGCCGGCCCTGCTCACCTTCCTTCTTGAGCTGCTCAAGATGCGGCGAGACGGTGGTCAGGAGCTGAATGATGATGGATGCCGAGATGTACGGCATGATATTCAGCGCGAAGATCGCCATGCGCCCGACCGCGCCACCCGAGAACATGTTGAACATGCCGAGGATGCCGGTCTGATTCTGCCGGAACATCTCGGCAAGCGCTTGCGGGTTGATGCCGGGAATCGGGATGTAAGTGCCGAGCCGGTAGATCAGGAGCGCGCCGAGCGTGAACCAGATGCGCTTCTTGAGCTCGTCGGCCTTAGCGAAGGCCGCGAAGTTCAAGTTGGAAACGAGCTGTTCTGCGGCAGAGACCATTTAGACGCTCTACTTCCCTTATCGAGAACGCGAGGGAGCTTGCGGCGGCCTCACGTTACTCAGATTTGTCCGTCTTTGCGGGCTTCGGCTTGGCCTTCTTGGCCTCGCCTTCTTCGGCCTTGGGCTTCTCACCCTCGGATTTGCCCTTAGCGGCCTTCGCCGTCCCGGCCTCCTCGGTCTGCTCGCCTTTCGCCTTCTTGCCGCCCTTGGCTTCAGCTTTGGCGAGAAGCGCGGCGCGCTTGGCTGCGCGCTTGTCGGCCTTGATCTTGTCGGCGGCCGGCTTCTCGCGGCCGGTGATCGACTTGAAGGTGACGGTGCCACCCTTTTCTTCCACCGCCTTCACCGCGCTCTGCGACGCGCCGGTCACCTCGAAGGCGAGCTTGCCCTTGATCTCGCCGGAGCCGAGCAGGCGCACGCCGTCCTTGGCGCGGCGAATGAGACCAGCCTCTTGCAGCGGCTCGACGGTGATCGGCTTATTGCCGTCGAGCGTTCCGGCGTCGATCGCACCCTGAATCTTGCCGAGATTGAGCTCGTTGTACTTCTTCGTGAAGATGTTGTTGAAGCCGCGCTTGGGCAAGCGGCGGTGGAGCGGCATCTGGCCGCCCTCGAAACCCTTGATGGCGACGCCGGCGCGGGCCTTCTGACCCTTGGTACCTTTGCCCGCAGTCTTTCCTAGCCCTGAGCCGATGCCGCGGCCGAGCCGCTTCTTGGCACTCGTGGCGCCTGGCCTGTCCCTGATCTCGTTGAGCCGCATTGTCTTTGTTCCTTAAGCCTTCTTCTCGTCATCGACGATGCGGACGAGGTGGCTGATCTTGGCGACCATGCCGCGCACCTGTGGGCTGTCGATCAAAGTGCGCCGCTTGTGCATCTTGTTGAGACCGAGCCCGATCAGTGTCGCGCGCTGGATATAGGGGCGCCGGATCGGACTCCCAATCTGCTCGACGACGATAGTCTTGCGTTTCGATGACTCGGTCATCTCACAAATCCTTGCGCGTTAGTGATTAGGCCTCGGCCTGGCCCGCGCTCTCGCCCGCGCCGTCCCGCCGACGCGACACGATCTCGCTCACCTTCTTGCCGCGCCGGGCCGCCACGCCCCGCGGACTATCTTCGTGGCGCAATGCGTCAAAAGTGGCGCGGACCATGTTGTAGGGGTTGGAGCTGCCGAGCGATTTCGCCACCACGTCCTGGATGCCGAGCGTCTCGAACACGGCGCGCATCGGGCCGCCCGCAATGATGCCCGTGCCCGGAGGCGCTGCCCGGAGCACCACCCTGCCCGCGCCGTGATGACCTTCCACGTCGTGATGCAGCGTGCGGCCCTCGCGCAGGGGCACCTTGACCAGGTTGCGCTTGGCAGCCTCGGTCGCCTTGCGAATGGCTTCCGGCACCTCGCGGGCCTTGCCGTGGCCGAAGCCGACGCGCCCCTTCTGGTCGCCGACCACGACCAGCGCGGCGAAGCCGAAGCGCCGTCCGCCCTTGACCACCTTGGCCACGCGATTGATGTGCACGAGCTTGTCGACGAACTCGCTGTCGCGCTCCTCGCGGTCTCTGCCTTG
>JBKOUI010000192.1:0-7669 GCA_046723315.1 Pseudomonadota bacterium | reverse complement strand
ACACTGAACCGCACGCTCAAGGCCTACGCGCTTGCCATCATCGGGGCCGAGTTCATTCTGCGCTGGCTACCGATTGGCACGCACAACTGGGACCGCTTCGTGAGGCCCGATGAACTCAGGGCGGCATTAGAGCATGCCGGCCTCACGCTCACCGACACGACGGGCATGGTCTATAACCCGCTCGCCGACGAATGGAGCCTCTCGCGCGATGCCGACGTGAACTATTTCGCGACGGCGATCCGGCCCAACTGACGCAGATCTAATAACCGTAGCGATAGCCGCGCTGATAACCGGGAGGTGCGGCGTAGCCCTGCGGCCCATAATCGGGCTGGAACCACCGTCCAAACAGGCCGCGACGGCGGCGGGGCGGCTCCTGTTGAGCATAGTAGTTGTCGCCAGGAGCGAACCAGCCAGGACCGGGGCCATAGCCATAGCGCCGATCGGGGCTTGCCACCTTGTACTCGCCGCCAGGCGTTTCGCCGTTCAACACCACCTGGACGTTCTCCATCCCGGTCTTTTCAACCATGGAATAGAGCGTGAGCGCATTCTCAGGCGAAAGCCGCACGCAGCCATGCGACGCTGGCTTGCCGAGATTCTTCACCTCGTGGGTGCCATGAATGGCGTGCCCGTCCTTCATGTAGAAGATGGAATGCGGCATGGGAGAATTGTCCCACTGCTTGCTGTACCAGATCTCATTCATGGACGTAGGCGTGTAGTTCCCCGAAGGGGTGGCATAACCGGGCTTGCCGGTTGAGACCGGCCAGCTGTAGCGTTCGACGCCGTCGACGAAGACCGTCATCTCCTGCTGCGACTTGTCGATGTTGATCAAGATCTTCGAGCCGGCCTGAAAATCGGCGCTGGCAGCCTCGTGCTTGGCCCAGTCGGCCGGCTTTGGTGGCGGAGGAGCCGCGGGCTTCGGCTGCGCGGCGGCGGTGCCTTCTGACTTGGGCTGCTGAGCAGTAGCGGCGTCTTCCGGCTTAGACTGCTGCCCGGCAGTAGTCCCTTGGGGCTTAGGCTCGGGCGGAGTATTGGGCTTTGCTTCCTGGCTCTGCGGCGCAGCCTGTGGCGGGGCAGTCGGAGTGGTACCCGTCTGAGCAGTCCCATTCTGAGCAGCCGCGGGAAATGCGAGCACGAGCGCCAGAAGAGGGGCGGCGACGAAGCCTAAGGCATACTTGGGAAGTCGGGAGAAACTTGAGAGGTGCATTTAGTGCCCCTGGTTGCGCAGAAACCAACGCCCGGCTGCATATAAGATAGAGACCCTTCGCGGCTTTACCAGGGCATCTCGCGGGAATTTGTACGCGAAGCCTCCCAACAAGAGGTTACCTCAAGGCAAGATCCTTAGTTTTGGTCGTCGGGCAGCGGCGGCAGCGGGAGCGCGGGAATGCCCTCGTCCTTGAGCGCCTTGGCTTCCGCTACGGTCGCCTCGCCATAGATGCTGCGCGCCTCGGTCTCGCCATAGTGCATCTTGCGCGCTTCCTCTGGGAAGGCAGGCCCCACATGCTCGGCATTCGCCTTGAGGTGCGCTTTGAGATCTTTGAGGAAGGCATAGGTTCGTCGGCGCTCGCCCTCAGCGCGCGCCGCGGCTGGCTCGGTCTTCCTTTTCTTGACGGCTGGCGCCATCGGCGCCTTATGCACTTCGGCGCTGCCGCAAGCTGGGCAGATCACGGCGCGGGCTTCGACCTGCTCGTCATAGGAGCCGATCGAGCCGAACCATGCGTCGAACTCGTGACCCTGATCGCAGGCGAGCGCGTAGCGGATCATGACGCCTCTCTCCTCGCCCGCTCGACCCCCTCACCTGCCACCTCGATCTCGAATTCGCGGCCGTGCTTGATGGCTGGAATGCGCTCCCGTGCTTCTTCCGACGCGGCGAGGTCGATATCGGCAAAGATCACGCCGGGCTCCTCGCCCGCTTCGGCAAGCACCTCGCCCCAGGGCGAGACGATGATGCTGTGGCCGAAGGTCGAACGCCCGTTCTCGTGCAGACCTCCTTGCGTAGCGGCAAGCACAAAGGCGCCAGTCTCGATGGCTCGCGCACGCGTCAGCACATGCCAATGCGCCTCTCCGGTCTGCTTGGTGAAAGCGGATGGGATGGCGATGAGCTCGGCGCCGGCCACGGCCAGCGTGCGGTAGAGCGAAGGAAAGCGAAGGTCATAGCAGATGCTCAAGCCCAGCCTGCAGAAGGGAAGGTCGGCAACCACGGCCTTGGCGCCAGGGCGGAAAAACTGCGACTCGCGGTAGCTCTCGCCGCCGGCAAGATCGACGTCGAACATATGCAGCTTATCGTAGCGCGCAGCGACGCGGCCGTGCGGGTCGAGCAGATAGGAGCGATTGGCGACGCGGGCATGGTCGAGCTTGATGGCAATCGAGCCGATATGAAGCCAAACCCCGAGTTCGCGCGCGAGTGCCTTGGCCCAGGCAAGCGTCGTGCTCTTGCCTTCGCGCTCGGCCGCCGCCAGCACGAGCTCGGGCTTGAGCTCCATTATGCCGGTGTTCTCCGGCGTCTGCACGTATTGTGCGCCGCCTTTGGCTGCGCGCCTCATCAGAACTTCAGCGTTGTCGAGATTCGGCGCGACTTCCCGGCCCGACCGGAGCTGCACCAGGCCGGCACGAAAGCGTCTCGTGGTTTGACCGCTCATGGCTCCGAAGCGCCAGCCAGCGCTTCGCCGGGCGCGCCCAGCATATTGGAAAGCCAATCGTTGAGCTTGCCTTCGCGCTCGAGCGCCGCGAGCTCGTCATAGCCGCCAACATGACGGCCGTGGATGAAGATCTGCGGCACGGTGCGCCGGCCGCCGGCACGTTCGACCATGTCGGTGCGCTTGGCGGGGTCGAAGCCGACATCGATCTCCTCATAGTCGAGGCCCTTGGCACGCAGCAGGTTCTTGGCTGCCCGGCAATAGCCGCAGAACTGGGTGGTGTAGAGGAGAACTCTCGACATGCTTCGTTGCCTCTGAAAGCTCAATAAATCTCAGCAGGGTAACTGGGCGTTTAACCGGCCCTACGCAAGGCTTTTTATAGGTATTCTAAAGCAGGAAGGCGGCTGGCTCGACGGCTCTGGCAAGAGCGAGCACATCCACACGGGCGGCCCCTGCCCGCTTGAGCGCCCGGGCGCAGGCCTCGGCCGTGGCTCCCGTCGTGATCACATCGTCGACCACCACGATGTTCTTAGCCTTGATGCGGCTGGCCCGCGCCTGCGCCACCTTGAAGGCGCCGGCAACATTTCGGCGCCGCTGGTCGGCAGAAAGGCCGACCTGGCTTTGCGTTCGCCGCACCCTGGAGAGGGCGAAGCAATCCACGGGTACCCCGACGAGCCGTCCGACGATTTGCGCGAGCATGGCCGACTGGTTAAACCGTCGCCACCACAGCCGCGATCGATAGAGTGGCACGGGTACGATCAGGTCGGCGTCGCCGAGAAGCTCGGCCCCGGCTTTTTTCAGCCAAAGCCCGAATAATGGCAGACCTTCGTGCCGATCCCGATATTTGAAGCTCTGGATGAGCTCGCGCATGGTGGCCGAATAGCGCGCGGCCGCCCGTGCCCGGTCGTAGATTGGAGGCTTGGCGATGGCGGCTGCGGAGAGGAGCGGCTCGCCGGCGTCATATGGCAGGGGCACGCCGAGCCGCGCGCAGATCGGAGGCGCGATGAAGTCGATCTTGGCAAAGCAGACGCCGCAGAGGAGCCCGTGGCTGCCAATGCGCGTGCGGCAGGAGATGCAGACCGGCGGCAGGAGCAGGTCCGCGAGTTGCCCGAGCAGCGAGCGCACCGGCTTCTGCCAAGCCAAGGTGGCCGGCCTTGAAGCCTCCGCTGCACTAAGCTCAACCCCCGTCATGGACTCCATGATAGAGCCGGGAGCAGCGGCGTTGAAGGGTGGAGCAGCCTCATTTCATGAGTGACGAGAGCCTCCTGTTCGACCGCAAGCTTCTGCGCGAGCGCCGCGCCCGCTTCGCCCACGAGATCGAGGCGCGCGAGTTCCTGCTGTCCCATGTCGCTCGCGAGATTGCCGAGCGCGTCGAGTTGATGCTGCGTCCCTTCCCGCTCGCGCTCGACCTCGGCGCTTATCACGGGCTGCTGGGGCGAAGGATCACCGAGCTCAAGTCCGTGGGCGCGGTGATCTATGCCGAGAGCGCGTTTGCCTTTGCCGAGCTTTGTCCACGGCCATCGCTCGTCTGCGACGAGGACCTCCTTCCACTGAAAGATGCGAGCCTCAATCTGGTCGTTTCGGGGCTCGCGCTCCATCGCGTCAACGATCTGCCCGGCGCGCTGATCCAGATCAGGCGCGCGCTCAAGCCGGACGGTCTGTTCATGGCGGCGCTGCTCGGCGCCCGCGCGCTGATTGAGCTGCGCCAAGCGTTGCTCGAAGCCGAAGCAGAGACTGAAGGCGGCGCGAGCCCGCGCGTGTCTCCTTTCTCCGACGTGAGAGATTATGGCGCGCTATTGCAGCGCGCGGGCTTTGCGTTACCCGTTGCCGATGCAGAGACTTTGACCGTGGTATATCCTTCGCCGCGCGAGCTGATGCGCGAGGTGCGTGCGCTCGGCGGCGGCAATGTGCTGCTGGCGCGCAGCAAGGCGCCCTTGTCGCGCAAGACACTGGCACGTGCCGAAGCCATCTATCGCGAGCGGCACGCGACGCCTAACGGTCGGGTAAGCGCCACGTTCGAGATCGTCTATCTGGCGGGTTGGGCGCCTGACCCGAGCCAGCAGAAGCCGCTTAGGCCCGGAAGCGCGGCGCAACGCCTCGCCGACGCGCTGCACACCACCGAGCAATCGGCCGGCGACAAGGCTTCGTTTCCCGGCACGCCCAAACGCAAAGACGATTAGCGCTCGGCGAGCAGGAACCTTGGCAGGCTGGTCTTGAGCGGCTCGTCCGCAGGAGGCATGTCGTAGCGGTGAAGCTCTTCTGGCTTCACCCAGAGAAGCTCCTGGTTCTCCTGAGCGGCGATGCCGCCCTGCCAGCGCTTACAGAGATAAAGCGGCATAAGCAGGTGGAACTCAGAATAAGCGTGACTCGCAAAAGTGAGGGGCACAAGATCGGCCCGCGCGATCTCGATGCCAAGCTCCTCCAGAAGCTCGCGGATCAACGCCGTCTCCGGATTTTTGCCCGCGTCGACCTTGCCGCCGGGAAATTCCCAAAGTCCAGCGAGAGGACGCCCGGGAGGGCGTTTGGCGAGCAGCACTTTGCCTTCGTCGTTCAAGAGCACGACGGCGGCAACGAGAACGACTGGGCGCGTCCTCCCCTCATTCATATCCGCACCTGCGGAGTCACGACCCATCAAGACCGGTAGTCGGCATTGATGGCGATGTAGTCCTTAGTGAGATCGCAAGTGAAGACAGTTGCCGTGCCCTGGCCAATGCCAACATCGGCGCGGATTGAGATCTCGGCATTCTTCATATAGGCCGCACCCTTGGCCTCACGATAGTCCGGAGCCACCTCGCCCTCCGCTGCGACAAGGGTGTTGCCGAGCCAAACGGCGATGCGGTCGCGATCGGCCGCCTCGCCGGCCTTGCCGATCGCCGCCACGATGCGCCCCCAATTCGGGTCCTCGCCGGCAATCGCCGTCTTCACCAACGGCGAGTTGGCGATAGACTGCGCGATGCGGCGGGCGGCGCCGTCACTCTCTGCACCAGTCACGCGCACGGTCACGAACTTGGTCAAGCCTTCGCCGTCTTTTACGACTTGCAGCGCCAGATCGCGCATGACGTGCGCAAGCGCCAAGCGGAATCCCGTGACGCGCGGGTCTTCCGCCACGGCAATGCGCGGAGCGCCGCGGCTTGCCGCCGCGCCAGTGGCGAAGACGAGCAGCGTGTCGCTGGTTGAGGTGTCGCTGTCGATGGTAATGGCGTTGAAGCTTTGCTCGAGGCCCGGATCGAGACAGGCGCGAAGCGCGAGCGGCTCGATAGCTGCGTCAGTGAAGAGAAAGGCGAGCATGGTGGCCATGTCGGGAGCGATCATGCCCGCGCCCTTAGCGATGCCGTTGATGGTGACCTCGACACCGTCGATCTCGGTCTTGCGCGTGGCAAGCTTCGGATAGGTGTCGGTGGTCATGATCGCGCGCGCGGCGGTCTCGTAGGCATCAGGCTTCGCCTTACAGGCAAGGTCGCCAAGCAGCCCGGTGATTTTGCGCGCATCGAGCGGCTCGCCAATGACTCCCGTCGAAGCGACATAAACGTCGGCCTCGAGGCAGTCGACGGCGCGAGCTGCCGCCTCCACGGTCTGCTTCACCGCCTCGCGGCCGCGCCTTCCGGTGAAGGCGTTGGCGTTTCCCGAATTCACGACCAGCGCGCGTGCCATGCCGTGCGCAAGGTGCTGCCGGCACCAATCGACCGGCGCCGACGCGGTTTTGGACATGGTCAAAGCGCCGGCGACGGTGGTGCCGGGATCGAACAGCGCGAAAAGCAGATCGGTGCGGCCGGGATAGCGGATGCCGGCAGCAGCCGTTGCAATGCGTACGCCTTCGATGGGCGGAAGCTCGGCAAGGCGCTTAGGCGCGAACGGCGAAATCTTCCCCACGGCGCCTACGCCAAACGGTCACTGCTTTCCGCCGGCATCCCCCTGGCCTTGGTCTTGCGGAAGGTCGGGCAATTCCTCGCCGCCAAGCAGGCCGCTATCCATCGATTTCTTGAGGTCGGGATCGACCACCTCGATCTTTGCCGAGTCACGCAAGCCCGTCACAACTTCTTGCGCTTTTTGCTGCACCAGCTGAGCGATGATCGCTTCCTTGACCTGATCGAAAGTCGGCAGCGGCTGGTCGCGCTTCTCCTCGACCCTGATGATATGCCAGCCGAACTGGGTCTGGACCGGATCGGAAACCTGGCCGACCTCGAGCGCGAAAGCCGCGTCCTCGAACGGCTTCAGCATGGTGCCGCGGGTGAAGAACCCGAGATCGCCACCTTCCGAGTTCGCGTCCTTCGACTTCTCCTTGGCGACCGTCGCGAAGTCCTCGCCCTTCTTCAGCCGATCCTCGATCTCCTTGGCCTCGGCCTCGGTGTCGACCAGGATGTGGCGGGCGTGGACCTCCTGCTCCGGCTTCATCTGGCTGATCTTCTCGTCATAGATCTTCTTGGCGGCGTCGTCCGTCACGGCATTGGCGATGCCGGCGTCGAAGAATGCATCGCGCAGCGCGCGCCGCTCGTGATATTTGACTCGATCGGGGAAGCTCGCCGCCTTGTCGAGACTGTCTTTCTGGCCGGCCTCGGCCATCAACTCGTTCTCGATGACATATTGCAGAAGGATCTTCTTGCGATCGGCGGGCGTGTAGCTTGCGAGCCGCGAGCCGACTTCGGTTGCGGCGAAATCGAGATCGGATTGCTTGATATCGTTGCCGTTCACGCGCGCCACGACCACGTCGTCGGCTGCGGCCGGCAGCGAGGCAAGACCGATCATGGCTGCCGCAAGCAGCCGAACTGACAAGGTTTTCACGAGACTATCCTCATCTTCGGCTCGCCTATACTGCCCCGGTTCGAAGAGTCGGCGAGCGGGGTTGGGTTCGCTCCCCCCGGGGCCGCGTTTTAGACCCGAGGCGGGCAGGTTGCCAAGCGCCGAAATCTGCGACCTTGGCGTTTGTCGGCCTCGGACATTTACAAACGAGGAAGCTCGATGCGGTGACTGGTACAAACGAGGAAGCTCGATGCGGTGACTGGCTCGTCGCGTTGACAAGGGTTTGCCCGCCTCTTATG
>JBKOUI010000203.1:0-5887 GCA_046723315.1 Pseudomonadota bacterium | reverse complement strand
CCTCTCTGCTCAAAGGCCTCGGCGCGAAGCCCTGCTTTCTCACCCGCGGCTATGGCGGCGCGAGCAAAGGAGCGACGTTCGTCAGCAAACCCATGAGCGCGGCGGAAGCGGGCGATGAGCCTTTGCTCTTGGCCGAGCACGCGCCGACCATGGTCTGCCCGGATCGAGTTGCCGGGGCTAAGGCCATAGAAGCCACCGATGCGAGCGTCATCGTCATGGACGACGGCTTCCAGAACCCGAGCCTCATAAAGGACCTCTCACTCATCGTGGTCGATGCCGGGTCTGGTATCGGCAACGGGCTGATGATCCCGGCCGGCCCCCTGAGAGAGCCGCTCGATCGTCAGATCGTCCGCGCCGACGCGCTGATCGTGATCGGCTCTGGCGACAAGGCCACGGCGCTGGTCAATGCTTTCAGGGCCCGCGCCAAGCCTGTGCTCAAGGCGCGCATGGCGCCCACACAAGACGCCCGCTGGCTCGGCGTGCTTCCGGTCATCGGTTTTGCCGGCATCGCCCGGCCGGAGAAGTTCTTCGCCACGCTGAAGTCACACGGAGCGCGGCTGATCGACGAGCGGTCCTATGCCGACCATTACCGCTACAGCACGCGCCAGGCGCGCAGCCTGCTTAAAGAGGCGCGCGACTACAACGCGATGCTGGTGACCACCGAGAAGGATTGGGTGCGGCTGCCCGACGAGGAAAGCACGCCGCAAGGCGAGCTCAAGTTCCGCTCGCGCCCCTTCCCCATCGCCGTCGAGTTTGACGATTCCGCCGCAGTGAAAGCCCTGCTCACCGCCGCGCTTTCGCAGGCAGGGCGCTGAGTTCCTCTCCCTTTCCTCAAAGACAAAATTCGTCAGACAATGAATTGGAAAGCCTACTCGGCGGCCGGAGCAGGAGCGGGATGAGTCTCGCGGTAGCGCCTGAGGGAGCTCGCCGCATCGACATAGGCTTCTTGCAGCTCGACGCTCCAATAGCGGAGCTCATCGAGCGGAATGGTGCGGCCGGTGACGGCGCAGCGCACGAAGTCGCCAGGGCTCAGCACCTGCACCTCGCCGTCGAGATATTTGAGCTTGGCTTCGCCCTTGAAGCCGATATTGCGTTCGAAGCGGTTCATCAAAGCTGTGCTGCTCGCGATTTATCGTTGTGGTTCATCACCATAACCTCAAGGCGAGAAAGAAGGCCAGCCTGCTTTACAGGAGTGTCCCCTGCTTTCCGTCAGTAGGCTTGCGCGGCTCCTTCGCCGCCGTCTCCGGCTTCCGTACACGCGGATCGGCATGAGCACCGATATGGCCATCGGCGAACTCAATGTCGAGAGCGGCGCCAGGGTTCACCTCGGAGGCGCGGCGCAGCATCGCGCCGCGTCCACGCACCAGCGTAAAGCCACGCGCCAGCACGTTCTGATAGCCGAGCGTGGAAAGAAGCTTTGCCTGCCCGTCGAGCTTGCGCCGCGCGCGCTCGATCAAAGCGGCAACTGCTCTCTCGCGCGAACGGTCGAGCTGGATCAGCCGCTCGCGCCCCGCACTTGCCGCGCGGGCGACGATATGAGGCCTGAGCCGTGCTGCGCAGCGTTCGAGGGCGGCGCGATGCGCGCGGGCGTTGGCGAGCAGGGCACGCGGAAGCCTCCCGCTCGCGTTGTCGAGGCGCTGGCGCGGCAGCGCCAGGATTTCGGCGCGGCGCGGCAATCCACGCGAAGCAGCAAGGAAGCGGCTCCGCCGCGCTTCGAGCCCGCGCCGCAAATTACTCGCGGCGCGCACGCCGAAGCTCGTCACCGAAATGAGCAGTTCCGCGCGGACCGGTACGGCACGCTCGGCCGCCGCGGTCGGCGTCGGCGCCCGCCAGTCGGCGACGAGGTCGATGATCGTCCAGTCGGTCTCGTGGCCCACCGCAGAGATGAGCGGGATGGCGCTTGCCGCCACCGCGCGCGCCACGATCTCCTCGTTGAAACCCCACAAATCTTCGAGGCTGCCGCCGCCGCGTGCCACGATGATGAGGTCCGGCCGCGGCACCGGCGCGCCGATCATCAATGCATTGAAGCCAGCGATAGCCCCGGCCACCTCGAACGCGCAAGTCTCACCCTGCACCCGCACCGGCCATACCAGCACGTGGCAAGGGCAGCGATCGGCCAAACGATGCAGGATGTCGCGGATCACCGCGCCGGTCGGCGAGGTGACCACGCCGACGATGCGCGGCAGGTAAGGCAGCGCCTTCTTGCGCGCGTCGTGGAACAGGCCCTCGGCGGCGAGCATCTTCTTGCGCTGCTCGAGCAAAGCCATCAGCGCGCCGACGCCGGCGGGCTCGAGCTCGTCAATCACGATCTGATATTTCGATTTGTCGGGATAGGTGGTGACGCGGCCCCGCGCGATGACCTCCAGTCCCTGCTCGGGCTTGAACTTGAGGCGGACGAACGTGCTCTTCCAGATCACCGCCTCGATGCAGGCGTTCTCGTCCTTGAGCGTGAAATAGCAATGCCCCGACGAATGCCTGCCCTTGAAGCCCGAGATTTCCCCGCGCAGCTTTACCAGGCCGAAATTGTCCTCGACCGTGCGCCTGAGCGCGAAGGCAAGTTCGGAGACGGTATATTCGACGAGATTCGTCGCTGGTAGCGCTGATCGATCAGCCATTGGCGTCCATCACATATCTGCAATACAAGCTCGACCTCTGGGCCACAAGCGGAGCATCGCGCAAGGTGAATGTGCTTCTGATCGGGGGCGGCGGACGGGAGCACGCGCTCGCCTGGAAGCTCGCGCAAAGTCCCCTGCTCGACCGCCTCTATTGCGCACCGGGTAATGCTGGCATCGCCGAGGTCGCCGAGTGCATTGCCCTCGACATTGCCGACCACGCGGCGCTGGCCAGCTTCTGCAAGGAGAACGGTGTCGGCCTAGTGGTGATCGGGCCCGAGGTCCCACTCGTTGCAGGGCTTACCGACGATCTCGAAGCCGCCGGCATTAAAGTCTTTGGTCCATCCAAGGCAGCCGCGCAGCTCGAGGGCTCCAAGGGCTTCACCAAGGATCTCTGCTCCGAATACGGCATTCCAACCGCTGCCTATCGCCGCTTCACCGACTCGGATGCCGCCAAGGTTTATGCCAAGACGCAGAGTCTACCCATGGTCATCAAGGCCGATGGGCTCGCCGCCGGCAAAGGCGTGACCATCGCCACCACGCGCGACCAGGCCACCCAAGCAGTCGACGCCTCTTTTGGCGGTGCCTTCGGCGCTGCAGGTGCAAGCGTGGTGATCGAAGAGTTCCTCGACGGCGAAGAGGCGAGCTTCTTCACCCTGGTCGACGGGGAGACGGCTCTGCCGCTCGCCACCGCGCAAGACCACAAGCGCGCCTTCGATGGGGATAAGGGACCGAACACTGGCGGCATGGGCGCCTACTCGCCGGCGCCTGTCATGACGCCAAGACTCGGCGCCCGCGTCATGGACGAGATCGTGCTCCCAACTGTGCGCGCCATGAAGGAACGCGGCACGCCATTCAAAGGCGTGCTCTATGCCGGGCTGATGATCAAGGACGGCGCGCCGAAGCTCATCGAATACAACGTACGCTTCGGCGACCCCGAGGCGCAGGTGCTGATGATGCGGCTCAAGTCGGACCTGCTCCCTGCCCTGCTCGCCACCGCCGAAGGCCGCCTCGAGGATATTGCCCTCGACTGGCGCGATGATGCTGCGCTTTGCGTGGTCATGGCGGCGCGCGGCTATCCCGGCGCCTACCAAAAGGGCTCGGAGATCAAAGGACTGGACCGTGCCGCCGCCGATCCTCACGTGCAAATCTTCCATGCCGGCACCAAGCGCGAAGACGGGCGCATCGTCGCCGACGGGGGACGGGTGCTCGGCGTCACCGCGCGCGGGCGGGACATCAAAGAGGCGCAATCGCGCGCTTACGCTGCTGTTGATAAGATCGATTGGCCCCAGGGCTTCTGCCGCCACGATATCGGCTGGCGCGCTTTGGCAGAAAGGCAAGTTACAACGAGTTAAGGTGGAATCGCGTGATGGACAGCTTGTCGCACTGGCATTTTGTCCAAGAGGAGTAGCTTGTTGGAAGACTTTGCACGTTGTCGGCAGCCGGCCTATGGCTGTTGCCCGCTCGCTTCGAGGAGTTCATAGGTGATCCGCAAATCTGAATACAGGCTGTGGGCGCTTGCGGCGCTCGCGTTGGTGGCGGCAGGTTCCATGATGGCCGGCTTTGCCTGGAGCGAGCCGGCAGCTGATTCGAATTCTGAGCTTTATTCTCAGCTCAACCTGTTCGGCGAGGTGCTGTCACGCATCCGCTCCGACTATGTCGAGAAGCCGGACGATCAGAAGCTGGTTGAGGACGCGATCAGGGGCATGCTGATGGCGCTCGACCCACACTCGAGCTACCTCACCGGCAAAGAATTCCGCGACATGCAGGTGCAGACCAAGGGCGAGTTCGGCGGGCTCGGCATCGAGGTCACCATGGAGAACGGCATGATCAAGGTCGTTTCTCCCATCGAGGACACACCTGCGGCCAAGGCAGGTCTGTTGAGCGGCGATCTTATCACCGCGCTCGACAAGGAGCCGATCGAAGGCCTCACGCTCGAGGAAGCCGTGGAGAAGATGCGCGGCCCGGTCAACGCCCCGATCACCCTCACCATCATGCGCAAGGGCGTGGACAACCCGTTTGACGTGAAAATGGTTCGCGACGTGATCCGTATCAAACCGGTCAAGTTCGAGGCCGACGGCGACGTGGGTTACATCCACATCACGAGCTTCAACGAGCAGACCACGGCGGATCTTGAGAAGGCCGTGACCGATCTCAAGAAGACCATCGGGCCAAAGCTCAAGGGCTATGTCATCGACCTGCGCAACGACCCCGGCGGCTTGCTCGATCAGGCCATCTCGGTGTCCGACGCCTTCCTAGATCAGGGCGCCATCGTGCTGACCAAGGGGCGCAACGAGGAGGAGACGCAGCGCGCCAACGCGCGGCCCGGCGATATCACCGGCGGCAAGCGAATGGTGGTGCTGATCAATGGCGGCTCGGCCTCCGCCTCAGAGATCGTGGCCGGCGCGCTGCAGGATCACCATCGCGCGATCTTGGTTGGCACGCGCTCGTTCGGCAAAGGCTCGGTGCAAACCATTATCCCGCTGTCGGGTGGCGGCGCGCTTCGGCTTACCACGGCACGCTACTACACTCCTTCGGGCCGCTCGATTCAGGCCAAGGGCATCGAGCCCGAGGTCAAGGTCGAGGAGGAGTTGCCGAAGGACCTCAACAAGGACATGGCGGCCGCCATTGGCGAGGCGAGCTTGCGCGGTCATCTCAAGAACCTCGACGACGAGGCCGCGGCCGACGAGGTTGACGGAAGCTCCTCCTACGTGGCCGAGGACAAGACCAAGGACACGCAGCTCAACTACGCGCTCGACCTCCTGCACGGCATCAAATCGGTCGACACCAGCGCCGATAAGAGGGTGCAAGCCAACTAGCTCCTTGCTCCCATTCGGCGATCGAGCTCGCTGCTCCGGCTAGAGCAACTGCTTCAACCAGGCGGGAATGTTGCGGCTCGCTTTCAGTCGAGGGATGAACGAGCTGTCGTCCGCCGCGGTAAGGGGTTCGAGCTCCATCGGATCGACATCGCCTGGACCGATGGCTGTGGGCGCGAAGGCTTGCTTGGCTGAACCGTTGGCCTCATCCATGTCCAATACGAGCATGTAGCGTGTGGCAGAAGGGCCAAGATATTGGAGATGGACTCCAAACTTCGCCGCCAAATCGGGCAAGTGCTTGAGCCCGTATGTTAATTTGGCGATTGCGGTGTCGAGGCGAAGGCCGGCAAGCGGATCGTTTGTGGGCTCGGTGAGATCGATCAGGAAGTCCGTTGACGCCACCCTGACGAGCTCAGTTTTTGGGTCGCCAGGGTCCAGCATATCGGCGCGACCCAGGCG
>JBKOUI010000148.1:0-5317 GCA_046723315.1 Pseudomonadota bacterium | reverse complement strand
ATGTCGGCCGATGCGGCCATGCGGCTCTTTACCTTGCGCGAGCAAGAGGCCTTCACTATACGGCGGCCAGGAAGGAGCGACCCTGAGCTCCTTGAGAACCGTCGTAACCATTTACCTCAGAAGAGTCCGCTGCCGATGAGCGACCGTGGCGATTCCTTTCTGCGCGAGGTGGACGAGGCCGTCCGCCAAGAACGCTACAAGAAGCTGTGGGACCAATACGGCATCTACGCGATTGGCCTCGCTGCGCTCATCGTCGTCGGCGTCGCTGCCTTTAAGAGCTGGAACTATTGGCAAGAGCGGCAGGGGCAAACCGCCGGCGCCTCTTTCAGTCAGGCCTTGACCATGCTCGATGGCGCCGATGCTGCCAAAGCTAAGGACATTCTCACCTCTCTCGCAGCCAAAGGGCCGCATGGCTATCAGGTCCTGGCGCGCTTCCAGCTTGCTGCCGCGGCCGAAAAGGCAGGCGACACCGACAAGGCGGTCACCGAGTACGATGCGCTCACCAACGATTCGAGCGTCGACGAGATTCTACGAGCCCATGCCACGCTGCAAGCCGCCACGCTGAGACTCGACAAGGCCGACTCTGCCGAGATGGAGCAGCGGCTCAAGGCGTTGGCCGAAGGGAATAGCGCCTGGAGATTTTCGGCGCGCGAGCTGCTCGGGCTTTCGGCTTACCGGCTGAACAATATGCGCGAGGCCGAGAAGCAGTTCAGTGCGCTGGTTGGCGATCAGGGGACCCCACCCAATTTGCGCGAACGCGCCAATATGATGCTCGCGCTCATCGTGGGGACCCCGCAATCGCTAAGCACGACGGCAAAGTAACGCTCGCGTAACGAGGGTGGTCCGAAAGTGGGCCGGGGTGGAAGACGGGGAATCGGCTCTAGCCTTGCCAACGCTGGCCTGATCGCGGCCATCGTCTCTACTCTCGCGGCATGTAGCGGCCTGCCGTCAGGTCTCTCCGACATCAAGAATCCGTTCAAGAAGGAAAAGCCGAGGCTGCCGGGCGAGCGCATTGCCGTCATCACCGACCCGACGCTCGCGGCGATCCAGCCTAAAGCCGCGGCGCGGCCGGTCCAGCTACCACCGCCGCAGACCAACGCGGCGTGGACCGAGCCCGGTGGCACGCCGTCAAATAATCTCGGGCACCTCGCGCTCGGCGATCAAGTGCAGAAGGTGTGGTCGGCAGATGCAGGCACCGGCTCTTCGTCCAGCGGGCGATTGAGCGCAATTCCCCTCGTTGCCGACGGCAAGGTGTATACGCTCGATGCCGGCGGCACCGTCTCGGCCTTTTCATCCGCTAATGGCGCGAAGGTCTGGTCGGCAAGCGTGAGACCGGAGAACGAGAAGAGCCGCGAAGGCTTTGGCGGAGGGCTCGCCCTCGATGGCGGCCATCTCTACGCGACCACCGGCTATGGCACCGTCGTCGCCATTGATCCCGGCAGCGGCGCCATCGTGTGGACCAAGCCTGTTGGCAGGCCGATTAGGAGTTCGCCGACCGCGGCGGGCGGAAAGATCTACTTCGTCTCGACCGACAACATGCTCTACGCGCTGTCCGCGGCGGACGGTCAGCAATTGTGGACGGCGCGAGGATTGCCGCAACCGGCAACGCTGCTCTCTAATGTGAGTCCGGCGGTGTCGAGCGGCATTGTCGTAGCTCCGTTTCCTGCCGGCGATATTGCCGCGTACGAGGCTGGAAGCGGCAAGGCGGCGTGGAGCGACTCGCTCACGCGCTCGGCCGAGACGACGGCTTCCGGAATCCTCGGCGATCCGGCCCGGCCGGTGATCGATCATGGCGTCGTCTATGCCGTAAGCCATGGCGGCAAGATGATCGCCGCCTCAGAAACGACCGGCGAGCGGCTATGGTCGCGCAATCTTGCCAGCACGCAGATGCCGTGGGTTGCCGGCGACACCGTCTATGCCGTCGATCTTGGCGGCAAGCTGATTGCGCTCGCCCGCGCCGATGGCGAAGTGCGGTGGGCGACCGACCTTCCCAACAGCACGCGCTGGAGCGGTCCGGTACTGGCCGGAGGCAAGCTCTGGGTCGTGTCGGGTGAGGGCGTTCTTATCGGTGCCGATGCACGAACCGGACAAATCGTGAGCAATCTCGACGTCGGCGAGCCGGTCTTCATCTCTCCGGTTGTCGCCGGCGGCCGCATGTATATCTTGGCTGACAACGCTACCCTGATCGCCCTCAATTAGGGCTGTGTTCTCCACGACAGAGATGTCTCTCACTATCGCCATCGTTGGACGGCCGAATGTCGGCAAGTCCACCTTATTCAACCGGCTTGCCGGCAAGCGGCTCGCTCTGGTCGACGACCAGCCCGGCTTGACCCGCGACCGGCGCGAGGCCGAGACGACGATCGGCTCTTGCGACGTCACGCTGATCGATACCGCAGGGCTCGAGCCAGGTGACAAGGGGCTCACGCCGCGCATGCGGCAGCAAACCGAAGCCGCCATCGACCAGGCCGACCTTGTCGTCTTTCTCATCGACGCGCGGGCGGGGGTCGTGGCCGCCGATGAGATCTTCGCAGATCTCGCGCGCGGCTCGGGCAAGAAGGTGATCGTTGCCGCCAACAAATCAGAGGGCCGCGCGGCCGAGCCCGGCCTCTACGAGGCCTATTCGCTCGGGCTTGGCGAACCTCTACCGATCTCGGCCGAGCACGGGCTTGGCATCGGCGAGTTGATCGACGCGATCGAGCAGACTTGCAAAGAGCGGGGCGAGCCTGCCGTGGCTCCTGTGACCGATGACGCGGACGAAAGCGTCGAGCATCCCTTGCGCATCGCCATCGTCGGCAGGCCCAATGTCGGCAAGTCGACTCTCGTCAATGCTTTGCTTGGCGAGGAGCGCATGATCACCGGACCGGAAGCTGGCATCACCCGCGATGCGATCGCGTCCGAGCTTGAATGGAACGGCCGCGCGTTGCGTCTATTCGACACCGCGGGCTTAAGGCGCAAAATGCGCGTCGAGGGACGGGCGGAGGAGCTCTCCGTCGGTGACGCCCTGAAGGCGATCCGCTTTGCCGAGGTGGTGGTTTTGTTGCTCGATGCCGAACATCCCTTCGAGAAGCAGGATCTGCAAATCGCCGATCTCATCGCCGAGGAGGGCCGGGCGCTCGTCATTGCCATCAACAAATGGGACCTCGTGCGCGACCCCAATAAACGCCTGCGAGAGCTCCGCGAGGAATGTCAGAGGCTGCTGCCCCAAGTCAGAGGCGTAGCTCTCGTGCCGGTCTCGGCGCTTGGCGGCACCGGCCTCGACCAACTGATGCGGGCGATCGTTGCCGCCGACGAATTGTGGAACCGGAGGCTGCCGACCCACGCGCTCAATCAATGGCTGCAGGATGCCATCGATGCTCATTCGCCGCCGGCGGTCTCGGGCCGGCGCATCAAACTGAGATACATAACCCAAGCCAATGCGCGGCCTCCGACCTTCGTGCTGTTCTGTTCGCGGCCGAAGGCGCTGCCCGAGTCTTATTCGCGCTATCTCGTCAATTCGCTGCGCGAAAGTTTCGACTTGCCCGGCGTGCCGATCAGGCTGAACTTGCGCAAAGGGGCCAATCCCTACGCACGAGACTCGGCATGAGCGAGGGAGACGTGACTGAAGTCTATTTCTATCATCTCGAGCGCCGTACGCTCGAAGAGGTTCTCCCCACATTGCTGGAGCTTTCGCTCAAGCGCGGCTGGCGCGCTGCCGTTCAGGCGGCCAGCGAGGAGCGGGTCGAGGCGCTCAACACGCTGCTGTGGACCTATCGCGAGGAGAGCTTTCTCCCGCATGGGACGGCGCGCGATGGAAACGCTTCCGCCCATCCCATCTATCTCACCGCTGGCGACGACAATCCCAATGAAGCTCAGGTGCGCTTCCTGGTCGATGGCGCCGTGCTCTCCGATGCCTCATCTTATACCCGCGTCGCCTATATCTTCGATGGAAGGGATCACGAGGCCGTGGCGCGGGCGCGCGCCGAATGGCAGGCGGCGAAAGGGAAGGGGCATGCGGTGAGCTATTGGCAGCAGACCGAGCAGGGTCGCTGGGAGCAAATGGCCTGACGACGGTCGGCACAATCACTTGGTCTGCCTTATTTTCCGGATCATTCTATGGAAGTTCGCGCCTTGCCGCTGTCATGCGCGGTCGTTATAAGCCCGCCTAATTCCGGAGATGACCAGGGGACCATTGTGGCCATTGAACGCACGCTTTCCATCATCAAGCCCGACGCGACCGAGCGCAACATCGAGGGGCTGATCGTCGCGAGACTTGAGAGCGCGGGGCTTCGCGTGATCGCGCAGAAGCGCGTGTGGTGGAAGAAGAAGGACGCCAAGAAATTCTACGACGTTCACAAGGATCAGCCGTTCTTCAAGGATCTCGTCAACTTCATGACCTCGGGCCCGATCGTGCTCCAGGTGTTGGAGGGCGAAAACGCCATCCTGAAAAACCGTGAAGTGATGGGCGCGACCAACCCGGTCGATGCCGGCCATGGGACCATCCGCAAGGATTTCGGGGTCAATCTGCAGCGGAACTCGGTGCACGGCTCGGACAGCGCCGCGACCGCCAAGCGCGAGATCGCGCTTTGCTTCAAGAAAAGCGAGATCGTAGGCTAGCAGCGGCTTCCATTTCGCACAGAGGCCGATAGGCTGTGGCCTCCGAATGGAGGATGCATGCCGACGGTCCTCATCACCGGCACTTCGACTGGCATCGGGCGCGTGACCGCGGAGGTCCTCGCACAACGCGGCTGGCATGTTTTCGCCACTATGCGGGACCTGCAAAAGCGCGACAAGCTTGAGGCGGCGCTCAAGAAATCCGGCCTCCAGGATCGCGTCGAACTCGTTCAGCTCGATCTCAACGACGCCACTTCGATCGAGGCGGCTGTCGCATCAGTTCTGTCGCGAACTGGGGGCACACTAGACGCTGTCGTGCAGAACGCGGGCGTTTCGGCCGCTGGTGCATTTGAAGATTTGCCAGGAACCGAAATCCGACGCGTGATGGAGACGAACTTCTTCGGCGTGCTTGAATTGACCAGGGCCTTGCTTCCGATCTTTCGCGTCCAGTGCGATGGTCGGATTGTCTTGGTTTCGAGCGAGGCGGCCTTCATGGGCCAGCCGACAAACTCGATCTATTGTGCCTCGAAATGGGCGCTCGAAGGTTGGGCCGAGTCTCTCGCTTATGACGTCGAGCCGTTTGGAATCAAGGTCATTCTCGTCGAGCCAGGTCCGTACCGCACGCAGATCTGGCGGAACACGCCGTGGATCGTGCCATCGGACAGCCCCTATCGCGAACGGGTGCAGCGCGTGAAGCGCGCTGCGGATGAACACGCGGCAAAATCGG
>JBKOUI010000151.1:0-5121 GCA_046723315.1 Pseudomonadota bacterium | reverse complement strand
GCGCGAGGCCGTCCCACCATCGCCCTGCCGCGCCCGATGGTCGGGCGCTCCGAGCCGCATTTCTCTCTCGCAGGACTAAAGACCGCGCTGAGACACGCGGCGCTCGCCCGTTCGCCGCTGAGCCAGACGGACATCGCCGATCTCTGCGCGAGCTTCCAGGAAGCTGTCGCCGACATCGTGAGAGACCGTATCGCGCGCGCCATGGGCATCTACATCGAGCGGCTTGGCTCACGAGCGCAGCGCGCGCTCGTCGTGGCTGGCGGCGTCGCCGCCAACAAGCGGCTCGCCGCCGCGCTCGAAGCGGTCACTCAGAAACACGGCTTTCGCCTCATTGTCCCGCCGCCAGAGCTCTGCACCGACAACGCTGCCATGATTGCCTGGGCAGGCGCGGAGCGGCTGGCGCGCGGGCTTGCCGACGATCTTTCCGCGCCTGCTCGCGCCCGCTGGCCGCTCGATCCCAACTCACCGCCCGCGCTCGGCGCCGGCGTGAAGGCTTGAGCGTCTTCCTTCGCGCTAAAGCAAGAAATCTGGCATATGGAGACCGGCGAGGCGGGCATGGCACTCCAAGCGGTCGGCATCGTGGGAGGGGGCGCATGGGGAACCGCGCTCGCCGTCACCGCGCGCCGGGCCGGCCGCGACGTACTGATCTGGGCCTATGAGCCCAAGACCGTCGCCGGCATCAACGAGAAGCACCTGAACGAAGTCTATTTGCCGGGGATCAAGCTCGACCCCGCCATCAAGGCAACCACGCGGCTCGCCGAGGTCGCCGCTTGCGACATGGTGCTCCTCGTGACCCCAACGCAGAACCTGCGGGAGATCGCGGGCGGGCTTGCGCCCCATGTAAGGCGCGGTCAGCCGGTGGTGATTTGCTCCAAGGGCATTGAGCAGGCAACCGGGCAGCTTCCCTCCGAGATCGTTGCCGAGGTCATGCCCGACGTTGCGGTCGCGGTTCTCTCAGGTCCGAGCTTCGCCGCAGAGATCGCCAAGAAGCTTCCTGCCGCCGTTACGCTCGCCACCGCCGAAGAGGCGCAAGGCCGCGCACTTGCGCATGCGCTGAGCCACCCGCCGTTCCGCTGCTATTGGAGCGATGACGTGGTCGGCGCCGAGATCGGCGGCGCGGTGAAAAACGTCTATGCCATCGCCGCGGGTATCGTCGCCGGCAAAAAGCTCGGCTCGAGCGCGCACGCGGCGCTGGTCACCCGCGGCTTCGCCGAGATGGCGCGCTTTGGCACCGCGCTCGGCGCCCGGCGTGAAACTCTGACCGGGCTCTCTGGCCTCGGTGACCTCGTGCTCACCTGCGGCAGCCCGCAATCGCGCAACATGTCGCTCGGCATCGAGCTCGGTAAGGGACGCAGCGTCAAAGAGGTGCTCGACAAGCGGCTGACCGTCACCGAGGGCGTCTATACCGCGAGCGCCGTGGTGGAATTGGCGGCAGCGCGCGGCATCGACATGCCGATCGCACAGGCCGTGCACGCGGTGGTCGCAGGCCTCGCCACTGTCGACGAGGCGATCGATGCTCTGCTCGCCCGGCCGCTCCGCGCCGAGGTTTGACCGTGGACAGTCAGGCTGACGCGCAATAGCTTCGGGGCAGGGGGAAACGATGCTGTACGCGTTCATCTGCACCGACAAGCCGAACAGCCTGCCCTTGCGCATGGCGAACCGTCCGGAGCATCTCGCTTATCTTCAAGGCCTCGGCGAAACGCTGGTATTCGCCGGCCCATTCACCGCGGCAGACGGTGTGACCATGAATGGCAGCCTGGTCGTGGTCGAGGCCGCCACGCTCGACGCAGCGCGCAAGATCGCCGCCGGCGATCCTTTCGCCAAGGCCGGCGTGTTCGAAAGCGTCGAGATCCGCCCGTGGCTCTGGACCATCAACAATCCCGAGGAAGAGGAGGAGTGAGCGCTTAAACGCCACTCTGCCTGCGATGTCTTATTGGCTGCTCAAGTCGGAGCCCGAGGAATGGTCCTGGGACCAGCAGAAGAAGGCGGGCAGCAAGGGCGCCGAGTGGGATGGCGTACGCAACTTCCAGGCCCGCTCAAACCTGCGCAAGATGAAGAAGGGCGATCTCGGCTTCTTCTATCACACTGGCGATGAGAAGCAGGTGGTCGGCATCGTCAAGGTGGTCAAGGAAGCCCATCCGGACTCAACCGACGGCACGGGCCAATGGGATGCCGTCGACGTGGCGTCAGTAATCGACCTGCCGAAACCTGTAACCCTCGCCGAGGTCAAGGCAAATCCGAAACTTAAAGACATGGTGCTGGCGCGCGTGCCGCGCCTCTCGGTGCAGCCCGTTTCGGCCCAGGAATGGAGTATGATCGCAAAGCTCGGTGGCCTGCCTAAGCCGCCGCAGGCCTGAAACTCGATAAGGGGGAAACGTCATGCCCATCAATTATCTCGCCGTGGTGGTCGCGGCCGTCGCAGGATTTGCCCTCGGCTGGGGCTGGTACACCGTTTTCGGCAAGGCCTGGATGACGGCGCTCGGCAAGAGCAAGGAGGAGTGCGAAAAGGGCCAACAGTCGTTCACGCCGTTAATCATCGCTGCCGTCTCATGCTTCCTAATGGCCTGGATGCTCGCCGGCCTGATGGGCCATCTCTCCGACGTCACCATCAAAGGCGGAGTCGTCAGCGCAATTTTCGTGTGGATCGGCTTCGTGCTAACCACAGTCGCCACCAATCATGCCTTCGAGGGCATGAAGCCGCTGGTGACGGCGATCGAGGCAGGGCATTGGCTCGCGGTGCTGATCCTCATGGGCGCCATCATCGGCGCCTTTGGCATCTAGATGGGGCTCGCGTAAGCCATTCCCCGGCCGTCGCGCCGGTCCTAATATCCAGCAAAAAAGTAGCGCGGAATAGAAGCGCGTGCGTAGGGAGGAGCAGTGCGATGGCTGAGCATGAGGTCTTCAAACTCAAGACCTACAAAGTCCCCAAGAAATGGAAGGACCGCGCCTTCATCGACAAGGGCGAGTACGAGAAGCTCTACCAGAAGAGCGTCGAGAAGCCCGACAAGTTCTGGGGCAAAGAGGGCAAGCGCATCGACTGGATCAAGCCCTACACCATCGTCAAGAACGCCTCGTTCGCCTATCCCGACGTCTCGATCAAATGGTTCGAGGACGGCACGCTCAACGTCTCGGCCAACTGCATCGACCGGCACCTCAAGAAGCGCGGCAAGCAGGTCGCCATCATCTGGGAGCCGGACGATCCTGGGGCAGAAGCTCGCCACATCACCTATCGTGAACTGCACGAGGAAGTGTGCCGCCTCGCCAATGTGCTGAAGGCGCAAGGCGTCAAGCGCGGAGACCGAGTCACGATCTACCTGCCGATGATCCCGGAGGCGGCTTACGCCATGCTCGCCTGCGCGCGCATTGGTGCGATTCACTCCGTGGTGTTCGGGGGCTTCTCGCCGGACTCGCTTGCCGGCCGCATCCAGGACTGCAAATCGAAGCTCGTCATCACCGCCGACGAAGGCTTGCGCGGCGGCCGCAAGATTCCACTCAAGGCCAACGCCGATGAGGCGCTGAGGAAAGTCACTGGCGTCGAGAAGGTGCTCGTGGTCGGCCGCACCGGCGCCGAAGTGCCGTGGACTCAAGGCCGCGATCTCTGGCTGCATGAGGAGCTCGCCAAGGTCGGCGACGATTGCCCGCCCGAAGAGATGAACGCGGAGGATCCGCTCTTCATCCTCTACACCTCGGGTTCGACCGGACAGCCCAAGGGCGTGCTGCACACCTCAGGCGGCTATCTCGTGTTCGCTTCGATAACCCACCAATATATATTCGACTACCACGACGGCGACATTTACTGGTGCACGGCCGATGTCGGTTGGGTGACCGGCCACTCCTATATCGTCTATGGCCCGCTCGCCAATGGCGCGACCACGCTCATCTTCGAGGGCGTGCCGAATTATCCCGACGCCTCTCGCTTCTGGCAGGTTGTCGACAAGCACAAGGTCAATATTTTCTACACCGCGCCGACCGCGATCAGGGCGCTGATGGGCGCCGGCGACGACCACGTCAAGAACACCAAGCGGAAATCGTTGAAGCTGCTCGGTACCGTCGGCGAGCCGATCAATCCCGAAGCGTGGGAGTGGTATTACCATGTGGTGGGCGAGGAGCGCTGCCCGATCGTCGACACCTGGTGGCAGACCGAGACAGGCGGCATTCTCATCACGCCGCTGCCAGGCGCGATCAAGCTCAAGCCGGGATCGGCGACCCTGCCGTTCTTCGGTGTGCAGCCGGCCATCGTCGATGCCGAGGGCAACACCATCGAAGGGGAAGGCTCGGGCAACTTGGTCATTCTCGATGCGTGGCCCGGGATAATGCGCACCGTCTATGGCGACCATCGCCGCTTCGTCGATACTTACTTCTCGGCCTATAAGGGAAAGTATTTCACCGGTGACGGCTGCCGGCGCGACGCCGACGGCTACTATTGGATCACCGGCCGGGTCGATGACGTGATCAACGTCGCCGGTCACCGCATGGGCACCGCAGAGGTCGAGTCGGCACTCGTCGCCCATCCAAAAGTCTCCGAGGCCGCGGTGGTTGGCTATCCCCACGACATCAAAGGCCAGGGCATCTATTGCTACGTCACCCTGATGGCCGGCGAGCAATGGTGCGAGGAGCTCAGGCTCGAGCTGCGCGACTGGGTGCGGCGGGAGATTGGCCCAATCGCCTCGCCGGACCTCATCCAGTTCGCGCCGGGGCTGCCCAAGACCAGGTCGGGCAAGATTATGCGCCGCATCCTGCGCAAGATCGCCGAGGACGATTTTTCAAATCTCGGCGACACCTCGACACTTGCCGATCCCAACGTGGTCGAGGACCTCATCCAGCACCGCCAGAACAAAAAATCGGCTTGACCGAGCGCAAGCTCTGCAACGATGTGACGCGAGGGCATGGGGAGGAGAACTATCATGTCGCTTAAGAACATTCTGATCGGGCTCGGCATCGCCCTTGTCCTCCTCATCGCCATCGTGCTCGTGGTAGGCCATTGGTCCCCCGGCGAGCAGCCGCAGCAAGCCGCCAAGACCATGTCGATCGAGGTCGGCGATCACACCGTCACGGTGGGTGGCCAGTACAAGAACCTGACACAGGAATCGATGGCCGATGGCATGAGCATCAACGTCGACG
>JBKOUI010000050.1:0-3174 GCA_046723315.1 Pseudomonadota bacterium | reverse complement strand
GTGGATGCTCGAGCGCACCGGAGCGTTGTCGGTGCTGATGAACTCGCGCAATGTGCTCATGTCGGGCGCGGTTCTTATTGCCGCAGGCGTCTATCAACTCACGCCGTTAAAGACCGCATGCCTTAAGCAGTGCCGAGCGCCAATCTCCTTCGTCGCCTTACATTGGCGCCCCGGAATTCTCGGCGCCTGGCGCATGGGCCTAGAGCACGGCCTTTATTGTGTCGGCTGTTGCGCGGCACTCATGCTACTTCTCTTCGTGGGAGGAATCATGAATTTGGTATGGATCGCCGGGCTCACGCTGTTCGTGGCGTTGGAAAAGCTCGCCCCCTTCGGTGCTGCAGCAGCAAAGGTAGCGGCGGCACTGCTGATCGCCGCTGGGCTAGCTCTCGTCGCTCTCGGCTGACTAGCGCGAGTAGAACTCGATGACGAGGTTGGGCTCCATGATTGTGGGGTAAGGCACGTCGGCGAGCGTTGGGATGCGCGTGAGCTTCGCCGTCATCTTGTTGTGGTCGACGTCGATATAGTCAGGCACCTGCCGCTCGGGACTTTGCGATGCTTCCAGCACCATGCCAGCATCCTTGGCCTTGTCCCTCACCTCGATCACGTCGCCTTCGCGGCAGCGATAGCTCGGGATGTTCACGCGTCTGCCGTTGACCCGCACATGGCCGTGGCTCACGAACTGCCGCGCGGCGAACACGGTGGGCACGAATTTCGCGCGATAAACTATGGCGTCGAGCCGCCGCTCCAAAAGTCCGATCAGCTTTTCTGAGGTGTCGCCCCGGAGTCTCGCCGCTTCGCGATAGATCGCCTTGAACTGCTTCTCGGTGATGTTGCCGTAATAGCCCTTGAGCTTCTGCTTGGCCCGCAGCTGCTGACCATAGTCGGAAAGCTTGCCGCGGCGACGCTGACCATGCTCGCCCGGGCCATATTCGCGCTTGTTGAAGGGGCTCTTCGGCCGGCCCCAGATATTCTCGCCGAGCCTGCGGTCGATCTTGTGCTTGGCGTGAACGCGTTTCGTCATGCTCTCAGGACTCCAAAGTCAAATAAGCTCTCCGCGGGATTCACCCCGCGCCTTGCGCTAGACCCTTGCTGGTGATGGCGGCGGCCCGCCGGGCCGGTTGAAGCGCCGCTCGAACCGAGGCGCCCAAGGCTTCGCCCGGCTCTGTTACACGCGAATGAAGGAAAGTGTCAATCGGAGCCGGAAGCGGCGGGAGCTGGCTGCGCGGCCTGGGCCGCCGGCCTAGCGGTTGGTGCAGGGGTGGGCTGCGCCGCTTGCGTAGCCGGTTTTGCCGTCTGCGCGGCAGCAGGAGGCGCCTCTGCCTTGGCGGCCTGAACATAGGCATTGATCGCGTTCGTCACCTTCTGCTTCTGCTCTGGAGGACAGTCGGGACGCTTCGGCGCAACGATTTGAGTCTGCGGGCCCTCGGCCGCGGCTTTGGGGGCTTGCCCTCCGGAGGGCTTTGCAGCCGCCGTGGCCGCTCCCTCGGGAGCGACCCGTTCGGACGGCGGGACATCCTCCGCCTCCTCTTTCGTAGTGACCTTGACGCTGCCGGTGAAATAGGAGACGGCGAAGATATGCAGGGCATTGATGAGGAGCATCTGATCGTGCGTCCATGCCTTGGTCTGCTCGCCTCTCATCAACGTCTCGAAATTTGCTTTCTCGAGTTCCGGCAACTGGCAAACTTCGGCATAAGCCGAGCGCGTCGCGACACGGATCACGCGCCGTGCATCCTCGGTCGGAATGAGAAATTTGTTGGGATCGGATTTGTCGACCTTGACCTGCTTTCCGTCCGGCCCGGGCGTCTCGTCGGGAATGATCGAGAAGGCGTAGGTCATGAGCACGCGAACAGCGCTGTCGCTCAGGCCTCCCTTCTGCTCGCCTCCAGGCGCGGCAGCGGCAGGCTTGGTCCGCTGGCCAAGCTCCTCGGCAACCGGCCTCACACCATCATTGTCGGCGGCTCTGAGAGGCGTGCTTGCCAACAGTGTTAAGACCGCGGCGGCCGCGGCCCCGCTCCACTGAATCCACGCCTTCATGAACTGCCCCTCTCCTCCCGTAGCGGAAGCTAGCCATCCTTATAGGCCATCGCAATAGGAGAAACGGGGCGGAACTATGACACCTTGTTGCGGCGGGCGCGGTGTCCGCGGGTGAGCGCCGCCACGATCCCGCGCCACGTGCGCACATCCTGCTCCGTTGCTCCCATGCGGTGGAACATGTTGCGAATGGCGCGTACCATGGAGGGACGTTTCTCGGTGGGATAAAGGAAGCCTGCCCGATCGAGCTCGGTTTCGAGATGCTCGAACAAGGCGAACAGTTCCGCGCGCGACGCAGGTCGCGTATCGGGAAAGGTGATGCCCTCTTGCACCGGGCCATCGAACTTCGTGATGCGTCCAAGCTGCAGCGCGGCGCTTGTTGCCTTGAGCCATTCGTAACCGAACAAGAGCACGGCCTGAGGGAGGCTTAACGACGCGAACTCGGGGCTGACCGGTGCGGTGACGATCGCATCTGCGAGCGCAATGGTATCGTTGTCGAGACCGCTCTTCTCAGGCCCGAACAGAACGCCCGTGCGCTCGCCCGTTTGCGCCCTCTGTTTGAGGTCCGATGCTGCGCTTTCCGGAGAGAGCACCGCCTTGACCATTTCGCGCGGCCGCGCCGTGGTGGCGATCACGAAGTTAAGCTCGCCGATCGCTGCCTCGACGGTTGGATAGACGCGCGCGCGTTCGACGAGAAATGCAGCGCCGGCAGCCGCTGCATGCGCCTTGTCATTGGGCCAGCCGTCACGTGGGGCGACCAATCTGAGATCGCACAGCCCGAAATTCGCCATGGCGCGCGCGGCGAAGCCGATATTTTCGCCGAGCTGAGGCTTGACGAGCACGATCGCTGGCGAAGGGGTCGCAACCTCTGACAAAGAATTAGGCAAGGCTGCCTTGGCCGGCCCGCGCTTTCTGCTCTCAACCCTTGCTTTCACCATGGAAGCACGATGCTATAGAGGGGCGGTTGCTGCAATGGGGCGGGAGCCATATTTGGCGCTGACGTGCGAGACGTTCAGCGTCCCGCGCCGGAGATTTCGACGTGAACAAGATCAAAGTGAAGAACCCGGTCGCGGACCTTTCCGGGGACGAGATGACATTGGTCATCTGGCAGATGATCAAGGAGAAGCTGATCGAGCCCTATCT
>JBKOUI010000143.1:0-9488 GCA_046723315.1 Pseudomonadota bacterium | reverse complement strand
CGGATAGGGCACGCGCTCGCGCGGTTCGCTACGCGGAATGGTCGTCGCAGCCTGGCCCATTCATGGTCTCGGCTTGTTGGTGGGCCAGTTATGCGTTTCGTCGGTGGCATCACGGCACCAGCGATAGAGCGCGTCGTAGAGAAGCATGCCGGCTTCGAGCTGCTCGAGATCGTCTGCATACATACGGGAGAGGCCCAAGGACGCCGCAAGCAATCCTGGCGCCTCGGGCGACAGCTCGGGCCGGGCCGTATCGGCGCCCCGAACAATCCTCGCCAAGTGGAGCAGTGGTGGCGTCCCTAACCCTAACTCTTCAACCATGGTGTCGAACGTGCAGGTTTCACCGCGATGGCTCCAAAAGACATCTTCAATGTCGAATGGTGCGCCTGCAAAACGCTCGGCCACCTGCACCACATCCATAGGCGGCACAAACAGAAACACGGCCCGCGGATCGACGAAGCGACGAATGAGCCAGGGACACGCGATTCGGTCGATCTTCGGACGAGCACGGGTGACCCACACGGTACGACCTTGAGCGTCGCGGGCAGGAAGCTTGGCGGAAGGAACCAAAGGAAGGCTCGCTCGCTTCCATGCTTGGAACCCTCCTTCGAGGACTTCGGCTGAAACACCTCTGTCGCGAAGCCAAGCCGCCACGCCTTGGCTTAGGCTCCCGCCGCCTTGGCAGATGACGACGGAAGGCTCGCCACTGGCGACCTCGCTCGGACTCCGCAGCTTCTCGAAATTGCAGTGGCAGGAGGAGGGAATAAGAAAGGGGTCTGCTTCGAACTCACCGTCGGTCCGGACGTCGATCAGCATCGAGCACTTCGGCGTGCCGATTAGACGGACCAGCTTGTCTAATGAAATCGTGTTTGGCGCAGTCATAGCGTCCCTTCCTCTTGATGGAGCGGAACGCGATGCTTTAGCTTGCGCCTCGTGGGGAGATCGCAATCCCCATGTTCAAATTAGAGGACTTCTATCCGGCGATGTCAAGACGCGTTGGGTAATTCTGCTCCGGGTCAGAAGCGGAACACTCGAAAAGACTACTCCCACTCGATGGTGCCGGGCGGCTTCGAGGTGATGTCGTAGACGACGCGGTTGATGCCGCGCACCTCGTTGATGATGCGCCGCGCTGCCGCCCCCAGGAACTCATGGGAGAAGTCGTAATAGTCGGCGGTCATGCCGTCTGTCGAGGTGACGGCGCGAAGCGCGCAGACGTAGTCATAGGTGCGGGCATCGCCCATCACGCCGACGGTGCGTACCGGAAGCAGCACGGCAAAGGCCTGCCAGATCTTGTCGTAAAGTCCCGCCTTCCTGATTTCGTCGAGATAGACGGCGTCAGCCTTGCGCAGGATGGATAGCTTCTCCTCGGTGACCTCGCCCGGCACACGGATGGCGAGCCCGGGCCCGGGGAAGGGATGCCGGTTGACGAAGGCAGACGGCAGGCCGAGCTCGCGGCCGAGCGCGCGCACCTCGTCCTTGAACAGCTCGCGCAGCGGCTCGATCAGCTTGAGCTTCATGCGCTCGGGGAGGCCGCCAACATTGTGATGCGACTTGATGGTGGCCGACGGGCCGCCGAGCGCGGACGTGCTCTCGATCACGTCGGGATAGAGCGTCCCTTGCGCCAGGAAATCGACGTGGCCGATCTTGTCGGCCTCCGCCTCGAACACATCGACGAACAGCTTGCCGATCATCTTGCGCTTGACTTCGGGATCGGTGACGCCGTGCAGCGCATCGAGGAACTTCGCCGAGGCGTCCACCGCCACGAGCGGGATGTTGTAATGGCCGCGGAACAGATCGACGACCTCGCGCGCTTCGCCTTCGCGCAGCAGGCCGTGATCGACGAAGATGCAGGTCAGCTGATCGCCGATCGCCTCATGGATGAGGAGCGCGGCGACAGCGGAGTCGACGCCGCCGGACAGTCCGCAGATGACATGGCCCTCCCCCACCTGCTCACGAATGCGCGCGACCTCGCTGTCGCGGAAATGCGCCATGGTCCAATCGCCGGGACAGCCGGCGATTCTGTGCACGAAATTGGCGAGAAGCTGCGCGCCCTTGGGCGTGTGCACCACCTCGGGATGAAACTGGAGGCCGTAGAGCCGGCGGGAATCGTCGGCGATGGCCGCGAACGGCGCGCCGGTCGAAATGCCCACGGCGCGGAAACCCGGTGGGAGGCGGGTCACTCGGTCACCGTGGCTCATCCAAACTTGTGCCCGCTCCCCCTCCCTGAACACGCCCTCGAACAACGGCGTCTCGTCGATGATCTGAAGGTCGGCGCGGCCAAACTCGCGTGAGTGGCCGCCCTCGACCTGGCCCCCGAGCGCAGCCACCATGGCTTGCTCGCCGTAGCAGATTCCGAGCACCGGCACGCCCGAGGTGAACAGCGCCTGCGGCGCCTGTGGCGTGCCGGTCTCGTGCACGCTTGCGGGGCCCCCTGAGAGGATGATGGCGCGCGGGCGCTGGGCCGCGATCGCTGCTTCGGCCTTGTCGAACGGCACGATCTCCGAATAGACGCCGGCCTCACGCACGCGCCGGGCGATGAGTTGCGTCACCTGGCTGCCGAAATCGACGATGAGCACGCGGATCTGCTCAGGCTCGCGCGCCGCCAGGCCGTCCTGTGCAGGGCTTGGTGATGCCGGCGCGGGAATCGGATCTGCCATTTCGTTCATCATGGCGGGTGGTTATAGCAGCGTCTTCGAGTCGGCAATGATCTCAAATTGGCTTATGCAGAGCATAGATAATCATCGGGGCGAGCGGATGGCCGGAGCGGAGCAAGACGATCTCGAGGGGCGCATCCGCCGCTCGATCGACGCCTATCACGAGGCGGCGCTCGTCTATGCGGCAGTGAAGCTCGGCCTTCCCGAGAAGATGGGGACGCTAAGCTGGACCGTGGAGGGGTTAGCAACGGAACTTAGTCTGCCGCCGCTGCACCTTGCTCGCTTCCTGCGCGGCCTCGCGACCCTTGGCATTTGCGCAGAGGGAGCCAACGGCAGCTTCTCGTTGACACCTGGGGGGCAGTCGCTGCGCGCCGATTCAGCCTCCCGGCTCGCCAAGAAGGTGCAAATCGTTGTCGAACAATATTGGATGCCCTGGGCCAATCTCGTTGCCTCACTGCAAAGCGGGAAGCCCGCTTTCGATCAGGTCTTCGGCATGAACGTACGCGACTGGCGGCGCGAACATGCCCAGCAAGGTACGATGTTCGAATTCTACCTGACGGCAGAGACCTTCGATCAGGCAGGTTCCATCATCGAAGTGATGGAGTGTACCGCAGAAGCTACGAAGGTCGCGGACATCGGCGGCGGGTGCGGCGCGCTGCTTGCGCCTCTCCTGATCGCGTTTCCGCATCTCTCCGGCGTCTTGTTCGACAAGCCGGATTTGATCGAGATGGCGAAACCGTTCCTGCAAGCCTTTGCCCAATTTCGCTTGCCCGAACGGATCGAACGCGTCGCGGGCGACATGCTTTCCGGCATCCCGGTCAAAGCCGACCTCTATTTGTTGAAAGCCGTGCTCCAGCAATGGAACGACGTCGAGGCGCTGGCAATTCTTCGCAATTGCCGCGCCGCCATGCCTGATGGCACGCGGCTCGGCATCATCGAGCGCCTCATGCCGGAGCGCGCCACGGACGACCCGGCGGCGGTCATGCTCGATCTGCACATGATGACCATCACCGGCGGGCGTGCGCGTAGCCTTGCCGACTTCGAGGCGCTACTCGCTCAAGCAGGGCTCAGTCTATCGAAAGTGAGTCCAACCCAATCTGGTCTCACCGTTATCGAGGCGGTTCCGGCCTGACCTCGCTGGACTGAGAGGCACCGGCGGCGAGCTCCTTCACATAGATGACTTTGCCGTCCCCGGGGCCGTAGAAATCGGGAAGCCGCGCCTCCTCGAGAAAGCCCATGCGTTGGTAGAAGCCGCGCGTTGCCGCGTAGCGGTCGGAGGAGGAGGTGTCGGCGTAGATGTGCTTGGCGCCGGCCTTGCGCATGGCAGTCTCGGCTCGCGCATAGACATGGGTGCCGAGACCCCTGCCCTGCTCCTCGGGCGCCACCACGATCCAGTAAAGATCGAAGGAGCCTTGCGTGCCCTCGATCAGTCCATAGCAGGCATAGCCGACGAGCCGCGCGCCCCGCTCGGCCAGCACGAAGTGGTAACCTGAGCGGATGCCCTTGGTGAGACGTTCGGTCACGAGGTCGGCGGCGATATCGACCTCGGCACTCGAGAACATGCCGGTGCTTGCCACGAGCGACCGCACGCGACCAACATCGTGCGGCATCACGGCGCTCCGCCAGTCTAGCCCGTCGCGGTGGCCGCTCCGCGCGGCAGCTATGGCGCTGCGATTGAGCGCTGGCGCCACTTGCCGCGCTGCAGATCGTCCCGTGACAAGGCCATTAAAGAAGCTCCGCACATTAGCGCCCAGCGTGCGCACGCGGTAGCCACCCTCCTGCACCACGAGCGTGGGATAGCCTTGCTCGCCGATCATGCGGCCGAGCTGCTCGAAGTCGCGCGCGCGGTTGGGCCAGGTGCCGGTTGGATCACCGCGTGCCGTATCGAAGCCGGCGCACACCACGAGATAAGCCGGCGCGAACCGTCTCATGCGGCGCAAGCTCTCGGCCACGGCGTTTCGGTGCTGCTCGGGCGTGATGTGCTCGGGCAGCGGAATATTGAGATTGAAACCGGCGCCTTCGCCGATGCCGGTCTCGTCGCGGAAGCCGGAGAAATACGGATAGGCGAAGCTCGGATGACCGTGGACCGACACGGTCAGCACGTCGGCACGGTTATAGAAGATCTCCTGCTGGCCATTGCCGTGATGATAGTCGATGTCGAGAATGGCGACCTTGCCGTAGCGCGCCAGTAGATTCGCCGCGATGGCGCCGTTGTTGAAATAACAGAAGCCGCCGAAGGTGCGCGTCTCGGCATGATGACCCGGCGGCCGCACCAGAGCATAGGCGAGGTCGGTGCCCTCGAGCACCTTCTCTGCCGCTGTCAGCGCGCAGTCCACGGCCGAGCGGGCGGCGAGATAGGCGTTCTGATTGAGCGGCGTGAAGGTATCGATGCAGTAATAGCCGGCGAGCACCGTCTCGTCCTTTGGCGGCCGTGCGGGGTTCCGCGTGGGAAAGACGTAAGGGTAGATCGACTTCTTCGGGCCGGCCATGAGGCTCGCCTTGCGGACATAATCGACGAGCCGGCCGTCATGTACGGCACGGATGTGGCGGTCGGAGTAGCGCTTGGGCGGCACCCTGTCGAACAGGCCAGAGGCGTTCAGCTCCGACAGGATGGAGCGGATGCGCACGGGGGCCTCGACATAGCCGCGGTCCTGCACGTGATGGATGGTGTGCTCGTCGTTGAGCACGAGCGCGATGCGCGGTTCGCTCGTCGCCCGCTCCACGCCCTTCTGCGCAGCCCGTGGCCGCGTGTAGCGCGGCTCGCGCAAGCGAATCGGATCGTCCTTGATCGAGTCGACCACCATCTGCACGTAGTCCGGCGGTGACCCGTATTTCCGCTCGAGGATAGCGCGCACCACCCTCCGCACCTTGTCGCGGCTCGGCAGGTCGTTGGAGCCAAGCGGATCGAGAACGAGGTAAGGAGGATCGATGGCGCCGGGCGTGATCGGGGTCTCGTAGAACGTGTTGATGATCGGGCGCGCGCCGTAGCGCTCGTAGAACTTGAGCCGCGCCGCATTGCGGGCCCGGATGTCGGGATTGGGGCTGAGTGCCGGGTCGTCCGGCAAGCTCTCGAAATAGAGCTGGGTGCCGAGCGCGCGCGCCTCCTCGCGCACGCGCTCGTAGAGCGTGGCACCGATGCCATAGCCGGTACGGCCGGGCGCCGCCGAGATGATCTCGAGATAGGAGAAGCCGATATCCGGCGCATGCAAGAGAAGCGCCACGCCAAGCGTCTGATCGCGGGCATTTTCGGCGACGAACAGGCGCGACACGAAGCGGTGCTTGAGCGGATTGGCGAGCTGCTCCGGCAGCTTGTCGATGTCGTAGGCGGGCATCTGCGGGAACTGCTCGCGCATGATCTTCTGCGCCGCCTCGATGGCCGAGCGGTTTGCCGCGGTGGTGGCGTCGGCCACTTTGCGGATGCGAAGCATGGCCTAGATGCGAAGCACGTCAGGCGATGGCTTGCAAGCGTCCGAGCGAGGCCTCGACGATAGAGCCGGTCATGGCGTCGTAGGAGAGCCCCGCCTCGGCGGCCGCCGCGGCGAAGCCCGCGTCAGGGCTGAGACACGGATTGACGTTGACCTCGAGGATGAAGGGCTGGCCTTGGTGATCGACCCGAAAATCGACACGCGCATAGCCCGAGAGGGCGAACAGGTTCCAGCAGGAGAGCGCGAGCTGCTTGAGTTGCGCGGCAAGCTCCGGCTCGTCGCACTCAAGGCCGAAGCGGCGCGGAGTGCCAAAATAGGCCGCGCTCTCGGGAGCCCACTTGGCGTCATAGCCGACGATCTTCGGCTCGCCCCGGCCGAATCCCTCGAACAGAATTTCAGCAATCGGCAAAATCTGCAGACCCTCGCGTCCATCGAGCAGAGAAACGTTGAACTCGCGGCCCTCGACGAACGCCTCAGCGAAGTGCTCTGTCTTCCAGCGAAAGGTCCACTCCATGATGGCACGGTGCGCTTTGGCGGCAGACATTACTGACGTTGCATCGAGGCCGAGCGAGCCATGCTCCCACACCGGCTTGACGATGACGCGCGTTCGCCGAAGCCCGCTCCCGTCCGCCGACCATGCGGGCGTCGGTAATCCGGCATGAGCAAGCCGCTCCTTGGTGCTGATCTTGGACAGGGTGGACAGCCAGGCCTGAGCGGAGGCGCCAGTGACGGCGAGCCCGTCAAGCTCGAGCAGCAACGGGACAAACGCCGCAAGGCGACCATCGCCGTTCACCGCATCGACAAGGTTGAACACGGCGAGAGGGCACCGTGCGGCGAGGCTCTTCAGCGCACCGAAGTTGGCACCTAGTCCGACAATATCCGTGGCGTAGCCGAGGCGGCCAAGCGCCCCAGCGACGGCCTCCGCCGCAGCAATCGTATCGATCTCATCTGGGCGGCTCGTCGTTGCCGCATGCAGGACAGGGATCAAGCCTGATCGCCCGCCAGACATCAGGCGCTCTTCCGCCGGCGCTCCTCGCCAGGCAGCGCCAGGCCGTAGCGCGCGAGGCCGGCATCGAGAATGAGGCCGATCAGCGCCACGAAGTCCACGCCGTTTTGCGCGGCTAGGATCGGCAGGTCGGAGTGCCATGGATTGAGGCCGGCAAGAGGATTGGCCTCAAGGAAATACGGCGCGCCGCTTGCGTCCGAGCGAAAATCGATACGCGCGGCGTCGCGGCATTCGAGCGCGCGATAGGCCTCGAGCGCGCGTGATCCGGCAAGCCGCGCCTCGGCGTCGTCGGCAGGCGCGTAGATGACCAGGTCCTCACATAACTCCTTGTTGTGGAGCGAGTAGACATTGGCCTCGGCATTCTCCTTCAGCAGAATCTCGCACACGCCGAGCACGCGCGCGCCATCGCGATTGCCGACGATGCCCACAGTGAACTCGCGGCCTGGCAGATATTGCTCGATCAAAGCCGGCTGCTTGTAGCGCTCGATCACACGCGTTGCCGCCGCTCGCAGTTCGGCGGCTGTGTGTACGAGCGAGGCAGCCTCGCAGCCTTTGCCAGTGCCTTCGGCAAGCGGTTTGACGAAGGCCGGGAAGTCGGTCCAGCCCGCCACCTCGCGCGCATCGCTCTCGGCGACCGCGAAGGCAGGCGTCTTCACGCCGGCATCGCGCACGAGACGCTTGGCCACCGCCTTGTCGAGGGACGCCGCCATGGTGAGGGCATCGGAGAACAAGTAAGGCTGGTCGAACAGCTCGCACAGCGCAGGAACCTGTGCCTCGCGTGACCGGCCCTTGACGCCTTCGGCGATCGAGAACACGAGGTCGAAGCGCTCGCCGGCAACGAGACGCGCGGCAAGCGCCTGGCCGCGGCCGACGCGAACCGCCTCGCAGCCGAGTTTTTCGATCGCGCCTGCCAGCGCGTCGATGGTGCCGACGCTATCGAACTCGGCTACCTCCTCCTCGGAGAAGCCGAGCGCGCGATAGTCGTCGCGCAAATCGTAGACGAGAGCGATGCGCATCAGCGTGCGCTCGCGACCCTATCGGCGCCGATCGTGCCGTCAGGGTCGGTATAGCGGTAGGTCTCGCCCTCGAAGTTCTTGAGGATGAGGTCGTCGCCCTCCCGCCCCACGACATAATCGGGAAGCAGCGGGATCTTGCCGCCGCCGCCAGGCGCGTCGACCACGTAGGTCGGCACGGCATAGCCGGTGGTATGGCCGCGCAGTCCCTGCATGATCTCGAGCCCCTTGTCGATGCTCGTGCGGAAATGCGACGAGCCCGAGATCGGGTCGCATTGATAGAGGTAGTACGGCCTGACCCGGCGCATCAGCAGCCCATGAAACAGCGGCTTCAGCGTCTCAACCGAATCGTTGATGCCCTTGAGCAGGACGGTCTGGCTGCCGAGTGGGATGCCGGCGTCGGCAAGGCGCGTCGCGGCCTCGGTGACTTCCGGCGTCAGCTCGGCAGGATGCGTGAAGTGGATGCTCATCCACAGCGGATGATGCTTCTTGAGCACGCGGATCAGCGACCGCGTCACCCGCATCGGCAGCACCACCGGCACCTTGGTGCCGAGGCGGACGAACTCCACATGCTTGATGGCCCTGAGCCGGCCGAGCAGATAGTCGAGCCGCTCGTCCGACAGCGTCAGCGGGTCGCCGCCGGAGATCAGCACATCGCGGATCTCAGGGTGAGCGGCGATGTAGTTGAGCGCCTCCTCCCATTGCGGCCGGCTGAAGGTGTAGTCGCCGCCGGCCTCGCCCACCATGCGTGAGCGGGTGCAGTAACGGCAATAGGTCGAGCAGAAGCCGGTGGCGAGGAACAGCACGCGGTCGGGGTAGCGATGCACCAGGCCCGGCACCACGCTATGGCCGTCCTCGCCGAGAGGATCGTCGGCCTCGCCGGGCGTCTTGAGGTATTCGGTGCCGACCGGAATGTGCGTGCGGCGCAGCGGCTCGAACGGGTCCTCGCGCGCCATCAGGCTTGCGTAATAGGGCGTGATGCCGAGCGGCAGAGAGCCTTCGTGCCGGACGACCGCGTCGCGCTCGTCGTCGGAGAGCACGAACACGCGCTCAAGCTCGGCGAGCGTTCGCACGCGGGCACGCGCCTGCCAGCGCCAGTCGTTCCACTGGGCAAGCTCGACCTCGGGAAAGTAGCGCTTGCGGAACGCGCGCGTTACCGGGCCAATGGGAAACCGCTCGGCCCGCGCGGCGAACGACACGAGCTGCGGTCCCTGCACGGGCGAGCCCGTTGGCGAGAGAGCTTTGATCTGATGATGTGGTTTGGTGAGAGTTTGAGATGTCGCCTTGGGGCGACTGGGTGGCTCTTCAGCCTCGACTTGCAACAAGTCCATGGGATATGCGTCCCCTCCGTACTTTTTGCGGACCGCCGTGCGCCAACCGCCGATTCTGCTTC
>JBKOUI010000070.1:0-4263 GCA_046723315.1 Pseudomonadota bacterium | reverse complement strand
GCCGATCTTGCGCACCAGCAACAAATCGAGCGGTGCGTGCAGCGCGTTGGCCACCTCGATGCCGACGGGAACGCCGCCACGCGGCAGCGCAAGGACCAGCGGCTGGGAATGCTCCAGATATGCGAGCTTTTGCGCCAGTTGGCGGCCGGCATCGCTACGGTCGCGGAACAGATGCTGATTCATGATGGCCGCGCTCAAATGAGTTTCGAACCAGCGGCTCGCCAAGCTCACGACTTGATCCAGCGCACCTGGTTCCTCCTTGTCGCAAGACGCGTCATCGATCGTTATTCCGTAACATTATCGGCAACGCGACAGGGCGGCGTTCCATCAGGAACTCCTTCGTGGAGCATGCGGTGGGCATGTTGCCAGGACGGTACGCAAATGCCTGAAAAGCACAATCCAGCGGGTCAACATTCGGATGGTCCCCGAACCTATCCCGGCGAGAAGGCACGGCAGGGCGAGATCATCCTGCGCAAGCCGTGGATGCGTGTGGTTTTCGTAGCCGGCCTTGTGGGCTGCGTTCTTCTGGCCTTGGGTATTCGCATCGCTGCGGGGCCCTGAGCTTGGTTCCTAAATATTGCTGTCCCGGGAAGGACTTGCATCCGGGACGGAGTTCAGGAACGACATGGAGGGCTGCTCGTTATTAGGAATGGAGCTAGTAACTTTAGAAGGGAGAAATCCCGAAAAAGCGAACGCTCTAATGCCCCGCCAGTTACTCAGTTAACTGGCGGGGTCTTGTTTTGACGACCGCGCGCGGTGCCATATCAAGGCTTCGTTCCCGGGAACCAGTTCTCGGCTCGCGCGGTTAGCCTGACTGGACCGTATGCCCAATCGCTTGAGGTACGGCGTTGGATGCACAAACCCGAGAGCGTGGGCCGTCCGCGGACACGACGCGACAGCCTGAACGCCACCTGCAACAGACATCTGAACCCGCGCGCGGCACTGCGGCCGAGCAAGCGGAGCCATCTCCCGGCAAGCAGTCGTGGCGAGAACGGCTGCGCGAGCATTGGATCCCAGCAAGCCTGGCGGCATGCGTGTTGTTGATCGCGCTGACTGGCGGAGTTGCGTACTGGCTACAAGTCCGCCATTTCGAATCGACCGACGATGCATTCGTAGCTGCGCGCAGCTTTTCGGTCGCGCCGAAAGTGGCCGGCTATGTCGCCGCGGTGCCCGTCACCGATAACCAGCATGTCAATGCAGGTGATCTGCTGGCTCGCATTGACGATCGCGACTACCGGATCGCCATCGATCAGGCGCAAGCGCAGGTCGCGGTCGCGCAAGCCAACGTCGCCAATATCGACGCGCAGATCGACAGCCAACAGGCACAGATCGACCAGGCCAAGGCGCAGCTCAAACAGGCCGAGGCGCAGCTTCAATTTGCGCGAGAGGAGGCCGATCGCGCCGGGGATCTCGTTCAGAGGGGCGCCGGCACGGTTCAGCGCGCCCAACAGACAAAGTCCGATCTCGAAGCCCAGCAGGCTAACACCAGCCGCGCCAAGGCAGCCGTGATTGGAGCAGAGCTGGGATTGAAAGTGCTGCAAACCCAGCACACGGGCGCGGAGGCGTCAAAACAGCAAGCGGACGCCCAGCTCGATCAGGCTAAGCTCAATTTGCAATACACCAAGGTCCAGGCGGCTCAATCCGGCCGTGTCGTCAAGCTGAGCGGAGCGAAGGGCGCATTCGCTACCGCGGGACAAGGCTTGATGATGTTCGTGCCGGATGAAGTCTGGATCACGGCCAATTACAAGGAGACACAGCTCGCCGATATGCGCCCCGGTCAGTCGGTTGAGATCAGGATCGATGCCTATCCTGGTCGCAAGCTTAAGGGGCACGTGGATTCGGTGCAGCCTGGTTCGGGCACGGCCTTTAGCCTGTTGCCTGCGGAAAATGCCACCGGCAATTTCGTGAAAGTCGTGCAGCGTGTTCCGGTCAAGATCGTGGTCGACGACTGGCCGTCCGATATTCCGGTCGGCCCGGGCATGTCGGTCGTACCCTGGACCAGGGTGCGATGACAGACGTCGCGGACGGAATGAACTCCTCCTGGTCGCCAGAGCGTTCCGCGGCTGGCGGACATAATCCCTATCTCATCGCCTTCGTGGTCTCGATCGCAACCTTCATGGAGGTTTTGGACACGACAATTGCTAATGTCGCGTTGCGTCATATCGCCGGCGGATTGGCCGTTGGCATCGACGAGAGCACCTACGTCATCACGAGTTACCTCGTCGCCAACGCGATTGTGTTGTCGATTTCAGGCTGGCTGTCCACGGTTATCGGCCGCAAGCGCTTTTACATGATTTGCGTCGCAACGTTCGCCTTTGCGTCGTTGCTGTGCGGATTTGCCTGGAGCCTGGAGTCCCTGGTTCTATTCCGTATCCTGCAGGGACTTGGTGGGGGAGGGATGGCGACCAGCGAGCAGGCGATCCTTGCCGATTCCTTCCCACCCGCCAAGCGCGGCCAGGCGTTCGCCGCCTACGGCGTGGCCGTCGTGGTCGCCCCGGTTATAGGCCCGACCCTTGGCGGTTGGATCACCGACACCTATTCCTGGCATTGGGTTTTCCTGATCAATGTTCCGATGGGACTGTTGTCGCTGTTCCTGGTGGGAACGCTGGTTAGCGAGCCCTCCGGCGCCGAGGAGGAGCGGCAAGAGCTCCTGAGGAATGGCTTGAGGGTCGATTATATCGGCTTCGTGCTGGTTGCGATTGGGCTGGGTTCGCTCGAATTCGTCCTTGACGAGGGCCAGCGCAAGGATTGGTTCGGGTCCAATATGATCCTTGGGTTCGCGCTTGCCTCGGCGTTCTGTCTACTGGCGCTGATTCCGTGGGAATTGACTCGAAAGGATCCCATTGTCGATATCCGCCTGTTGGGACGTCGCCAATTTGGCGCCTGCTTCCTGGTGATGCTCGGCACCGGAGCCGTGTTGATCTCGACGACGCAGTTGTTGCCGCAACTGCTGCAAACCGAACTCGGGTACACCGCGATGCTGGCTGGATTGGCCCTGTCGCCTGGCGGGATATTTACGCTGATGCTGATGCCAATCGTCGGAAAGCTGGTCGCCCTCGTGCAGCCAAAATACCTGATCATGACTGGCGCGTGCATCGTCGCGTTTGCGATGTGGCACCTCACCGGCTTGAACAGCGATATCACCTATGCCTACGCTGCGTGGTCGCGCATCTTTCTCGCGCTGGGGTTACCATTCCTGTTCCTGCCGGTCACGACGGCGTCCTATGACGGCTTGCCGCCGGGCAAAACCAACCAGGCGTCGGCCCTGATTAATGTCGCCCGCAACATCGGGGGATCGATGGGGGTCGCGTTGGCGCAGAGCGTTCTGGCGCAGCGTCAGCAGTTCCATCAAAGCCGCCTGATCGAACATACGGCGCCGTCCGATATCGGCTACCAGCAGACCATCGATGCAGCGACGCGCTATTTCCGCTCGCAAGGCTCGAACGCCTCCGAGGCAGCGTCACAGGCGATTGCCTGGGTGGGACAAACCTTGCAGCGGCAGGTCGATTTCCTCGCCTATATCGATGTGTTTTGGACGCTGGCAATAGTCGGCGCTTTGATGATTCCGCTTGCACTCATCATCAAGCCCATCGACTTGAGCGCGCCAGCGAAAGGGCATTAGAGGTGAGGCCCCAAACAGCCCGGTCCGGCGACGCTTCGACTTCGAAAAGCGGTTAAAATATCAGCTCGCGGCCTTTTCGGTTGACGCTCTAACCTTATCTGCGTTTTCGCAGCTGAACACGACCGATCGCCGCCAGGATAAACCCGCGCGGAAACAGCCGGAGCAGAGACGGAACAATCTTCATGCCGAAACCGGGCAGCACGGCGCGCTTGTTGGCCATCAGCCCGCGATACCCTGCCCGAGCGACATCCGATGCCGAGACGTTCAGGATTTCATGGTCAAATCCGGGTTTAATTCCCGCCCGCGCCTGAAATTCCGTCGACACCGATCCGGGACAGAGCATCGTCACGCGCACTCCGTGCGGAGCGAGCTCCTGGCGCAGCGCTTCGCTGAACGAAAGGACATAAGCCTTGGACGCATAATACACTGCCATCCCGGGGCCCGGCAGAAAGCCCGCAAGCGAACCGAGATTTAGGATACCGCCACGATGGCGGATCAGACTTTCGGAAAACCGTAACGACAAATCGGTCAAGGCAACGATGTTGACGGCGATGATGCCGAGCTGCTCTGCCCGATCGAGTTCGATCGCATAGCCGAACAGACCGAATCCCGCATTGTTGACGACGAACTCGACCTCCACA
>JBKOUI010000140.1:0-32814 GCA_046723315.1 Pseudomonadota bacterium | reverse complement strand
ACGCGGCCCTGCTCGTACAAGGCGGCCACCGGCTCGGCGCGCAGCCATTTGCCGCGCATCGCCCGCACCGGCCGCACCGGCATCGAAGCATCGACCTGCCTGAGCACAGCCTCGACCAGATCGCCGCCCTGGTTCACCTCGACCACGATGCGGTCGGCCTCGTGGCTTCGATAAGCCTCGACCACGGCGCGCGCCCAATCGAGCGGCCGCGCCCGCTCGCGGGTGAGATCGGCGAGCACATAGCCGCGCCCATCGACGCCCCGCCCCGCCACCACCATGCCGCAAGCATCGGCATGCGATCCCGAAGACGAAGACAGTTATCTTCGAGTTTTCGCTGACCCATTGTTCTTCTTGCCACTTGAACCCCCATTTTTACGGACGCCTGGGCGAACGAACGTATAAGTTGTTCAGTGGCTAGTCCACCAGCGCAGCGACGCGGCGATTGGCTGGCCGCGCGCTGCAGCGATCGAGCCAGCCCGCGACATTCGGAAACGGCGCAAGATCGATCGCCGCGAGTCCGGAGATGCCCTCCTCGCCGGGCTCGCGCAGCGTCGAGGCAAGGTTGAGATCGCCCGCGGTGAAGTTCGCGCCGAGCAGATAGGGCGCGGTGAGCCTATCCTCCAGGATGCGCAGCGCCGCGGAGAGCTGCTCGAGCCCGGTCGCGACGGCCTGCGGATCGGGCGCGTTCTGCGCCAGGCCCTTGGCGATGCTCACGATGCGCGGCTCGATCTCGTTGGCGGCCCACAAGCTCCATTGATAGATGCGCCCGTGATCTTTGGCGCCGGCCGGCCAGAGCGGCGCGCTCGCATAGGTCTCGGCGAGATAGAGATTGATCGCGAGCGACTCCCAAAGCACGAAGCCGCCATCGTCCAGGCTCGGAACATGTCCGTTGGGATTGATGCGCAGATAGTCTGGCGACCGGCTCTCGGTGTAGGGCCTGATCGGCACGTGCTGATACGGGATGCCGATCTCCTCGAGCATCCACAGCGAGCGGCTCGCCCGCGACCTCGCCTGACCGAACAGGTTCAGCATCGACACAACCTAACGCCGACTCACAAGAGACATCTCGTCATGCCCGGCCTTGTGCCGGGCATCCACGATTTTTTTAGTGCCGCAGAAAATGAAATCGTGGATGGCCGGGACAAGCCCGGCCATGACAACCAGTGGTGAGGAGTCCTGTCACATGCAGTTCTGCACCTCCGGTCCGCTGGCCGTGCTGCTCTCCGGCTTATTCATAGAGCCGCAGCGATCGATTCCACCGGCAGGTAAAGCGTGCGCGTTCCAGCGGGGAATTCGATAAAGCCGTACTGCGCGTAAAAGGCGGCCGCCGCATCGTCGATGGCATGAACCAGCACCGCGCGCACGCCCACCTGGGTGGCGACCTGCAATGTGCGCCTGAGCGCATCCTTGAGAAGGCCGCCGCCGACGCCGCCTCGCTGATGACCCCTATCGACGGCGAGCCGGCCGAGCACCATGACCGGAACTGGATCGGGCAGACCATGCCTGATGCCGCGCGGCACATTCGACCGCGCCACCGCGCCGGTCGCGAGACAATAGTATCCGGCAACGCGTCGATCGTCTTTGACGACATAGGTGCGCGCCGACCGTCCCTCGCTTCTGAGCGCGTGCCGGCGCAGCCATTCATCAAGAGTTTCAACGCCGCAGTCGAACTGACTTACGTCGTCGTCAGCACTGATCGGCTGAGGAGGCGAGAGGGGCAAGACCGCGGCGGCCCGTTATCGCTCCCAAGGCGCTTGCTTCGCGAACAGCTCCCTTAGTTTCTGATTGGGTGCCGGAGGTCGGTCGAGCGTCGTGGCGAACCGCTTGAACTGCCGTGTATCGAGCGCGAAGAATCGCTGGTCCAAGAGGACATCGGTGGCGCTCTTTCGCGCGCTCTCGACAATGAACTCGCTGCGCGATTTTCCCGCCGCTTGAGCAGCGCTATCGATCAGATCCCTGGTTTGCCGCGCCAGACGCACATTGATGACCGCGTCCCTTCGCGAACGGGCGGAAGCATCTTTACGGCGGGCAGACGTGGTCATCGGAGGTTCCTTTTCGGACAAAATACGCACTCAAGATAGTGTGTATACAATGTCAATACAAGGCTGAAATGACAAAGGTTACGCACGGCGCACCCTTTACAGGCCGCAGCCCCCTCCCCAGCTAACAGTTGAAGGAGATCCCGCCATGTATATCGGCGTTTTCGATTGGTGGAGGGAGCATTTCGGCAAGGCCGACGATCAGCCCGTGATCTTCGCTGTCGTCCTCGTGCTGATCGCGATCACCCTCTTCTACTTTCTCTAGCTCGCGTTCAGCGAAGACGGTGCTGGCGCTTGTCAGGCTCTGTCCGATCGCCGGATGCGATCTCGGCTATGCGCTTCGCCCAATGGTTGAGCGTCTAGGATGCTTCTCAGTCATTTGCCGTGCCAGAACCGATACCAAAGCCCTCGATGCTTGGTCGGGTTGTCCTTGTGCTGGCTGATCTTTGTCGGATTGTCTTTATGTTGACCAACTCTGTGCTTGGCATCGCCGATGCCTGCTCCGGCCATGAGGAGCGACACCGCTAAAATAACCGTAACCCATCTCATTTTGCTGCCCCGATGCTAATAAGGCCATGATGCAAGTATCGGCCTCGCAGATCAATCGATCTGGAAAAAGAGATGCGAGGCTCACATGCCTTCAGGCTCGGGTGTGCAGTTCGGCGCCCAGGCCCATTGGCCGCGCTGCTGATCGGGATTGCACCGCGCCGCGGCCTCGGGCGGCAGAGGCTCGACTGGCGCGCCGAGCGGATCGATGCATAGCACCTGTCCCGTCACGGGATTGACCTCGGCCTTCAAACATTTCGGTTGAGTCTGCGGCGAGGCTCCGCCCGGCGTTTCGGCCGAGGCGCCGCCAACGAATGAAGCAAGCGCCAGTGCGAGGGCGGCCGTCGTTCGTTGCATCGTCATCCGGCCTCTTCCTCTCATCTCGACCTAGATCGCGAACGCAAGACTACGGCGCACTCGCCTTCGCCGTACCGCACGGAATGGCGATGGCGAAGCACTTGCTGTAGAGGCCCTGCTTCACGCATTCCATCTTCGGCTCCTTGGTCTTCTTCCAATCGGCGTCGCTATAGACGGCGCGCGCCTTGTCGAGCCAATCCTTGATCGCGGCCGCCTCCGATTCCTCCTGCGAGCTCTTGAAGCCAGGCCCGCTGCCGGTCACCGCTTTCTCGTTGCAGGAAAGCTCCGAGCTCGGCGCGGCTTGCGCGGGCGGCGGCGCGCCTTGGGCGGGCTTCGCGTCTTCGGCGTGCGACAGTGCCGGCGCCATGGTCAGCGCGAGCGCAATAGCGGCCCAGGCAATCTTCGCCATGAAACCTCCCTCCCCGGGCCGTTGAACTTCAGCCCTGGGTCGCGCGAATAGTAGCATGGAGTTTAGGACGCCCAATGCGGCAAGGGCCCGCGACGGGCGGGCCCCTCCGGCACCATTTCATTGGAGGCAACGAGTGGTCGCCCAAGCTTCAGTCTCTCGACCAGCGAGCCTTAGCCCTTCTTGAGGCTCGAATAGGTCGACTGCGCCTTGGCGAGATTGGCCTTGGGGTTCTTCATGAACTCTGTCTTGGCATCTTCGCTGCCGAAGCAATAGGTCTTGCCGTCGTATTGGCCATTGATCGAGCAATCCGTTTTGATTTGCTTGCCCATCGCAAGGCCCTGCGTACACATATTGTCGAATTCACCGGTTACCGCGAAGGCAGCAGTGGCGAGGCCGAGCGCGAATGCGCCGGCGAGCGCCGACGTCACATACGTCCTCTTCATGGGTCGTCTCCTATGGGGGTTTCCGCCCTTAAAGGGCGACAGAAAAACGCGCCAGCGCGGCAGCCCGTTCCCCCCCGGCGGCTCCCTTAGTGATAGGGCTTGGCGATCATCCAGGTCTGGGCCGGCACCTTGGCGCAGGAATTGGCGACTACGGCGGTCAGGTCGGGCGAGTTCGGCCCCGGATTGTCGAGGCAGCGGGGATAGATGCGCATGTCCTCGTTGCGGAGCGCGATGCGGTCGTTCCATTTGAGCGCGTCGGCCGCGTCGGCCTTGGCCTCGAGCTGCTTGGTCAGGTCGGCGAGCTTGGCCTCGAGCGTGTTGACCGCCTGGCCGAGGCAAGCCACCCGCTCCTCGAGCGCGCCCTGGCTGCAATCGGCGGCAAGCGCGTGAGACAGCGGGAGGCCTTGGCTGAGCGCGAAGGCGGCGAACCCCAGGATAAGGGTGGCGGCGTTGGTGATGGGTGTTCGCATCGTTCGATGTCCTCCGGCTCTAGCAGCTGTGTTCCGCAGGCAGTCTATGCCAATGGCGGGGAGGCGGGGAGAAGCGTGGCGTGCGCGGGAGCCTGCTCACGTCATCGTGAAACCACGATGGGCAGTTAACTTTACGCTCATGACCGCACCCGCCGTGACAACCTCGGACGTGACCAGGAAACTCGTGGTCCGCACCGCCATCTTCCTCGCCCTGCTCGGCCTGCTGCTGTTCATCGCGGCCGGCACGGTGCGTTGGCCGCAAGCCTGGATCTATCTCGGGCTGAACGCGACGGCCGGGCTCGGCACCGGACTCATGCTCGCGCGCCACGACCCGGCGCTCTTGAATGAGCGCATGGGGCCGATCATTCAGCGCGGGCAGAAGGGCTGGGACAAGCTGCTGCTCAGCGTCTTCTTCCTGCTCTATCTCTTGTGGCTTGTGCTGATTGCCTTCGACGCCAAGCGCTTCGCGTGGTCGGCCGTGCCGGTGTGGCTTGAGGTCGTAGGCGGCATGCTGATCTGCGTCACCTTCTATGTCATGTGGCTGGTGACGCGCGAGAACAGCTTCGCCGCGCCGGTGGTCAAGGTGCAGAAGGAGCGCGGCCACAAGGTGGTGAGCACCGGGCCTTACGCCTTCGTGCGCCATCCGATGTATGGCGGCATCATTCCATTGTTCATCGGCACGCCGCTCCTGCTCGGCTCGTGGTGGGGCCTGCTCTTCTCCGTGGTTCTCCTGCTTCTCCTCGCCATCCGCGCCGTGCTCGAGGAGCGCACGCTGATGGCCGAGCTCGACGGCTATGCCGACTATGCAAGGCGGGTACGCTATCGGCTGGTACCGCGGCTCTGGTAGCCACGCTCCGCGTACGCTTTCGCGCACACCACCAGGAAAGCGGCTTTTCATCTTTCGGCCCTAACTTTTCCTGCTAATGGCGTCGCCCGAGGGTGCGGGAGCGCAAACCTCCCGCCTCTTGGGCCCGAAATGGCATTCTGATCCAATAAGGATCGCGGGGTTTCGCAGGATGCGGGTCAAAAGTGCAGCTCTCGCCGCCTGCCTGCTTGGCGCACCGCTTCTCGGCTGCGCCTCCGACCCCGCGCCGCACGACTTCACCCTGGTGGGCCAGCGCTCGGCGCAGGAGGCCGGCAACACCCTCGCGGCCGCCGAGGCGGCTTGCAAGGAGGACACCAAGACCAAAGGCATGGCCAACATGCTCGCCATCTTCTCCCGCTTCCGGCCAGGGTCTGCCGACAAGGACTACATCGCCTGCATGAAGGCCCGCGGCTTCGAGGTCAAACAGTAGGCAGCACCCACTCCCCCGCTGCGGCTTCAGGGCCCTCTATAAATGGCCTCAATCAAGGTGTAGGTTCCGCACCCTAAGATCCCTTCCGCGCGGTAGATCGGGCGCACCCGATCCGCCGGGTGGTTTTGCACGCGAGAGGTCGGGGCAAGGTGCGGGACATCCTGCAGGGTAATCGGCAGACCAAGCTCGTCGATTGGCTGAAGATCGATTCCTGGATCGACTCTGGCCTCTACAACTCGTGGACTCGCTTCCTCGACTGGTGGAGCGGTTACTCTTCCTTCTTCAACAAGTTCGAGGTCAAGGGCTTCCTTCGCGCTCTGAATGAGCTTGCCTGCGAAGGACTGACGCTCGGTGCCGGCGCCCTCCTCGTGCTCGCCGCCTTCGCGCTTCCGGCTTTCGAAATCGCGCAAGGCAAGATGAACCTCTCCGACGAGTATAGCGTCACCTTCCTCGATCGCTATGGCAACGAGATCGGTAAGCGTGGCCTTCTGCGCGACGACTCCGTGCCGCTCGACGAAATTCCCGACGTCATGATCAAGGCGACACTGGCGACCGAGGACCGTCGCTTCTTCGAGCATTTCGGCGTCGACGTGATGGGTACGTTCCGGGCGCTAGCCGCCAACGCCCGTCACGACACCGTGGTGCAGGGTGGTAGCTCGCTCACTCAGCAGCTCGCCAAGAACATGTTTCTGTCGCCCGAGCGCTCCCTGAGCCGCAAGATCAAAGAAGCCCTTATCGCCGTCTATCTCGAGAACCACTACACCAAGCCCGAGATCCTCAAGCTCTATTTCGACCGCGCCTATCTCGGCGGCGGCTCCTACGGCGTCGAAGCCGCGGCGCAATATTATTTCGGCAAGTCCATCCGCGATGTGAACCTCGCCGAGGCGGCGATGCTCGCCGGCATGTTTAAGGCGCCCACGCGCTATGCGCCCCACGTCAACCTGGCCGCCTCGCGCGCCCGCGCCAACGAGGTCTTGAGCAATATGGTCGAGGCCGGATTCATGAGCGAGGGCCAAGTTTATGGCGCCCGCATGAACCCCGCCAAGATTGTCGAGCGCGGCGAGTCGCAAACGCCTGACTACTTCCTCGACTGGGCTTTCGAGGAAGTGCAGCGCATCATGCACGGCAAGGAGGATCACATTCTCGTTGCCCGAACGACGGTCGACACTGGGCTGCAAAGGATGGCCGAAGACGCGCTCGAGACCACGATCGCAACGTCGGGGCGCGCCCGTCATTTCGAACAAGGCGCCATGGTCGTCATGGAGACCGACGGCGCGGTACGCGCTCTGGTCGGCGGCAAGGACTATGGCGAGAGCCAGTTCAATCGCGCCACCCATGCCTATCGCCAGCCCGGCTCGTCCTTCAAGCCATACGTCTATCTCACCGCGTTCGAGACTGGAAAGTACACGCCAAAAACCGTGGTGAGCGGCGGAGGTGCGGCTTGTGGCCACTGGGCGCCTAAGAATTTCGCCGCCGGCGAAAGCAACACCATGGCGCTCCATGATGCGCTTGCCCATTCGATCAACACCATCGCGGTGAAGGTCTCGCTCGATGTCGGCCGCGACAAGGTCCTGGAGACCATGAGGAAGCTAGGCATCATGCGCTTGAAGAAAACCTGCTCACTCGCGTTAGGCGATCAAGGCCTGACGCCGCTCGAGCATACGGAAAACTATGCTGTGTTCGCATCCGGCGGCCTCGACGTTCGTGCCTACGCCATCGAAGAGATCCGTGGACTGGCAAGCGAGGAGACGCTCTACAATCACGACCGCGATGAGCCGCCGCGCAAGCAAATCTTCTCCCGCAAATCGGTCGAGATGCTGAACACCATGATGCAACAGGTAGTCACCGGGGGGACGGGCCGTGCGGCGCAGCTCGACTACACCTATTCCATCGGCAAGACGGGAACCAGCTCGGCCTTCCGCGATGCGTGGTTCATGGGCATCACCGGCCAATACGTGGCCGGCGTCTGGCTCGGTAACGACGATTTCACACCCATGTCGCGCGTGACCGGCGGCAGTTTCCCGGCGCAGACGTGGCACGCCTTCATGGTCGCGGCGCACGATACCGACAACATCCCGCAGATCCCGGGTATCGAACTCCACCCGGTGCAAGCTGCGGAGCAGCAGCGGCTCGCTGCCGCGGCTGCCCAGAACGCCTCCGCTGCCGCAGAGGAGACCCCCGCACCGGCCCCTGCGGAAAGCGTCAAGGACATGTCGCAGGCGACGCGGGAGGTTCTCGACAAGATCAGCGCTCTGCTCAAGGACGCCCGGCGTCTCACACCGAGCGATGCGAGTAAGCCTGACCGCGCCGAGGCGCCCGCCCCGCCCGCGACGGGCTCCTCATCGAAGCCAAGTCTCGCCTCGACGAACGGCGAAGCTCAGCCTCAACCATCGGCCGACGTTGTGCTGGTGCCGGCTGAGCCGCAAACCGCTCTGTCGACCGGAAAGGACGATGCTGCGCCTGTCCCTCACTAGACGGCGCGCCACGGTATCATCGTAACGGACGCTTCCGCTTGACCAGCGTACTGACCAACCCGCCATTTGTCCTCTCCTCCTCGCCCACCGCTCGGCGCGAGCACGAGGGAACGCATTCCATGCGGGATCTCGCCTATTTCATCGGGACCTTCGCGGTTGCGCTGTTTCTCGGCATCGGTTCGGCCTGGTATATGATCGAGTACGGCTCGCCGCTCACAACCACGAAGGTCGGGCCGTGGTCTGGTTGGGAGAGTGAAGGCAAACCAGACGCCGATCCCTACACCAAGGCCCATGTGGCACGCAGCGGCAGGCTCCCGCTTTCGTCGACCGTCGCCCGTTATTTCCTGGCGCGCACCGATAGCAACGGACACACGCTGACTTCGTCTTGCGAATACTCGATCGACGGCTCTCCGCTGAACGCTCGTTGGTGGTCGATCGCCCTGTACGACGAATATGGCGGGCTGATCGACAACCCTAGCGGCCGCTACAGCTTCAACAGCGAGGAGACGCTTCGCCGTTCCGACGGGAAGTTCCACATAAATCTCGCGAGGACGGCTCGCCCGGAGAATTGGCTGCCAGGCGGAACCGAAGATCAGAACCTGATCCTGCTGCTGCGCATCTACAGCCCACGCGAAACCGACTCCGTAGGTATCGGATTGGTCCCGGCTGAGCGACTGCCGAAAATCGAGCGTAAGTCATGCGAGTAAGGATTCCCGGTCTTTACGTTGTGCTCGGCCTCGTGCTCGCTGGGCTCATCCATATCGTTGCCGTGCTTACGCTGCCTCTGCTTGCACCCAAGAACGCGCATGCGAGGCTAGCCGCACTCGGTCCGGCAAATAGCATGATCGAGCTGCCGGCCGCGGCGCCTGGCCGTCAGGTCATGCCCATGATGGCGCCTGACGTGCGCTATGCCTTTTGCCGGTTTGACCTCACCAATGGACCGGTGCGGCTCAAGGCGGCGGTACCTGACGACCTATGGCTCATTGCGCTCTACACACCGGAGGGAGACAATTTCTATTCGGTGGCCGGCGCTGACATGAAACGAGCCCAGATTGACCTCGTCATCACCGCGGCCGATCAGACTGTCGAGGAAGCAGGGGTCGACGCTCCGGAAAGCTCCGATGAAGTGGTGGTGGTGAATTCCCCGGTAACCGAGGGAATCGCCCTCATCCGCGCGCCGCTGGTCGGACCAAGCCGCTCTGCGCGTGCCGAGCAGGCGCTCAAGACCACCTTCTGCGGTCCGTATGCGAAGGCCGGTTGACGCCAGTTAGGATTTCTTGCGAGCGCGTTGAGTACGTCGTCCCGAAGACGCGCCGCTCTGCCGCGGGCTGTCGCCTGAAGCGCGGCGATCGATTCTCACGCCGGGGAAGATGATGATCTCGCCGAGCGAGGCCTGCACGGGCTTGGTGATCCGGCTCACGGCCTCCTCGGTCCGGCGGAATTCCAGGATGACGGCCATATTCAGTCTCCAAGCTCACTCTCGGGCCGTGTGCCCCCTCGAATATTAAGGCGCAGGTAAGGTTAACGAACTCCTAATCGTCCCTTCCCTTTCCTTCGTCCTCGACTGCCGCGTCGTCGAGAAAGTGCCGCCCAGCTTTGTCTTCGACTTCGACGATCCATAGATCGGGGTCGAACTTTCGTTGCTTGGCAAGATACCCTTCCACTTCAACGAGACCGACCGCGCGGTTCCCGAAGCAATTCATCCAGCGACGCTCCGTCTCGCTGCCGATCAGACCGGCGGGTGCAGGCCCATACAGGAAAACCGTGCCGTCGAGCCGGTCGATGCAGATGAAGATGGCGCCCGCCGCCTCGTCGCCGCGCCGCGCGATCACCACCGGGACGCCTTGCGCCTGGCAGCGGCGCAAATAGGCCCTAACCCAAATCTCGCTCCTGACGCGCATCGACCACCTCGGGCCCGAGCTTAGCGTTCAGCGGCGGTCTTCGTCAGGTCATGTCCAGTGACGCGCTTGAGCTCGCGCAGGAGCTCGGGCGTGATGCGGCCGGTCTCGGCCATCTTGCGGTCGCGCTGAAATGCGGTGATTGCGCGGGTGGTGGCTTCGCCCACGGCGCCGTCGGCGCGTCCCGGTGAATAGCCGAGATCGGCAAGCGTCTGCTGCACGGCCTTGACCGTGGCAGCAACTGTCGGCTTCGCCGCCGAGTCGGTGGCGGGTTTTGGCGTGGCACCGTCGGCCGCACTCGTCTTGAGCTTGCCAGTGCCACTCGCAGCCCCGGCGATCGAGCCGGTTGCGCTTCCCGATTGCACGCTTGCGCCGAGCAGAATGTGGCGCAGCAAAGCATCGCTGGCGACGCCCGTAATCGGAAGGCCCTGACTCTTTTGATAGGCCGAGATCGCAGTACGCGTCTTGTCGCTCGGCTTGCCATCGATGGGGCCGACATCGAAGCCGCGGGTCGCAAGCTCGCGCTGCACGGCTCTGAGCAGGAGATCGGACGCGTTCGGATCGACCTTCAAAGGCGGTAGATCAGTGCTGACGGGAGGAAGTTTCTCGGTGTCCGCCGGCGGTGCGCTAACCGAGGTTGTTACAACCTTGCGCGGCTGCGAGGAGCCGGCAACTGGCACGCCATGCAGATCTTGCAAATAGAGCGCGTTGTAGATGATGCCTCCCGTGAGGCCGATGAAGGCTAGGAATACGAGCCGCGCGGGTAATACGCTCATCGCTATTTGTGAACTTTTAGAGGTCCCTACGTGAAGGGGCATGCCTCGCCCCTTCGCCGGCCATCTTGGCGTCCGAAGCTAAAGAGAATGCTAAACCCGCCGTGCCTCCGAAGAAGGCGGTTAGGCTCGCCGAATGCCTCATGCGGCCGAGACTGTCGGGGTTTCCGCTGACCCCTCCACCGATTCATTTTGGCTCTTGAGCGGCAGCGTGATCGTGGCGGTCGTGCCTTTACCGAGCGTGCTTGCGAGCTCGAGCTTGCCTCCGTGAAGCCGCGCCAGGCCCTTGACCAACGACAGGCCGAGGCCTGCCCCCTCGTAACTCCCCTGACAAGAGTGGTTGGCCTGCACGAAAGGATTACCGAGCTTGGGAAGGTCCGCTGCAGCGATGCCGATGCCATTGTCAGCCACAACGAGCTCCACGGCTCCATTCGATGCCCGCGCCGAGACCTGCACATGGCCGCCGGCTTTGGTGAATTTAATGGCATTCGAGATCACGTTGATCAGCATCTGCTTGCAGGCGCGCTTATCAGCCGAAAGCGTCGGCATAGCCGGCATCACGTCAACGGTGAGCCGAACCGATTTCTGCTCGGCAATGTGGCGCGTGAGATCGCAGCACGACGTCACCAGCGACGCCACGTCGAACGGCTCTTTGACGATCTTGAACTTGCCCGTCTCGATCTTCGACATGTCTAAGATGTCATTGACGACGTTCAGCAGGTGCTCGCCGCTCTCGTGGATGAGATGCGCATAGTCGCGGTAGCGCTCTTCGCCAAGCGTGCCGAACAGCTCGCGGTTGAGGATCTCGGAGAAGCCCATGATCGCGGTGAGCGGCGTGCGCAGTTCGTGGCTCATATTGGCGAGGAACTGCGTCTTCATGCGGCTCGCGCTCTCGGCCTCGTCGCGCGTCCGTACGAGCTCGACCTCTTGCGCCTTGCGGTCAGAGATGTCGCGGGTGACGGCAGCAATCGATGGCCGTTGGCGCGTGGCGACATCGGCGCTCCGCATCGGCTGGCAGCGCATCTCGACCCATACGTAGCCTGCCGGCTCGGGGCCTCCGGCGCGACGCGCCCTGAACTCGACCGCGGTCGGCTTGCCGTCGGCCTGGCAGCCCGATAAGGCCGTGAGATAGGCCGGGCGATCGGCGACGTGGACTCGCTGGAAGAGGCCCTCTCCCAGGATCTTCGCCGCCGGCTCTCCGAAGAGCTGCTGCGCGCTGCGCGAGGCAAATAGGACGCGTCCTTTCTCATCATGACGTGTGATCAGGTCGCTCACATTCTCGGCGAGCAACCGGTAAGGCTCATCGCCAATGACGGCGTTCCCGGAGCGCTTCTGCACAGGCTGCGCCGCGATCACCAGCGCCATGGCACCGATCACCGCACTTACGGCGCCGAGGATCAGCCACGAGTCGAGGCCGCCGCTAAGCCAAGCACAATAGGTGATCAGTCCTGCGAAATTCGCCACGGACAGGAGCTGAGCGGCTGCGAATCGTCCGGTCCGCGACAGGAAGATGGCGACGGCGATCGGCGATAGAAACCAAAGGAAAGCCACGGCGCTTCCCAGCGATGGCTTCCCGATCATTACCAGGTAGATGGGAAAGACGCAGAGCGCGAGCAGACCGCTCAGCACATGCAAGGCGATGAAGGTTTGCTGGCGAGCGGCGGCGCGCGCATCGCCGCGAATCGACTCATGCACGAGCGAGCTGAAATAGGCGGCGAGCCCACGCACAGTCTCTCGATCAAACACGCGCTTTTCGGAGCGGGCCAAGCCGCTTCCGTCCCCGATGGTCTTGATTGGGCATTATCAAGGCCTGCGCTTAAAGAAGCTTAAAACGAAGCAACGTTTCTCTACCTCACTTATTGAACCGAGACGCCATGCCGAATTGCGCCGGGGACGAGGGCAATCGCTAAAATTTGAGTCGATCTCTAAGCACATTAATAACCAGTTACGCTCGTGTATTACTAAACAGCGAATCTTCTAATCAGCAGATTCAACAAAAGTTTTCGATTCGAATTTTAGCGATTACGGTGAAACTCCCTTATTTTCTCTGCGCTATAGTGCCAACCTCGTAGGGGAACGATAGCGGCGCCAAAGCCGCACGCGTCTAAACAGAGAGGGCAAGGCAATGATGTTTCTTATCCGCACGGCCTTTTGGCTGATGATTCTAATTCTGTTGCTGCCAACCGACGACAAGCAGCGGAGCGAAGTGTACGGCACCGCCGAGGCGGCGGTGAAAGATGTGACGGGCTTCTGCGATCGCAATCCGGAGCCCTGCGCCAAGGGCCGCGACGTCATCGACGTGTTCATGCAGAAGGCCGAGTTCGGCGCGCATCTGTTGATGGACTTCATCAACGGGCAGAGCGGTGCCGGCAGCGACGAGCCTGGCGCATCCTGGCCTAACAACGGTGACGGCGCTGCCGAAAGCGCCGCGGCGCCTGCGAGCTGGGAGACTGGCGCGTCGCAGGACACGCTGGTCCCGGCCGACCGTGAGGTGGACTGGTCGGGCCCTGACGCCTCGGGCACGTAGGTTCGACGAAACACGACTAGAGTTTGGCGGCCCCCCGCCTGCCCGGGGCGCGCATCCGGGAAGGTTATGCCCTTTCCCTCTCGGATTGCGCGCCCCGCTCTATTGGCGGAAGCTGCCCGATGCCGGTCGCAGCGGGCCCGGTTTCTGCCTATATTAGAGTCATGGACACGCTTACCGATACGCGGCAAATCCCGGCCTTCGACGAGATTCTTGCCGATTTCGCCTTCCTCGACGATTGGGAGGATCGTTATCGCTACGTGATCGAGCTCGGGCGTAAGCTCGATCCCCTGCCCGAGGCCGATCGCTCGGCTGCCAACAAGGTGCAAGGCTGCGTGAGCCAAGTCTGGCTCTCGACCAAGGTTGAGCCCAACGGCGGTAGCCCGCGCCTCAGCTTCATCGGCGATAGTGACGCCCACATCGTGCGCGGTCTGATCGCCATCCTCTTCGCGCTCTATTCGGGCAAGACGGCTCAGGAGATCATCAGTACCGACGCACCGAATACGCTCGGCTTGCTGCATCTCAAAGAGCATCTCACGCCGCAGCGCTCCAATGGTCTGATGGCCATGGTGAAGCGGATCAGGAGCGACGCCGAATCTGCCCTTAGCCAGCGCACGCTGCATTAATCCTTACCCGGCTCCTTTTGGCGCCAGGCGTCGAGCGTCGGGCGGTAGTCGTCGGCCCCCCAATGACGCAGTCCGGTCTTGCGCGGTACCGCCTCGTCAGCGGCGACCAGCCCGTAATATTTGGCGAGCCGCGTCAGTGCGATTTGCAGCACGACTTTACCTGCCCGCGCCGGCCAGCCGTTAGCTTTCTCGGCCTCCTCGAGTCCTTTCAGCTCGCAGCAGATATCGACCAGGATGCCGGAGAGCTCCGGACCGACCGTCATCAACGCGCGCATCACCGTTCTTTGGCCGCGATCACCTCGTCGCGGAGAGCGGCGGAATTGGATGGCGCGCCCCGCCGCGCACGGTCCTGCGGCGCGAAGGCTGCCCAATTCGAGGTCACGCGCGGGCTCATATGCGCGAACCAATAATCGGCGCGTAAGCGCTCGCCGGCCGCGTATTGCGGTTCCGAGATGAGAGGGTTGCCGTTCCGGTCCTTGCGGCTCTTGAGCCAGCCGAGCGGACTCTCGCCTTCGTTAAGGAGCACGGCACGTCGCGCGCCGTTGATCTCCCTCTCGCTGGTTCTTCTGAGCTGATGCTGCCGCCTGTAGAGGTCGTCGTCCTCATTCGAGCGCGGCAGCCACCCTCTCGTCTTGCCGCGCGTCATTGTGAACTGCGATGCCACGAAAGCGCGTCGATGAGGGAGGCGACCGCGCGCTCGAGATGATCAAGCCTTCCGTCGAAATCGGGATTGTCGCGCTTATCCTCCACAACGCCACAGGCATGAGCCACGGTCGTGCGGTCGCGGGCGAACAGCGCCCCGACCTCAGTTAGGGTTAGGCCGCACAGCACATGGGCGAGATACATGGCGACCTGGCGGGCGAATGCCGTCCGCGGCGATCGGCGGGTGGTGGCGCGGAGATCGCGCTCGACCTCGAACACCACCGCAACAGCGGGATCTATGGCGCGCCTCAACTCATGCCCGCCTCCTGCGAGAGTTCCCGTGCCCCCATTCCTTACGTACTGGCGCTCTAAAACCCGACTCGCACTCATTGTTCTTGGGCTCCCTTCGTAATAGGAATATACTCCTATCAGAAGATAGCGCAAAAGAGCTTGGCGGGGATAATGGTGCCGCGGTGACGTGGACGAACAGAAGCCAATCGTGCAAGGAAAGCTGCCCGCTTCGCAGGCATGACAACGACTCTCGCCGAGCATGCGCCCGCGAGGCATAAGGAAGGGGATGGCGCGCCGAAAAGCGCAAACCTATGGTGTCCGCGATCCTTTTGGGACCACGGCGGGCGCCTCTCGGCGCGCCAATCGCGACGTCCATACGGCACCGGGCCTCGCTTTAGTCCGGTCCGTCACGCTCGAATGCGCCGACCGATCCTTCAGCTGGCTCCCAGCAGGACCTCATAGTGGGTCCGGGAGGAGCTCCGATGCCGCCCGAGCGCTCATGTTGCGTCCATGAGCCCGCAGGCGCCGCACCTCGTCCCGCTCCTTCATGAACGCCTCATGATGCGCCCTTCAAGTGGACGAGGCGCGTGCAGTTTAAGTGCGGATTGCAGCGCGGGGACAGTGACGAGCATTTTCATGTTCGTCATGGCCGGGCTCGTCCCGGCCATCCACGACGGCTGAAAATTCGTGGATGCCGGCACTTCGGCCGGGCATGACGAGAGGGTGAGAAGTCTCACTTCGACGGTGTAAGACCGAGCAGCTTGTCGATGGTGATGGGGAGATCGCGCACACGCACGCCGGTTGCGTGATAGACGGCATTGGCGACCGCCGCAGCCGTGCCGACGATACCGATCTCGCCGACGCCTTTCACGCCGAGCGGATTGAGATGAGGCTCGCGCTCATCGACGAAAATCACGTCGATGTCGTGGATGTCGGCATTCACCGGTACGTGATACTCGGCGAAATTGTGGTTGATGAAACGGCCATAGCGATGGTCGATCACCGTCTCTTCATGCAGCGCCATGCCGATGCCGCCCACCACGGCGCCCATGATCTGGCTGCGCGCCGTCTTCGGATTGAGGATGCGGCCGGCCGCCACCGCGCTGACGACGCGAACCACACGGAGCATGCCAAGCTCCTCGTCGAGCCTAACCTCGGCGAACACGGCAGAATGGGTATAGGGGGAGTAGCGCTTCAACACGCTGAAGTCGGGTTTGGAGTTGACCTCAGCCTTGATGGGCTCGTTAAGCCCGTGAAGCACATCAGTCAGCGACATGGCCCGGGAGGGATCGCCTGTCACCCTGATTTCACCGTCGACAAAAGTCACGTCGGCCGACTTCGTGCCTTCCAGCGGAGCATTTTTGATTTTGCCGGCACGCTTGAGCAGCTGCTCGCGTATACCGTTGCAAGCCTCCACCACTGCGGAGCCTGCCGAGGCTGCTGTCCAGGACCCGCCCTCGACTGGTGCCGGCGGCAGATCTGAATCGCCGACCTTGACCGTGACCTTGTCGATCGGCAGCCCGAGCATCTCGGCACCGATCTGAGTGAGGATGGTGTAAGTGCCGGTGCCAATATCAGCCGTGGCGCAGCCAATCTCCAAAGTGCCGTCAGGCGCGAGCACCGCCCGCGCGCTTGTCGGCACGCCCAATGCGGCCCAAACTCCTGTCGCCATGCCATAGCCGACCAGTTCGCGGCCTTCGCGCATGGAGCGGGGCTCAGGTTTCCGCTTAGACCAGCCGAACCGCTCGGCGCCTTGGTAGTAGCAGTCCTTGAGCGCCTTGCTGGTGAAGGGCTTGTCTTCGTTCTGGTCCCATTCCGAATAATTCCTCAGGCGGAGCTCGAGCGGGTCGATGCCGACCGCGTAGCTGAGCTCGTCCATCGCGCTCTCGATGCAGTAGAGGGATGACGCGCCGCCGGGCGCGCGCATGTCGCAAGGGGTGAACAGGTCGATCTGCGCGAGCTTCGCGCTCGCCGCCGCGTCATTGCAGTGATAGAGCGCACCGGTCCAGATCGCGATCGGCTCCTGATAATCCTCGAAGCGGGAGGTGTTGGCGATCGCATCGTGCCTCAGCGCCGACAGGCTTCCGTCATCCTCGGCGCCCAAAGTCAGTGTCTGAATTGTCTCGGGCCGGTAACCAACGGTGAACATCTGTTGCCGGGTAAGCGCAACCCTCACCGGGCGGTTGAGCCCGATGGCAGCCAACACCGCCAATGGCAGTTGATAGTTCGGCCTGAGCCCAGTTCCGAAAGCACCGCCGACATAAGGCGACAGGACGCGGACTTTGTCTTTGGAAAGGCCGAAGACACTGCACACGTAGCGATGGCAATTCGGCGCGCCTTGGGTCTTGTCATAGATGGTGAGGCGCCCATCGTCCCAGACGGCCGTGGTCCCGAAGCACTCCATCGGATTGTGGTGCTCGATCGGCGTGCGATATGCGTGCTGAATCTTGATCGGCGATTGCGTTAGAGCCTTATCGACGTTGCCGCGCGGCGCCGGATTCCAATTCGCCTCCCGCTTCTTCGGCGGATCGTAGGCCCTGCCGATTTGCGTCTCGATGTCGGTAGCCGCCTCCTCCGTCTCGTATTCGATCTTGACCAGCGTGGCGGCAAAGCGCGCGATCTCGAACTCCTCCGCCACCACGAGCGCAATGGGCTGCCCTGCAAACAAGATTCTGTCGTTATAAAGCGGCTGGAACGGCGTCCCTGGCGGAGCCGTGTCGTCTGCGTATTTCTTGCTCGACGACGCGATCTCGGGTCGGTTGTCGTGCGCGAACACTTCGATCACGCCTGGCACGGCTAGTGCAGCGGTTCGATCGATTCTCTTGATGCGTCCTTTGGCGATCTCGCTGTTGACGACGAAGCCGTGGGCGAGATTGGGAACGTTGAACTCGGCGGCATATTTCGCGGCGCCGGTCACTTTGGCCGGACCGTCCACCCGCGATATTGGCTTGCCGATGCTGTTCCTGGTGAAGAGCGTCATGATTGGGCTACACGATTACCTTCGCGGCCTGAGGCTGCGGCGTTCCGGCGGTGGCCTGCTCGAGGGTCCGTACGATCGCTCGCCGCGCGAGCTCTATCTTGAAAGCATTGTGGGCAAAGCCTTTGGCATCGCGCAGAATGGCGTCGGCAACCTCACCGAAAATCTTTCGATCAGGCCTTTGTCCTTTGAGACGATCTTCTGCTGCCGGAATCCGCCAAGGCTTATGGGCGACGCCGCCAAGCGCCACGCGCCCGTCCTTGATAGTTTCGCCGTCAAGCTCAAGCGCGGCGGCGACCGCCACCAAGGCGAAGGCATAGGACAGCCGGTCTCTGATTTTCAGGTAACTGTAGTTGCGATTGAAGCCTCGAGGCGGCAGCTCGACCGCAATGATGATTTCGTCCTCGGCGAGGTTGGTATCACGCTCGGGCGTGTCGCCAGGGAGGCGATGAAAATCGACGAAGGGAATTGCGCGATCGCCCTTCGGCCCGGTGACATGAACAGTCGCTTCGAGCACGGCCAGCGCCACGCACATATCCGAGGGGTGCACGGCGATACAGGATTGGCTCCAGCCAAGGACCGCGTTCATGCGATTGAAGCCGTCGATCGCGCCGCAGCCTGAGCCCGGCTCCCGCTTATTGCAGGGCATGGCCGTGTCATAGAAGTAGAGGCAGCGTGTGCGTTGAAGGAGATTGCCGCCGGTGGAGGCCATGTTGCGGAGCTGAGCTGACGCGCCGGCGAGAATGGCGCTGGACAGCAGCGGGTAGCGGGTCTTGATCCGCTCGTCATAGGCGAGGTCGCTATTCGGCACGAGGGCACCAATGCGCAAGCCGCCCGCGGCAGTCTCCTTCATCTCGGTAAGCGGCAACCCAGTGATGTCGATCAGCCGCGTGGGACGCGCGACATTTTCTTTCATCAGGTCGATGAGGTTGGTGCCTCCGGCGATGAACCGCGCATTCGGATGTCCGCCAATCTGCTTAATGGCGTCGCCGACGTCGCGCGCCTTGACGTAGTCGAAATTGATCATGGCGCGGGCTCCTGCGAACCGCCGTTCATGACCTCCTCGATGGCCGCAACGATGTTCGGGTAGCAGCCGCACCGGCAGACATTGCCGCTCATCAATTCGCGGATTTCATCTGCCGTCTTGGCGTGGCCCTCGGCGATCAGTCCAACACCCGAGCAGATCTGACCAGGTGTGCAATACCCACACTGGAAGCCGTCATGTGAAATGAAGGCTTCCTGCAAGGGATGCAGCTTGCCGTTCGCGGCCAGACCCTCGATGGTCGTGATCTCGGCGCCGTCGTGCATCACCGCAAGCGTCAGGCAGGAGACGATGCGCCGCCCGTTGAGGAGCACGGTACACGCGCCGCACTGCCCGTGATCGCAGCCCTTCTTCGTTCCGGTGAGATCGAGATATTCGCGCAGCGCGTCGAGTAGCGTGGTCCACGGCCTGAGCGACACGCGACGGTCGATGCCATTGATGTGAAGCGTGACGTCGAGCTTCGCCGGTGGCGCAGCCCCGCGCTCGTCTCTTTCTTGATTGCCCAGCGACATCCCGACCTACCCTTGGCGAAGCGCCGATAGGCAAAACCATATCAGCGCGATGGGAGTTCCGGCTAAAATTGTGCGTGACGAAAACGCAATCCGATTGCTGCCGGGCAAGTCCCGTGGGTCGCCAGGTTCAAGTTCGCTACCGCCGGCGCGTACTAGCCGTTCTCTTCGGGTGGTCTCGGCAAGTCCTCAACTTTGAGCGGCCAGCCCTTCTTGTGCAGGTCAAGCAGGAAGCGTTCGAGACTCTCTACGAACTCGTAGCTTCTCGCCAAATGGAGCCAGCCCTGAGCCAAGCGAAGGTGGCTTGCCCTTAACTCGTCATTGGGAGCTTGCCTCGCGCGGTCCTCAGAGTCAGCCGCACGCGTGTAGCTGTCAGCGATATGGTCGGCCAGCCTCTGGAGCCCTAACGGGCAGTGTTGGATTCTACTCCCAAAGCGGGGGACACAAAAGGACATGTCGGGTCGCGGAGGCCCCTATCCCCAGACCAATCCACGGCACCCCCCGTGGGTGCATGCTCACGCCTTCGACAGGGAGAGGAGGTGAGCAATTGCGGCAAAGACTGCAACACCAGATCAGAGCAAGGCGGGAGCGCGGGCGGATAACCGCGAGGAGCACGTTCGGCATCATGGAAGCGGCCGGATCGGCCGCCTATTCAAGGTCCCGCGACCTACCGAAGCTGATCGCGCTGTGGCCGCACGAGCTCGAAGATCAAAAGCCAACAGGGAATCTTTCGCGTGCTTGCCAAGCTTCGCCGTGCGCTCAGGGCCGAACGCAGGCGCGGTCTTGCCGGCCATTGGAGCTATGACCTCAATCGCCATCTCGGTCTGTTGAGCGCTTATAAAGGAGAGCTCGCAGCACTACGCGCGAGCCGGCGGACAACCTAGGTTACCCAAATCGGCTTTGACCACGCCTTAGCGCCGCCGCTGCCCGAGCCCCATGCGCTTGGCGAGGTCGGAGCGGGCCGCGGCATAGTTCGGCGCAACCATCGGGTAATCGTGCGGCAAGCCCCATTTGTCGCGGTATTCCTCAGGCGACAAATCGTAATGGGTCCGCAAATGGCGCTTCAGCGACTTGAACTTCTTACCGTCCTCGAGGCAGATGATGTATTCCGGTGTGACTGATTTCTTCACGGGGATGGCCGGCTTTAGCTCCTCGCGTGCCGGGAGGCCTGAAGTGCTCGAGGCTTTGCTCAACGCATCGAACACATTGTGGATGACGCCCGGAAGGTCGGTGGCAACGACGGTATTGTTGCTGACATAGGCCGACACGATCTCCGCAGTGAGTTCGACGAGTTCATTCTTCTCCAGATTGGCTTCCATGAAGAGGCTCCTTGATCCTGACTAATCCCCGGTCCTACCAAGCACGCAAGGAACTCTCGCGCGTGCTCGTGCATCTCCCGGGCCCACTGATCTTTGAGTCATTAGATTACGCCAATTTTGTGACGGCAGGTTACAATGTTTCGCAACAAGAGAAGGCCGTCTACCTTAGGCAGCCTAGTTGATTTGCCCCTCTGTAGCAGTTTTTCACGCATGCGCAATGCACCCTTTCTTGTGAAAGATGTAGACCACGGAAACGTGATGAACGCTGAAGAAACTGTTGTGCACGCAACGCCCTTCCTCCGCTGCTTGAGTTTAACTAGCAGCGCCCCCACGATAATTAGAATGCCTTTCGGTTACAACCAGAGCGGGTAAAACTACAACCCGACCGGAGAATCAACCCTGCGTGACCGGTTTTTCGAGCCCTTCGGAAGGTCAACTACGATGCTTATATTTTCGGCCTAATAAATGCGAACAACCGTGAAAGTGTTCCCACAATGAAAGAAGTCGAGAAAATCGAGAACAACGCCCCGGGCAAGACGGCAATGTCCGAGCCAGAGCTACGCAAGAAGCTTACGCCAGAGCAATTCCACGTGACGCAAGAGCACGGCACCGAGAGAGCCTTCAGTCATCCTTACTACAACGATAAGCGCGCCGGCATGTATCGCTGCGTCGTCTGCGGCGCCCCGCTTTTTAGCTCCGACACAAAGTTCGACTCGGGAACCGGATGGCCGAGCTTCACCGCCGCCGCCGCACAAGGCACTGTGACCACGCACGAGGACAGTTCCTACGGCATGCGGAGGACTGAGGTGAGATGTGCCAAGTGTGACGCGCACCTAGGCCACGTCTTCCCTGACGGGCCTGGTCCGACGGGCTTACGCTACTGCATCAACGGATGTGCGCTCGACCTCGATACCAAGGGCGACAAAAGCGGCGCATAAGCTCAGCGCATGAACGATCGTCAATTTCGCGCGCGGGCTCCTCGCGCCGCGCGCAGACCTTTGACCACGGTTCACCACGGCATCGCGCGCATCGACGATTATGCCTGGCTGCGCGCAGCGAACTGGCAGGCCGTGATGCGCGATCCCGCCCTGCTCGATCCTGCGATCAGGGCACATCTCGAAGCCGAGAACGCCTACGCTAAGGCAATCATGGCCGACACCGAAGAACTGCAAGCGCAGCTCTTCGCCGAGATGAAGGGACGCATCAAGGAAGACGACACAAGCGTCCCAGCGCCCGATGGCCCATTCGCCTACTACACGCGGTACGTGACCGGGGCTCAGCATCCGCTGTTCTGCCGAAGGCCACGCGAGGGCGGCGACGAGCGCATTCTGATCGACGGCAACGCGCTATCAAAGCCGCACATCTATTTTCGCGTCGCGAGCGTCACGCACAGTCCCGACCACAAGCTTGTCGCCTACGCCGTGGATATCAAGGGGTCGGAGTTCTACAGGGTCAACGTCATCGAAGCCGATACCGGCGCGCTCGTGGACTCGCGCATCGTCGACAACAATGGCTCGCTTGAGTGGGGCACCGACAGCCGCGCGCTTCTTTACGTCTGGCTAGACGAGGAGCACCGCCCTCGCCGTGTGCTGCGCCATGCGATCGGCGCCGAGACGGCTGACGATCTTATCCATGAGCAGGGCGATCCCGGTTTCTTTCTGGGCTTAAGCGCGACGCAAGACCGGCGCTTTCTCCTGCTCAGCGTACATGATCATGAGACGGCGGAAGTCAGCCTGATTGAAGCCGCTAATCTCTCTGCTTTGCCACGACTCGTAGCGGCGCGCGAGCCCGAGCACGATTATTCCGTCGACCATCACGACGGCCGCCTCATCATCCTGACCAATTCGGGCGGCGCGGAGGATTACCGCATTGTCGAAGCCCCGGTCGACAGCCCGGAGCGCGACAACTGGCGCGAGATCGAGCCGCATCGACCTGGCCGGCTCATTCTCGATGTCGTTGCCTTCAAGGATTTCCTCGTTCGGCTCGAGCGCGAGGACGGTCTGCCGCGCATCGTGGTGCGGCGCTTCGAGGACGGCCAGGAGCACGCCATTACCTTCGCCGAGGAGGCCTATTCGCTCGGCATGTCAGCCGGCTACGAGTACGACACAAGCACGCTGCGCTTCACCTATTCGTCGATGACGACGCCGGCGCAAGTGTTCGACTACGATATGAGCGCGCGCACCCGGGCGCTGCGCAAGACTCAGGAAATTCCGAGCGGCCACGAGCCCTCTCTCTATGTGACGCGGAGAGTGATGGCGACGGCCAAGGATGGCGAAACCGTCCCAGTGTCGCTCCTCTACCGCAAGGAGACGAAGCTCGACGGCTCCGCTCCTCTCCTGCTCTACGGCTATGGCGCCTATGGCATGTCGATGCCGGCAGGATTCTCCACCAACGGACTGTCTCTGGTCGATCGCGGCTTCGTTTATGCCATCGCCCACGTGCGTGGTGGCAAGGACAAAGGCTATCGCTGGTACAAGGAAGGGAAGCGGGAAAAGAAGGTCAACACCTTCACCGACTTCATTGCTACGGGTGAATTTCTCGCACAGGAGGGCTTCACCTCGCGCGGCCGCATCGTCGCGCACGGCGGCAGCGCGGGCGGAATGCTAATGGGCGCCGTCACCAATCTGGCGCCAGACCTGTTTCTGGGCATCATCGCCGAGGTCCCCTTCGTCGATGTGCTGACCACCATGCTCGATGCGAGCCTGCCGCTCACTCCGCCCGAATGGCCGGAGTGGGGCAATCCAATCGAGAGCGAGGCCGACTACAAAACCATCGCCGCCTATTCGCCTTACGACAATGTGCGGCCGCAAGCCTATCCGCACATTCTGGCACTTGCCGGTCTTACCGATCCGCGCGTTACCTATTGGGAGCCGGCGAAGTGGATTGCCAGACTGCGCGAGCACGCCACGAGCGATCGGCTCATTTTATTCCGCACCAATATGGAGGCGGGCCATGCCGGCGCTTCCGGCCGCTTCGAACGGCTGAAGGAAGTCGCGCTCGCCTATGCTTTTGCATTGAAGATTGCTCAGGCTTGACCCGGCAAGCGAGCTATGTCACGGGGGCGATCATGCTGCTCACCCGCGACAAGTCACAGCTCCTTATCATCGACGTCCAGGAGAAGCTCATCGACGCGATCTCCGGCAAAGACCGCGTAATCGACCGCTGCGTGCGATTGGTGCGCGCGGCGAGAACGCTCGGCGTGCCAATCACGATCTCGGAGCAATATCCGCAAGGGCTCGGACCCACTGCGGACCCGATCCGCGACGCCTTCGCCAATTCCGGTCGCGTCGTTGACAAGGTCGAATTCTCTTGCCTGAAGAGCGATCCTTTGCGCGAGCGCTTGCATGAGCTCCGCCGCCAAGGTAGGTCGCAAGTCGTCATCGGCGGGATCGAGGCTCATGTTTGCGTGACTCAGACGGCGATTGATCTCGAAGAGCAAGGCTTCGAGTCTTTCGTCGTCGCCGACGCAGTGGGCTCGCGTTCGAAGCTAAGCCGCAAGCTTGCGCTGGCCCGGCTGCTCAAGTCCGGCGCTGATGTGGTCGACAGTGAGATGGTCTTGTTCGAGTGGCTCGAACGGGCCGGCACGCGCGAGTTCAAAGAGCTGCAGGCGCTCGTGAAATAGCCAGTTGCTGAAGCAATCCTGCACGCACGGTTCATGCGAGGTTCAGGTGCAGTGGCGCAAATTCAGAAGCGTCAAATCCCTGTACTGATGTAGCGAACCTTCCTCGGCACCGGGCACGGAGTTCAGGGGCTCCGTGCCCACCCGATTCGTCACCGCTTCATCCGGCTCATAGCGAAGCCGCTAGGCCGTTCGCGCTCTTATCATTTTGTTGCCTCCCAAGCGCTTGGCTTGCCTGGATTGCCGGGAACCTTTAGCTTCCGGCGGGCTTGTTCACACCTCTTGCAACCTGCCGGAGCAACCGCCGTGGCCTTCGAACTTCCGCCCCTTCCTTACGCCTACGATGCGCTTCAGCCCTACATGTCGGCCGAGACGCTGCAATACCACCACGACAAGCACCACAAGGCTTACGTGGACAATCTGAACAAGCTGCTCCCGGGATCAGGCCTCGAAGGCAAAAGTCTCGAGGAGATCGTCAAGGCGAGCTACGGAAAAAATCCCGGCGTCTTCAACAACGCTGGACAGGACTTCAATCACATTCATTTCTGGCCATGGATGAAGAAAGGCGGCGGCGGGAAGAAGATCCCGGGCGCGGTGCAGGCGCTCATCGACCGCGACCTCGGCGGCTTCGACAAGTTCCGCAACGACTTCATCGAGGCAGGCAAGACGCAGTTCGGCTCAGGCTGGGCGTGGCTCGCCGTCAAGGATGGCAAACTCCAAGTGGCCAAGACGCCGAACGGCGAAAATCCGCTGGTGCAAGGCGGTTGGCCTATTCTCGGCGTCGATGTGTGGGAGCACTCCTATTACATCGACTATCGCAACGAGCGGCCGAAATATCTCGAGGCGTGGTTCGACCATCTCATCAACTGGGGCCACGTCGAGGAGATGCTGGCGCTCGCGCCCGGCACCTAGCCTAGGTCAGGATCGCTTCACCTAAATGCCGCCGCTGCTGCGACCGCGTCTGATACCGCCCAGCGTCCCGCGCTTGATTTGCTGCTCTAGCATTCGCGTCGCCGCGGGCACGACCGAGCGGACAATCTGCTTACCGAAGGTGGTCCAGAAGCCATCGCTGCGCGGCTTAGCCCCGGTGGCTTTGGTGCTTTCATTCTCTTGGGATTGCGCCGCTTCGGCCTCGGTACGCGCCGCCGTGCGCTTCTGCAACATCTCGTAGGCCGACTCGCGATCCTCGGTCTCGTCGTAGACGGCTTCGACGGGGCTCGCATTGATCACGGCCTTGCGCTCGGCGTCGGTGATCGGGCCGACCCTCGAGTTCGGAGGCCTCACGAGCGTCTTCTGAACCATGGTGGGCTGGCCCTTCTCGTCGAGCGTCGAGACGAGTGCCTCACCGATGCCGAGCTCCATAATCGCCTTCTCGGTGTCGAATGAAGGATTGGCGCGGAAGGTGGTGGCCGCCGCCTTGACTGCTTTCTGCTCCAGCGGACTGAAGGCGCGCAGCGCATGCTGAACCCGGTTGCCGAGCTGGCGCGACACGGTGTCGGGAATATCGAGCGGATTCTGTGTGACGAAATAGATGCCAACACCTTTGGAGCGGATCAGCCGCACCACCTGCTCGACTTTCTCGAGCAGCGCCTTGGGCGCATCCTTGAACAGGAGATGCGCCTCGTCGAAGAAAAACACGAGCTTAGGCTTGTCGGGATCGCCAACCTCGGGGAGCTCCTCGAACAGCTCCGACATGAGAAACAACAGGAAGGTTGCGTAGAGGCGCGGCGACTCCATGAGCTTATCGGCGACGAGCACGCTGATATAGCCACGCCCGTCACGGCTCACCCGCATCAAGTCGCTGACTTTGAGCGCAGGCTCCCCGAAGAAATGGTCGGCGCCTTGTTGCTGGAGCACCAGCAATGAGCGCTGGATCGATCCGATCGAAGCCTTGGTGATGTTGCCGTATTTGGTGGTGAGCTCGCCAGCGCGATCGGCCAAATTTTGCAGCAGAGCCTGCAAGTCCTTGAGATCGAGCAACGGCAGCTTCTCGTCATCGGCGATCTTGAAGGCAATATTGAGCACGCCCTCCTGCGCCTCGCTGAGATCCATGAGGCGGGAGAGAAGGAGCGGGCCGAGCTCGGAGATAGTGGCGCGGATCGGGTGGCCCTTCTCGCCGAACAGATCCCAGAAGATCACCGGATAGGCGCGATAGTCCTGCGTGTAGCCGATCTCCTTGTCGCGCGCCTCGATCCAGGGCTTCGGCTCGCCCTGCTCAGCGACGCCGGAAAGGTCGCCCTTAACGTCGGCGCAGAATACCGGCACGCCTTGGTCCGAGAAGCCTTCGGCCAGGCCCTGCAAGGTGACGGTCTTACCCGTTCCAGTGGCGCCAGTGATGAGCCCATGGCGGTTGGCAAGCCGGAGATAAATGAACTCCGGCTTGATGCTCTTGCCGATATAGACGCTGTTGTCGGGCGCCTTGGCGGGCGCCGCTGCCTGGCTTGCGTCTTCTTTCGGCGTTGCCTTCCGCTTAGCCATCGCCGGTCCTCCTCTGATCAGAGTCGGGCAGTCTAAACCTTATGGCCCGCCCCTCGCAAAGACGTGCGTGGCGCATGGGCCAGCAGGCCGCACGCTTCCGCGCCGCTTGGCCTTCATGCTAGGGAGTGACCAATGGAGCTTAGAACCTGACGACAATGGTGGAATTTTCCCTGGCTCGCGACTTCCCGCCAGCCGACGAGGCGGCGTGGAAGGCGCTCGTCGAGGAGGCGCTCAAAGGCGCGCCCTTCGCTTCGCTCTTATCGCGGAGCTATGACGGCATCGCCATCGAGCCGCTCTACCCGCGTACGCCCAACGTCAAGCCTATCGCGGGCCGTGTCGCCGGAACGCCGTGGGCGGTGATGCAGCGGATCGACCTCCCCGATCCGGCTGCCGCCAATACGCAAATCCTCGAGGACCTGAACAACGGTGCGAACGGCATCACGTTGGTCTTTCCACAGTCCATCGGCGATTATGGCTTTGCTCTGCCGCCCACAGGTGCTGCGGTCAGCGCGGCATTGGACGGCATCTATCTCGACGCCGGCATCGCCATTGATCTCGACCTCAGCGCTCCGTCGAAAGATGCCGCCGGACTCATCGCGACGTTGGTTAAAGCCCGCGGGATCGCACCCAAGGAGGCGACCATCCGCTTCGGCTTCGGCCCCCTCGGCGGGATAGCTACGAGTGGCCAAAGCCCCCTACCTTGGAAAGACATCGCGCCGATCTTTGCGGGGCTGATCGGCGACCTTGCGGGCCAAGGTTTCATCGGTCCGTTCGCTGTTGCCGATGGAAGGGTTGTGCATGCGGCCGGTGGCTCAGAGGCGCAGGAACTTGCTTTTGTGCTTGCCCTCGCCGTCGCTTATCTCCGCGCCATGGAGGCCGGCGGCATCGCGCTCGGCGATGCGAGCCGCTTCATCTATTTCCGCCTCGCCGCCGACCAGGATCAGCTCCTCACCGCCGCAAAGTTCCGCGCGCTGCGCAAACTATGGGCGCGCGTTGAAGACGCGTGCAGGCTCGAGTCTCATCCCGCGTTTATCGCCGCGGAGACAGCGTGGCGTATGATGACCAAGCGCGATCCGCACGGGAACATCGTGCGCGGCACGATCGCGGCACTCGCCGCCGCGGTGGGCGGTGCCGACGCGATCACCGTGTTGCCGTTCAGCGCCGCGCTTGGACTACCCGACTCATTTGCGCGCCGTATAGCGCGAAACACGCAGACCATACTTATGGAGGAAGCCAATATCCATCGTGTTGCCGATCCCGCCGCCGGCTCCGGCGCCATCGAAGCACTCACGGATCAACTTTCTGCCAGGGCCTGGACTCTGTTTCAGGACATCGAGCGCGAAGGTGGCGTGGCCAAAGCGCTTGAGGCCGGCTCGGTCCAGCACGCGGTGGCTAAGGTCAGGGCCGAGCGCGAGACCAACGTAACGCTCAGAAAAGACTCGCTCGTCGGCACGAGCGACTTTCCCGACCTCGCGGAAGCGCCGGTCGTGGTGCTCAAAGCGCCTAGTGGTGAGTCTCCGACAGAAAGCGTTGACGCCCTCCCCCGCATCCGGCTCGCCGAGCCCTTCGAGCGATTGCGCGAACGGAGCGATGCCTATCTCGCCAAGCACGGCGAACGGCCCCAGGTGTTTCTTGCCTGCCTCGGACGCGCTTCCGATTTCAACGCGCGGGCAAGCTTCGCCAAGAGCCTGTTCGAGGCTGGCGGTATCGAAGCAGTGGAAGGAAAAGGCGATAACTTGGCGGAACAATTCAGACAATCTGGCGCTAAGCTCGCTTGCCTGTGCTCCTCCGACAAGGTTTATGCAAGCCAGGCTGTCGATGTCGCTAAAGCGCTGAGCCGGGCCGGCGCGTCTCGCGTTTACCTCGCAGGCAAGCCTGGAGCGGACCGAGCGGTGCTTGAGAATGCCGGCGTTAGCACCTTCCTCCACCAAGGCTGTGATACGCTTTCAATCCTGAATACCGCTCTATGACGAGATTTGATTGCTGATGACGCGCATTCCTTCATTCGCCGACGTGAAGTTCGAGGACAATAACGGCCCCGACTTCACCGCGCCCGACACGACAGCTGCCTGGCAGACGCCGGAAGGCATCGCGGTGAAGCCGGCCTACCGTGCCGACGACACCGCACGCCTCGATTTCCTCGACGGCCTCCCCGGCATCGCGCCTTATCTGCGCGGGCCTTATCCCACAATGTATGTGCAGAGGCCGTGGACGATCCGGCAATATTCCGGCTTCTCCACCGCGGAAGATTCCAACGCCTTCTATCGTCGCAACCTCGCCGCGGGTCAGCAGGGCGTGTCCATCGCCTTCGATCTCGCCACCCACCGTGGCTACGACTCTGATCACCCGCGCGTGACCGGTGACGTCGGCATGGCGGGCGTCGCGATCGATTCGATTTACGACATGCGCACCCTGTTCGATCACATCCCGCTCGATCAGGTCTCGGTGTCGATGACCATGAACGGCGCAGTGCTGCCTGTGCTCGCGCTGTTCATCGTCGCCGGCGAGGAGCAAGGCGTACCGCCTGAGCAGCTCTCCGGTACGATCCAGAACGACATCCTCAAAGAGTTCATGGTGCGGAATACCTACATCTATCCGCCCGCACCCTCGATGCGGATCGTGTCGGACATCTTCGCCTACACCTCGAAGAAGATGCCGAAATTCAACTCGATCTCGATCTCCGGCTATCACATGCAGGAGGCTGGTGCGACGGCTGACCTCGAGCTCGCCTACACGCTGGCCGACGGCATCGAATATGTGCGCGCTGGTGTGAATGCGGGACTCGATGTCGATGCCTTTGCGCCGCGGCTCTCGTTTTTCTGGGCGATCGGCATGAACCTCTTCATGGAGATCGCCAAGATGCGCGCCGCGCGTCTCCTCTGGGCCAAGCTTATGGCAGAGGAGTTCAAGCCGAAGGACCCGCGCTCGCTTGCGCTCCGCACCCACTGCCAGACGAGTGGTTGGAGTCTCGCTGCCCAGGATGTGTTCAACAACGTGGTGCGCACCTGTGTCGAGGCGATGGCGGCGACGCAAGGTCATACCCAATCGCTGCACACCAATGCGCTCGACGAGGCGCTGGCGCTGCCCACGGACTTTTCGGCGCGCGTTGCCCGTAACACACAACTCATTCTTCAGCAGGAGTCCGGCACCACCCGCATCATTGATCCGTGGGGCGGAAGCTTCTACGTCGAACGCCTTACCTATGACCTCGCGGCGCGCGCTCTCAAGCACATCGAGGAGGTGGAGAAGATCGGCGGCATGACCAAGGCGATCGCGGCCGGCATTCCCAAGCGCATGATCGAGCAGGCTGCGACCGCCACCCAAGGCCGCATCGATTCTGGACGTCAGACCATCGTCGGCGTGAACAAGTACCGGACCGACAAAGACGCCGAGATCTCCATCCTAAAGGTCGATAACCGCGCCGTGCGCCGCCAGCAGCTTGAAAAGCTTGCACGGCTGCGGAAAGAGCGGAACGAAAAGGATGTACAGGGAGCCCTTGACCGGCTGACCCATTATGCCGAGACAGGAACCGGTAACCTACTAGAAGGCGCGGTTGAGGCAGCCCGCGTTAAGGCAACGGTCGGCGAAATCTCCTATGCTCTGGAGAAGGTGTTCGGTCGTCATCGCGCCGAAGTGTCGGCGATCACCGGCGTCTACAAGGCGGAGATGGGTCGCATGGACGGAAGCATGACCCGCATTAAGGAGCTGATCGAGAGCTTCGAGACCGAGCACGGACGCAGGCCACGCATCCTTGTCGCTAAGATGGGGCAAGACGGACATGATCGCGGCCAGAAGGTCATCGCCTCGGCGTTCGCCGATCTTGGCTTCGACGTCGATATCGGCCCTCTGTTTCAGACGCCCGAGGAGGCCGCGCGTCAGGCGGTCGAGAACGACGTGCATATTGTCGGCGTGTCGTCGCTTGCTGCAGGGCATCTCACCCTCGTGCCTGCACTGCGCGAAGCGCTCGAGGAGCAAGGTCGCGGCGACATTATGATCGTGGTCGGAGGTGTGATCCCGCCGCAGGATTATCCGGCGCTGTACGAAGCTGGAGCGAAGGCGATCTTCGGCCCTGGCACTCCCATTGCCGAGGCGGCTATAGACCTTCTCAAGAAGCTGGGCGCGAGCGCCGGTGCCAAGCAGGCCGCCGAGTAAGACCGGCAGCTTGCCACCGCCGCGTAGGGCTATCAGAAAACCGTCACATGTCTCGACTATCCGTCGCAGCAGATTCGCGCCATAACGCCAAAAACATGCGGAGACTGCACGTAAGATGCTGCTCCTGTAAAAAAGGCATCGGGGCTTGCAGGATTTAGCTGGAATGTCGGTCAAAAGTGTCGCCGGGAGCCGAGAAAGCCCGCTAACCGGCCGCTTCCTTATGCAGACGAAGGACCTGTTCGCCGGATTTGCCGCCAGCATCATGACGGTCGCCTACGGCCTCTCCTTCGCGGCCCTTATCTTTTCCGCCTCGCTCCACACCTGGCTCGCCTACGGTCTCGCGGCCACCTTCATCACCACGGCCATCAGCGCCCCTTTGTGGCGGCGCGGAGCTCGCTTCCCTTCGCCATCGCCGCACCTGATGGCGCAACCGCGGCAGTCACCGCCACGCTCGCGGCTACAGTCGCCCAGCGGTTGATCGATATGGGCCCGCCGGATGATCTTTTGGCTCCGGTCATGATCGTGGTGGCTCTTGCCACCTTATTGACGGGTCTCCTGCTTTTCTTCCTCGGGCTTGCCCGTGCCGGTGGCGCGATTCGCTTCATTCCCTATCCGGTGATCGGCGGATTCTTGAGCGCAACCGGCTGGTTAATGGTGAGTGGGGCGGTCAGCGTGATTACCGACCAGCGGCTCACCTTGTGGACGGCGACAGCTTTGCTCGAGCCGACGACGCTCGGTCAGCTAGCAACCGCAGGCGCGGTCGCGATTGGCCTCTATATCGGCGTGCGTCGTGGACGAAACCCGTTCCTCCTTCCCGGTATTCTGCTCGCCGCCCTGGTCCTCGCCCATCTGATGTTTGCCCTCACCGGAACGAGTCTCAACGATGCGCTCGCGCTCGGTTGGACCTTCAAGGCCCCGAATGCCGTCGGGCTGGCGCCGACATGGGACTTCGGCGACGTTCGGCAATTCCCCTGGCGTGTTCTGCCGAGTTTGAGCGGCGACATTTTCGCCGTGATGTTCGTGACGGCCATCACCATGCTGCTCAATACCACTGGCATCGAGCTTGCCGCGCGGCGCGAGGCCGATCTCGGCCGCGAACTCAAGACGCTGGGTGCAGCGAATACGGTGGCCGCACTTCTCGGCGGCTATGTCAGCTGCATTTCGCTCAGCAGGACCACGCTGGTTTACGCCGCCGGCGGCCGCGGGCCTATTTGCGGGCTCACCGTCGCGGTTGCCTCGGTCCTAATGCTCATGGTCGACCCAGGCTTCATTGCCTACGTCCCCAAATTCGTGCTCGGCGGCCTGCTTCTCTATCTCGGCGCAAGCCTCATGTACGAATGGCTAGTCGACGCGGCGCGGCGAATTTCGCTGCTCGAATATGCCTCGCTGCTCGCCATTGCGCTGCTCATCGTCCAGTTCGGCTTCATCGCCGGCGTGCTCATCGGAGTGATCATCGGTTGCGCCACTTTCGCGGTAAGCGCGAGCCGGGTGAACGCGATCAAGTTTAGATTTGACGGCTCGGAATACCGCTCAACGCTCGACCGCGGACCGGAGGAGCTTGCCATCCTTTCTGCCCGTGGCAGCGAGATTCAGGGCATGAGCTTACAGAGCTATCTGTTCTTCGGCTCCGCCAACCGGCTCTATGAACAGGTGAAGGCGCTGTTTGCCAGCCAACCTGATTGCCGTTTCCTGGTAGTCGACTTCTGTCTCGTGACTGGAATCGACTCCTCGGCCATGCACAGCTTCACACAGATCAAGCAGGTTGCAGACGAAGTCGGCGCCCGTCTTGTGCTGGTCAATCTTTCGCAGGAACTGGGCAACGCATTCCGCGCGCGCGGCTTCATCACCGAAGATGTCATCGTGGCCTCGGATCTCGATCGCGCGCTCGAGGCATGCGAACAGGCGGTCATCGCCGCGCATATGGGCGGGGG
>JBKOUI010000330.1:0-2606 GCA_046723315.1 Pseudomonadota bacterium | reverse complement strand
GCTCATCGGCAGCGGACTCTTCTGAGGTAAATGGTTACGACGGTTCTCAAGGAGCTCAGGGTCGCTCCTTCCTGGCCGCCGTATAGTGAAGGCCTCTTGCTCGCGCAAGGTAAAGAGCCGCATGGCCGCATCGGCCGACATAGCAACGAGACGCGTGGTTGGCGGCTAACTGCCTGTCATTTTGGTCTTTTTCGTGACTTCGCCGGGCTCCTCGCACATCGGATAGGTGAAGTCGGCAGAGGGGAAGGCGCGGTTGCGCACTTCGGTGGCGAAGGCCTTGACCGCTGCCTCGATGCCGGCGCCGAGCTGGGCGTACTCCTTCACAAATTTCGGCACGCGCGGAGAGAGGCCGAGCATGTCTTCGAGCACCAGAATTTGACCGTCGCATTCAGCAGAGGCGCCGATGCCGATGGTCGGAATGGCGATCTCCTTGGTGATGCGCGCGGCGAGCAACTCAGCGAGCGCCTCGATCACCACGGCGAAGGCGCCGGCGTCGGCGACCGCCTTGGCGTCAGCCTCATAGGCTGCCCACTCCGAGCGATAGCGGCCGAGAGGCTTGAAGCTGCCGATAGTGTTGACGGCCTGCGGCGTCATGCCGATGTGGCTCATCACTGGAATGCCGCGCTCGGTGAGATAGCGAATGGTCTCGGCCATCTGCACGCCGCCTTCGAGCTTGATCGCGCCGCAGCCGGTCTCTTTCAGCACGCGCGCGGCGTTGCGGAAGGCGACCGGGGGACTCTCCTCGTAAGAGCCGAACGGCATGTCGACCACGACGAGCGCGCGCGTTGAGCCGCGCACTACAGCCTGCGCATGCATAATCATGAGCTCGAGCGGCACCGGCACGGTGGTCTCGTAGCCGTGCATCACCATGCCGAGGCTGTCGCCGACCAGCAGGAAATCGACATAAGGATCGATGATGCGCGCGGTGTGCGCATGATAGGCGGTCAGCGCCACGATCGGCGCGCCGCCCTTGCGATTTTTGATGTCCGGCGCGGTCACCCGCTTCACGGCAAACTGGTCGGCCACGGTCTCTAAGCTCCTGAACTAGGGGCCCCTTCTTTCGGGTCTTATGACAGAAATATAGGGCGTTTTGCAGTGCAAAAAATGCCCGGGCGACCTGTCTGTTCCATTATTGCGGCAATGGCGACGTCCCGATCAGCAGCGGGTGCAGCCAGAACAGAAAGGCGAGGTAGAGCAGGACGCCAAGCACCAGGGCGATAGCGTCGTTTGACGGTGGCCCCGATTTCGGCGTGGCGACGAGCCCGCGGTCCGGCCGGCCTTTCAGCGTGATGCGGTCGTAAGCGGCGTAAGCCAGGAACGAGGCGAACAGAATGATCGAAGCGAGATCGCCGTTAGCGATGAGATGCGCGAGAGCCCAGGTCTTGATGGCGACGAGGAACGGATGCTTGAGCTTCGCCTTGATCTGTCCCGGCACGTAGGCTGCCACCAGGAAAATGAAGGCGGGCAGCATGAGTATGATCGCCACCCAGCGCGTCCACGCGGGCGGTGACCAAATCTGAATGACCGGAGCTTTCGCGAAGCCCCACACCAGTAGGATGAAGCTTGCGATCGACAGGAGCGCAAAGAGGCCCTTGTAGGTCCCCTCGCCCAGTCTCGCGACGAGCCGCTCGCGCAAGCCTGGCAGCGTCGGCACGACATGCAAGCCGAGAAAAGCGACGATGCCGATGATGAGAAGCGTCATGGCTGCCCAGCCTTATCCAGTTCTCTTGTCGTCGAGACAAACTCATGAGTTCGATTCCGTCAACGCCGATATGCTAAGCTCGCGGTCGTTCGAACGGCGGCAGAGATTCGGTGAGGAGGCAACGATGAAGGGTCTTGCGGCGAAGATTTGCGGTTTGGTCTGTGTTGCGGTGTTTGCTTGGCTTGGGCTCCAGCCTGCGAAGGCCGGCTGCGAACTGGTCACCGCCACGCACAGCGCACCAACAAGAGTGAAGGCTGTGCAGACCTCGCAAGCGCTTGCGCTGCAGAGCGCCTACAACGTGCAGCGCAGGAGAGGATGGAGTTCGGTGAGCTTATCCGCGCGTGCGGTTGCGGGCGATCCATTCTGGAAGGCCGTACGCCCCCACGGAGTGCCAGCGAGGGCAAGGCTCCAGCCCGATATCGTCACCGCCCAGTTCTATACGACCTGCTTCAGGGGTGTGGTGGTGCCCTTCGTGTGCACCACGGGTTCGAGCGTGTGCGGCCAATAACCGAAGGCGCATCTTGCCTCGTTGGCGGCGGCACCAAACTAGGCGGGCCTAATCATTTCTCAATAGTGTCGGCAGAAACTCGGTAGCATGACGCGCGCCGAGCTAGAGCGAGTCCTTGACTGGGCTAACGACAAGCTTGCAACGGGGGCTGAACCCCCTTGGGCTTGGTATCAATACATGAAGCTTCGTGAAACGCTCGAAGCGATCCTCGCCGGCGGCGCAGCGTCTACCTGCCAAACGGAGAGTTCACCGCAATCGGAAGCACACTTTCAGCGGGCGGTCTGCGACTAGTGGTCTCCAATGCTCAGCCAGATAGCGCGCCACGCCCTCCAGCTGATTCGGCGGTACCGCTGCCCATGTGACCCGTAAGGTGCCGTAGCGACCATAGGTCAGCAC